>MEQZ01000086.1:4971-7734 GCA_001770425.1 Betaproteobacteria bacterium RIFCSPLOWO2_02_FULL_65_20 | reverse complement strand
AACTCCGTGTCGCCATTGTCGATGGTCAGAAACTGATCGATCTCGACATTGAATCGGCCTCGAAAGAACAGAGAAAAAGCAACATCTACAAGGGTGTCATCACCCGCGTCGAGCCGAGTCTCGAGGCCGCCTTCGTCGATTACGGCACCGAACGCCACGGCTTCCTTCCCTTCAAGGAGGTCGCCCGCGCCTATTTCAAGGCCGGGGTGGACGTCGGCCACGCCCGCATACAGGACGCCCTCCACGAAGGCCAGGAACTGATCGTCCAGGTCGAGAAGGACGAGCGCGGCAACAAGGGTGCCGCGCTCACCACCTTCATCAGCCTGGCCGGACGCTATCTGGTCCTGATGCCCAACAACCCCCGCGGCGGCGGCGTCTCGCGCCGCATCGAGGGTGAAGAGCGCAACGAGCTGCGCGACATCATGGATCAGCTGCCGGTCCCTTCGGGCATGAGCATCATCGCCCGCACCGCAGGCATCGGGCGCTCCCAGGAAGAACTGGCGTGGGACCTGGGTTATCTGCTGCAGCTGTGGCACGCGATCGAGGACGCCTCCAAGACGCAGAAGGGCGCATTCCTGATCTACCAGGAAGGCAGTCTGGTGATCCGTGCCATCCGCGACTACTTTCACCCTGAAATCGGCGAGATCCTGATCGACACCCAGTCGATTTTCGATCAGGCGCAGCAGTTCATGGCGCACGTCATGCCCGACAACGTCAACCGCGTGAAGCTGTACCACGACGACGTGCCGCTGTTCTCGCGCTTCCAGATCGAGCACCAGATCGAGACCGCCTACTCACGCCAGGTGTCGCTCCCGTCGGGCGGCGCGGTGGTGATCGACCACACCGAAGCGCTGGTCTCCGTCGACGTCAACTCGGCGCGCGCCACCAAGGGCCACGATATCGAGGAGACGGCGTTTCGCACCAACTGCGAGGCGGCCGACGAAATCGCCCGCCAACTGAGGCTGCGCGACCTCGGCGGCCTGATCGTGATCGACTTCATCGACATGGAGAACCAGCGCAACCAGCGCGAAGTCGAGACGCGCCTGCGCGATGCGCTGCATTTCGACCGCGCGCGCGTGCAAATGGGCAAGATTTCGCGCTTCGGACTGATGGAGCTGTCGCGCCAGCGGCTGCGCCCCTCGCTGGGCGAGACCGCGCACCTGCCCTGCCCCCGCTGCAGCGGCACCGGCTTCATCCGCGGCATCGAATCGACCGCACTGCACATCCTGCGCATCATCCAGGAAGAGGCGATGAAGGAGAACAGTGCTGCTATTCACGCACAGGTTCCGGTGGACGTCGCCACGTTCCTGCTGAACGAAAAGCGCACCGACATACACGCCATCGAGGCGCGCATGAAGGTGAACGTGGTGCTGATCCCGAATATCCACCTCGATACGCCGAACTACACCATCGCGCGCCTGCGCCACGACGATCTGAACCAGGAAGGCGCGCTGCCGGCGAGCTACGAGCTGGTCGAGGCTCCCAGCGAAGAGGAATCCAAGGCCGCGGCTGCGCAGGAAGCGAAGCCGCAGCGGGCGCAGGCCGCGGTGCAGAATTTCACGCCCGACCAGTCGGCGCCGGCGCCCATGCCCGCGCCGGTGCGGACCGCTCCTGCGGCCAGGCCCGCGGAGCGCGCCGGCATCATCGAGCGCATTCTCGGCTGGTTCAGGGGCGAGCAGCCCGCCACGGAAAAACCGCGCGCGCCAGGCAAGGACGAGCCGCGCCGCGAGCAGCATCGGCGCGACCAGAGGCGCGATCGCGACCGTCCCCGTCAGGAAGGACGCGGCGACCAACGCCAGCAGGGACCGCGCGAGCAGCGTGAACCGCGGCGCGGCGAGCGCGGCCCGCGTCAGGAACGCGGCGCGCGTCCGGAACAAGGCGAGCGCGCGCCCCGCCCCGATCGCGGCGAACGCGGCCCGCGTCCCGAAGGGGGCGAGCGTCCCGAACGCGGCCCGCGTCAGGGGGAACGACCCGAACGCGGCGCCCGTCCGGAAGGCGGCGGGGAACGGCACGGCCCGCGCCAGGAACGCGGTCGGCGTGAGCGCGGCGATCAGCGTGCGCGCGAGCAGGTGCCGCGCGAACTGACTGCCGAGCAGCAGGCGCAGAAAGAGGAAGCCCTGCGCCGGATGCAATCCGAAGCCGGTCAAGGTGAACACGCGCTGCAGCCCGCCGAATCGGGGCCGCCTCAACGCGAGGCTCGGCCGCCGCGACCGGAAGGCGAGCGCGGTCGCGAGCGTGGACGTGGCCGCCGCGAACGCGTGGAGCGCGGACCGCGCGAAGAGCAGCGTCAGGAAGACGCGCCGCAGCAGGAACTGGGGCTGTCGACGCCCGCTCCCCAGGCATCACCGGAGCCCGACACGACGGTACAGCCTGCGCAATTCCCGGCTGAACCCGAACGCGTTGCGCTAGTCGTTGCGGAGCAATTCCTGCCGGTGGCCGTGGAGCCTGCGCCGTCAACCGCACACCATGCCCCCGTGGAAGCCGCCCCCGCGCCGGTGCAGCACGCTGCGGTGGAAGCGCCGCCGGAGTACAGGCCCGCAGCGGCGCCTGCACCGGTACCGCACGCATTCCCGGAAGACCTGGAGCGGGCGCTGCGCGAAAGCGGACTGCAGCTGGTGCAAACGAAAGGCGGTGCAAAGATCGAATTGCCGCCGGAGCCTGAATTCGTTCCAGCCAAGCGGCCGCGCCGCCCGCCGCCCGCCGATCTGGGCCAGCCGCTGCAGATCGTCGAAACGCGCAAGGAAACTTGAGCCTGATCGGCGG
>MEQZ01000086.1:0-4937 GCA_001770425.1 Betaproteobacteria bacterium RIFCSPLOWO2_02_FULL_65_20 | reverse complement strand
TATTTGGCGTAGCTGAAGAAGCCGCGGCCGGTCTTGCGGCCGAGATACCCCGCCTCGACCATCTCGACCAGCAACGGCGCCGGGCGGTATTTCGGATCCTTGAAGCCCTCGAACAGCACGTTCATGACCGCCAGTTCCACGTCCAGCCCGATCAGGTCGCACAGCGCCAGCGGCCCGATCGGGTGGTTGGCGCCCAGTTTCATCGCGTTGTCGATCTCCTCGGCGCTCGCCAGGCCCTCGGCCAGCGCGAAGATCGCTTCGTTGATCATCGGGCAAAGCAGGCGGTTCACGACGAACCCCGGGCTGTTGCGCACTTTCACCGGCGTCTTCCCGATCTTTTTCGCCACGGCTTCCGCCGCGGCATAGGTGGCATCCGAGGTCTGCAGGCCTTTGATCAGTTCCACCAGCTGCATGACCGGCACCGGATTGAAGAAATGCATCCCGATCACCCGGTCGGCGAGCCCGGTCGCCGCCGCGAGCCGCGTGATGGAGATCGAGGAGGTATTGGTGGCGAGGATCGTCCGCTCGCCGGCGAGCGCGGCGAGCTGCCGGAAGATATTGAGCTTGAGCTCGAGGTTCTCCGTGGCCGCTTCGATCATCAGATCGCTGCCGCGGACCGCATTCAGGTCGGTGGCGGTCTTGATACGCGCCATCGCTGCCCCCTTGGCCTCGGCCGTGAGCTTTTCCTTCTTGACCAGGCGATCGAGGCTGCCTTCGACCGTCTTCAGGCCGCGCTGTACGGCCGCTTCGGAAACATCCGTCATGGTCACGTCGTACCCGCAGAGCGCGAAAGCCTGCGCGATGCCGTTGCCCATGGTGCCCGCGCCTATGATCCCGATTTGCTTGATATCCATATCGTTCCTCGATCCGTTCAGGTTGAGAACATGCTGCGTTTGACTGCGAAATTGTCCCCGACGGGGGCCGGCCGGACTTGTCGGGCGTCAAGAAAACCGGGAAATTCCCGCTACCCGGCCGCCCGCCTGGGCTCCGGTTCTTCATCTGCGGGCAGCGCGCCGAAGAAGTTCCTCTTCAATTCGGCGAGCCGGTCACGCGCTTCGGCGGCCTTCTCGAACTCCAGATTGCGCGCGTGCTCGAGCATCTGGCGCTCGATCTGCTTGATCTCCCTGGCAAGCTGCTTCTCCGACATGGTCTCGTAGCGGGCCTGCGCCTGCGCGGCCTTGAGTTGCAGATCGATCTGCTGGCTGTCGTATACGCCTTCGATCATCTCCCGCACGCGCTTGACGATGCCCACCGGCGTGATGCCGTGCTTCTCGTTGTAAGTGATCTGCTTGTTGCGCCTGCGCCCGGTCTCGCCGATCGCGCGCTTCATGGAATCGGTCATTCTGTCCGCGTACAGGATCGCCCTGCCGTTGATGTGACGCGCCGCGCGTCCCATAGTCTGGATGAGCGAGCGCTCCGAGCGCAGGAACCCCTCCTTGTCCGCATCGAGAATGGCAACCAGCGACACTTCGGGCAGGTCCAGGCCTTCGCGCAGCAGGTTGATGCCCACCAGCACGTCGAACACGCCCAGCCGCAGGTCGCGGATGATCTCCACGCGTTCCACGGTCTCCACCTCCGAGTGCAGATAACGCACCTTGACGCCGTGCTCGGCCAGGTAATCGGTGAGCTCCTCGGCCATGCGCTTGGTGAGCGTGGTCACCAGCACCCGCTCCAGGCCCGCCACGCGCAGGCTGATCTCCGAGAGCAGGTCGTCCACCTGCGTGGAGGCCGGCCGCACCTCGATCTGGGGGTCGACGAGCCCGGTCGGGCGCACCACCTGCTCCACCACCTGCCCCGATTTCTGCCGCTCGTAATCGGCCGGCGTCGCCGATACGAAAATCGTCTGGCGCATCACGCCCTCGAATTCCTCGAACTTGAGCGGCCTGTTGTCCAGCGCCGAGGGCAGACGGAAGCCGTAGTCGACCAGGTTCTCCTTGCGCGAGCGGTCGCCCTTGTACATGCCCCCGAGCTGGCCGATGGTGACATGCGACTCGTCGATGATCATGAGCGCCTTGGGCTGCAGGTAGTCGATCAGCGTCGGCGGCGGCTCCCCCGGCTTGCGCCCGGACAGGTGGCGCGAGTAGTTCTCGATGCCCTTGCAGAACCCCAGCTCGTTCAGCATCTCCAGGTCGAAGCGCGTGCGCTGCTCGATCCTCTGCGCCTCGACCAGCTTGTTCTCCTTCTGGAAGAACTCGATGCGCGCGGCGAGTTCCGGCTTGATCGCCTCGATGGCGCGCAGCGTGGTCGCGCGCGGCGTGACGTAGTGGCTGGACGGATACACCGTGAAGCGCGGCACCCGGTGGTGCGCATGCCCGGTGAGAGGGTCGAACAGCATGAGGATCTCCACCTCGTCGTCATCCAGCGTGATGCGAAGCGCGGTCTCGGAGTTTTCCGCCGGGAAGATGTCCAGCACGTCGCCGCGCACGCGGAAGCTGCCGCGGCGGAAGTCGAGCTCGTTGCGATCGTACTGCATGGCCGCCAGGCGCGCGATGATGTCGCGCTGGGAATACTTCTCCTTTTCCCGCAGGTGCAGGATCATGCCGTGGTAGTCGACCGGGTCGCCGATGCCGTAGATGCACGACACCGTGGCGACGATGATCGAATCCTCGCGCTCCAGCAGCGACTTGGTTGCCGACAGCCGCATCTGCTCGATGTGCTCGTTGATCGAGGAATCCTTCTCGATGAACAGGTCGCGCGATGGTACGTAGGCCTCGGGCTGGTAATAATCGTAGTAGGAGACGAAGTATTCGATCGCGTTTTCCGGGAAATACTCGCGAAATTCGGCGTAGAGCTGCGCGGCGAGCGTCTTGTTCGGCGCGAGCACCAGGGCCGGCCGGCCCATGCGCGCGATCACGTTGGCCATGGTGTAGGTCTTGCCGGAGCCCGTGACCCCGAGCAGGGTCTGATAGGCGAGCCCGTCCCCGATGCCCTCGATGAGCTTCTCGATCGCCTCCGGCTGGTCACCCGCCGGCGGATAAGGCTGGTTGAGCCGGAACGGACTGTTGGGAAAAGTAACGATCAAAGGTATAGAATGTTGCACTGCAACGGAAGCCCTTCAGTGTAACAGTTCGTCCCCTAACGAGAGAAGACCGTCATGACCTCCAACGTGCTTGCCCAAGTCGAAATGGCACCCCGCGATCCGATACTCGGGGTCACCGAAGCATTTGTCGCCGACAAGAACCCGAAAAAAGTGAATCTGGGTGTCGGCATCTATTACGACGACACCGGCAAGGTGCCGGTGCTCGAGTGCGTGCGCCGCGCCGAGCGTGAAATGGCCGAGAAGTCCGCGCCGCGAGCCTACCTACCGATCGACGGCCTGGCGGCTTACGACAAGGCCGTGCAGACATTGGTGTTCGGCGCCGACAACCCGGCGCTCAAGGACAACCGCGTCATCACGGTGCAGACCCTGGGCGGCACCGGCGGCCTCAAGGTCGGCGCCGACTTCCTGCGCCGCCTGCTGCCCCAGGCGCAGGTCTGGATCAGCGAACCGAGCTGGGAAAACCACCGCGCGATATTCGAGAACGCCGGGTTCGCGGTCAACGCCTACCCCTACTACGACGCGCCGACCCACGGCGTGAACTTCGCGAGCATGATCGAAAGCCTGCGCGGCCTGCCCGCGGGTTCGATCGTGGTGCTGCACGCCTGCTGCCACAACCCGACCGGCGTCGACCTCACTCCCGACCAGTGGGCCACCGTGGTCGAGACGGTGAACCAGCGCGGACTGGTGCCGCTGCTCGACATCGCCTACCAGGGCCTGGGCGACGGCCTGGATGCCGATGCCGCGGCGGTGCGGCTGTTCGCCAAGGCAGGCGGCGTGGCGTTCGTGTCCAATTCATTCTCCAAGACCTTCTCGCTCTACGGCGAGCGCGTCGGCGGGCTGTCGGTGGTGGCCGGAACGGGCGACGAGGCCGCGCGCGCGCTGTCGCAGATCAAGCGCCTGGTGCGGACCAACTACTCCAATCCGCCTACCCACGGCGGCCAGATCGTCGCTGCCGTTCTTACTTCGCCGGAGGCGCGCGCCCAGTGGGAGCAGGAACTCGGACACATGCGCGAGCGCATCCGCACGGTGCGCCAGCAGCTCGTCGACACGCTGCGCGCCAAGGCGCCCAAGCACGACTTCGGCTTTGTCGTGCGCCAGCGCGGCATGTTTTCCTATTCGGGCCTCTCCAAGCAGGCCGTGACGCGGCTGCGCGAGGAATTCTCCGTGTACGCCATCGACACCGGCCGCATCTGCGTGGCCGCGATCAACTCGAAGAACATCGATTACGTGTCCGATGCGATTGCAAAAGTGATCAGCTAGCGCGCCGCGGGCCGGCGCAGCACCGGCCCGTTGCGTTGACCCAGGGGCGCGGACGCATTAAAATCGCGCCTCTCCCAATTCCCCGATAGCTCAGCTGGTAGAGCGACGGACTGTTAATCCGCAGGTCCGAGGTTCGAGCCCTCGTCGGGGAGCCATACAAAGCAAGCACTTAGGCCATCCATCGCGGTGGCCTTTTTGCCTTTTCGGGATCGTTATACCGAAAGTCCGCGGGTCGGTATAGGCGTCGATGATGAGCATCACTAGTGCTTTCGCCTGTTCGAGCAGCGCTATGTGTGTTAGCGCATAGACGGCGCGACGTAGTGATGCTGAAATAAATCATTGGTCGTTGCCCCTTTTCTGAAGACGGGCAATGTGACGGACTTTGAATGCATATTAGTCACGGTAGCATTCATTAGGAATACATCAACGCAGTTGCCATCAAAGGCGTCCCGCTAACGGGGTCGGCAGTAAGAAGGAGCGAGAAATGCCTAACAAGATCCAGGATGTCACAAGTAATACAGGCGTTACGGAAACTGCGGAACATGGGGTGACCAAAGACGAGTCCGAATTACATGGGGCGAAAACTGGTTGCAAGACCTGGGAGGAACGGGATGACTGCGCAATCTTCGCGAGCCTT
>MEQZ01000085.1 GCA_001770425.1 Betaproteobacteria bacterium RIFCSPLOWO2_02_FULL_65_20 | reverse complement strand
GCGATTCCCGGGAATACCGGAAGCAGCGGGCTGTTAACTGATCCCAGTCACCCTTGGTTTGCGGAGGCGCATATGCGAAAGCTGAAGACTTTCTGCGTGGTCTTTCTGCTGCTGGCATCGGGATGTGCAACGGACCCCGGCGTGAAAGCTTGGTGGACCCTTAGGGAATCCAACTTCCGCGAGCTTCGCCCAGGTCAGTCGACGAAAGAGGATGTCATCAAGGTGCTGGGCAAGCCAGTCGCGCGAATGACCTTTCTGCGCCAGGGTGAGGAGGTGTGGGACTATCTTTATCCGGATTATTCGAAGCACATGCTGGCTTGGGTGTATTTTGACCTGAAGGGTACTTACAAGTACTACGTCGCTCAACCCGATCCGGCCATTTACGACCACCTGTGGTAGTGTCGGCGGAGTTTTGGCCGCTCGCAGTCGCTTTACAAGCGAAGGGGCACTGCATTAAAGTAGGCATGAGCTTTAGGTTCTGTACGATTGGCGATTAGGTCATTTCATTCATGTTCCACGAAGCTGCAGAGATTCGGACGCAATGGCGTAGCTGGCGCTGGTGGCGCAGCTGACACCTTTGCGCTCGCGCGCCCGCCCATTCCGCAATTCGGGCAGCGCGCAACCGATACCGATCTCAGGCAGTTCTTCGTGGAGCAGTAGATGACTGAAGCAGAATTCAAGCGGCTTGCCGCGCAGGGCTATAACCGCATACCCGTCGTTCTCGAAACCTGCGCCGACCTCGACACGCCGCTGTCGGTCTATCTGAAGCTCGCCAACCGGCCGTACACCTACCTGCTGGAATCGGTGATCGGCGGCGAGCGATTCGGGCGCTATTCGTTCATCGGCCTGGTCACCCGCACCGCGTTGCGTGCCGTGGGGCGCCACGTGACCGTGCTGCAAGGCGATGCCGTGGTGGAGCAAGCCGAAGGGGCCGACCCGCTGGCATTCGTGCGCGACTTCCTGTCGCGCTACCGCGTCGCCGAGCTTCCCGGCCTGCCGCGCCTGTGCGGGGGCCTGGTGGGCTATTTCGGCTACGACACCGTGCGCTGGATCGAGCCCCGGCTCGCAGGCGGCTGGCTCAAGGCCGATTCGCTCGGCTGCCCCGACATGTTGCTCCTGTTGTCCGAGGAGGTCGCGGTGGTCGACAACCTGACCGGGCGCCTGTTCCTGGTCGTATTCGCCGACCCCGCGAGACCCGGCGCTTACCGGGACGCAACACAGCGGCTGCGCGAATTGACCGGCGCGCTGCGCTTGCCGCTGGCGCTTGCGCCGGAGCGCCCGGCGATCCCCGGGGCCACAAGCGGCGAGCCCGCGTCGAATTTCGGCGAGACCCCGTTCAAGGCGGCGGTGGAGCGTGCCAAGCGCTACATCGAGGCGGGCGACGCGATGCAGATCGTGCTCTCGCAGCGCATGTCGCAGCCCTACGCCGGGTCGCCGATGTCGCTCTACCGGGCGTTGCGGGCGGTCAATCCGTCGCCTTACATGTTCTATTTCGATTTCGGGGACTTTCACGTCGTGGGTTCATCGCCGGAGATCCTGGTGCGGCTGGAAGACGGCACGGTGACCGTGCGACCGATCGCCGGAACGCGCCGGCGCGGCAAGACGCGCGACGAGGATCTCGCGCTGGAGCGCGAACTGCTCGCCGATCCGAAGGAGGCGGCCGAGCACGTGATGCTGGTCGACCTGGGACGCAACGACGCAGGGCGCGTGGCGAAGACCGGCACGGTGCGGCTCACCGAGTTTCGCGCCATAGAACGCTATTCGCACGTGATGCACATCGTCTCCAATGTCGAGGGTACGCTGGGCGAAGGGCTGGACGCGGTTGAAGTGCTGCGCGCGTCTTTCCCGGCGGGCACGGTGAGCGGCGCGCCCAAGGTGCGCGCGATGGAAATCATCGACGAACTGGAGCCGGAGCGCCGCGGCATCTACGCGGGGGCGGTGGGCTATCTCGGTTTCGACGGCAACATGGACCTGGCGATCGCGATCCGCACCGCGGTGGTGAAGAATGGGATGCTGCACGTCCAGGCGGGCGCAGGCATCGTCGCCGACTCGGTCCCGGATGCGGAATGGCAGGAAACGCGCAACAAGGCACGCGCAATCCTGCGCGCCGCGGAAATCGCCTCGCAGGGCCTGGAACAGGCCTCGCTCGCTGCCCTGGAAGTCTGATCATGCTGCTCTTGATCGACAACTACGACTCGTTCACCTACAACCTGGCGCAGTACCTGGGCGAGTTGGGGGCCGAGGTGAAAGTCCTGCGCAATGACGCCGTCGATGTCGCCGGCATCGCGGCGCTCGCGCCGGAGCGCATCGTGATTTCACCGGGGCCGTGCACGCCGGACGAGGCGGGCGTGTCGCTGGCCGCGGTGCGCGAGTTCGCCGGCAGGATTCCGCTGCTCGGCGTGTGCCTGGGCCATCAGGCGATCGGCCAGGCTTTCGGCGGCAGGGTGGTGCGCGCGAGAACGCTCATGCACGGCAAGACATCGCCGGTGCGCCATGACGGCCGAGGCGTGTTTCGCGGCCTGCCTACGCCCTTCGACGCCGGGCGCTACCATTCGCTCGCGATTTCCCGGGAAGGTCTTCCGGAATGCCTGGAGATCAGCGCCCAGACCGAAGACGGCGAAATCATGGGCGTGCGCCACCGCGCGCTGGCGGTCGAGGGCGTGCAGTTCCATCCCGAGTCCGTGCTCACCGAGCACGGACATGCGCTGCTGAAGAATTTTTTGGAAGATTCCAGGGAGGCATCATGAGCATCACCAACCTCGAAGCGCTGACGCGGGTCATCGAGCACCGCGAGATATTCCACGACGAAATGCTCGACCTCATGCGCCGGATCATGAGCGGGGAGATGTCGCCGGTGATGATGTCGGCGATCGTGATCGGCCTGCGCGTGAAGAAGGAAACGATAGGGGAGATCACCGCCGCCGCGCAGGTGATGCGTGAGCTCGCGACCAAGGTTTCGGTGAAGGATCCGCAGAACCTGGTCGACGTCGTCGGCACCGGCGGCGACGGCGCCCACACGTTCAACATCTCGACCGCGGCAACCTTCGTGTGCGCGGCGGCCGGCGCGCGGGTGGCCAAGCACGGCAACCGCGCCGTGTCCTCCAAGTGCGGCAGCGCGGACGTGATGGAGGCGCTCGGCGTGAACATCAGCTTGACGCCCGAGCAGGTCGGGCGCTGCATCGACGAGGTCGGCGTGGGCTTCATGTTCGCGCCCAACCATCACGCGGCGATGAAGCACGCGGCGCCGGTGCGGCGCGAACTGGGCGTGCGCACCATTTTCAACATCCTGGGGCCGCTCACCAATCCGGCGATGGCGCCCACGCAACTGATGGGCGTGTTCCATCCGGACCTGGTCGGCATCCAGGTGCGCGTGCTGCAGCGCCTGGGCGCGCGGCACGCGATGGCCGTCTACGGCATGGAAGGACTGGACGAGATTTCGATTTCCGGCCAGACCGCGGTCGGCGAGTTGAAGGACGGCAAGGTGCAGGAGTACACCGTGCACCCGGAGCGCTTCGGCCTGCCGGTGCATGACCCGCGCACGCTGCGCGTGTCCACGGTGGAGGAATCGCGCGCGATGCTGATCGGTGCGCTGGAGGCCAAGGCCGGCGCGCAGCGCGACATCGTCGCGATCAATGCCGGCGCGGCGATCTACGTCGCCGACCGCGTGCCGACCTTCGAGGAGGGTGTGGAGCTCGCGTTCGAGACCATCGCGAGCGGCGCCGCGCGCGCCAAGCTCGACGAGTTCGTGAAATTCACTCAGCAGTTCGGCAGGGGCTGACACTGACGTCGGGACGGGGGGGCATCGGCGTGGCCGACATTCTGGAGCGGATTCTCGCAGTCAAACGCGCCGAGATCGCGCACGCCGGGGCGCGAAAATCCTTCGCGGAGGTGCTGGCCGACGCTCGTGCGCAGGGCGCGCCGCGCGATTTCGCCGGCGCGCTGCGCGCGAAGATCTCCGCCGGCCGCGCCGCGGTGATCGCCGAGATCAAGAAGGCGAGCCCGAGCCGGGGCGTGCTGCGGGAGGACTTCGACCCCGGGGCGATCGCGCGCTCCTATGCGGACCACGGTGCGGCCTGCCTCTCGGTGCTGACCGACCGGGAGTTCTTCCAGGGGCTGCCCGAGCATCTGGTCGCGGCGCGGGCGGCCTGCGCGCTGCCGGTATTGCGCAAGGACTTCATCGTCGATCCGTATCAGGTTGCCGAAGCGCGGGCGATGGGCGCCGACTGCATCCTGCTGATCGTCGCTGCGCTCGATGCGGCGTTGATGGTCGAACTCGAATGCGCCGCGCAGGAACTCGGCATGGCAGTGCTGGTCGAGGTCCACGACCGGGGCGAACTCGAATCGGCGCTCGCGCTGTCGACGCCGCTGGTGGGCATCAACAACCGCAACCTGCGCACGTTCGAAACGCGGCTGGAGACCACGCTCGACTTGCTTGCGGTTGTTCCCCTCGACAGGATCGTGGTCACCGAAAGCGGGATCATGGGGCTGGAGGACGTGCGGCGCATGCGCGAGGCGGGAGTCCATGGGTTCCTTGTCGGCGAGGCATTCATGCGCGCGAAAGATCCCGGGAAGGCGCTTGAAGACCTGTTTTGTGCTGGCTGAAATCAAAGAACGAAGAGCCAATGGCCCCAGGTGTTGCAAAAATACAACGAAAAGCCGGCTAAATGACAATGAGAGCGGTCGCGTTCTTGATAGGGCAACCCGAGAAGGGCAGACTCTGACTCGGAACTCTCGGATTACGAAGAAAGACGGGGGATCAAGCGGGCGGAATGGGAGGCTAGCTCCTCGAGGAAAGCTTCCCGCCGCTCAAGGTTAATTCAAGAGGAGAATTATTTGATGAACAAGAAACTCATGGCAGTTGCCGTTGCCGGCGCGCTGGCCGCTCCCGCGGTCGCGTTCGCGCAGGCGAGCAACGTGCAGATCTACGGCCGCGCGAACCTCGGCTTTTCCAACGTGGAGGCGAAAGGCGCCACGGCCGCCAATAGCGATTTGAAGAGCCGGAACCAGGTCTATGATCAGGGTTCGCGGCTGGGCGTGCGCGGCACGGAAAACCTGGGCGGCGGGCTGAAAGCGGTGTTCCAGATCGAGTCCGGCGTCAACATGGACACCGGCAGCCAAACCGGTGCGGACGGCGCGGCCAACGCCTCGACCGGCTTCCTCGCCTCGCGCGATTCCTGGGCCGGGATCGCAGGCAACTGGGGCCAGGTCACGTTTGGCCGCCAGAATGTTTGGTGGACCAATGCGAACGACCTGACCCAGGCCGCGTACATCAACGTCGGCCTGCAGTATGCCACCGGCGGTTTCGGCCGCCTCATGGGCGGTCCGTCCGCGCGCACCAACAACGTGGTGGCGTACCAGTCCCCGGTGTGGAGCGGGTTTGGCGTCAATCTCGCCTATGCGCCGCAGTCCGAGGCCGCGGGCGCCGGTGCCAACGCGGACGGCCAACTCTGGGGCCTGACGCTGCTTTATCGCGGCAACTCGCCATTCGTCGCGCAGTTGGACGTCGCCAGGAAGGAGGTCACGACGCCGGCAGCGGGCTCGCAGAACGTGACCACCGGCACCAAGCTCGGGCTGGCCTGGAAATATGCGTCCGCCGGGCAGGTTTCCGCTACCTTCATACGGATTCAAAACGACAATGCCGCCGCAGTGGCAGGTTACAGCGCCGCTACCGACCAGCTGAGACAGAATGCCTGGCAGTTGAACTGGACCCACATGTTCGGCAACCTGCAGGCGATGGCGCAATACGGCTCGCAGAACGATGCGTCGGGCTGCTCGGTGGCCGGCGGCTGCGACGACACCGGATCGAAGGCGTTCCTGCTGTCGGCGAAGTACCACCTGTCCAAGCGCACCGGCGTCTACGTGTCCTACACCCAGCTCAACAACGAACGCCGCCAGAACAACGACTACAACGGCGGCAACATGGGTGTGGCTGCCCGCGGGGCGCTTCCTGCTGGCGCGGATCCGCGCATCTTCGCGGTCGGCGTGCTGCACAACTTCTAAACGATCCGACCAGAAGTTGGTTCAATCGGACGGGCGCCTTCGGGCGCCCGTTTTTTTTTGGTGCGGGCGGCGGCGCATGTTTGGACCTGCAGTCTTCGTCACAGGAGTACGCGGGCGCGTCTCCTGTGACGAACCTTGATACCATCCGCGTTGAATTCGACCGCGCGCGGTGTACCGTCGCAGGCGCGGTGGTCCGGACCGTGCAATCGGATAATTCAACAATCGGACGATTCAGGGCATTCATCGGGTGAACAGGAAAACCGGCCGCAACGACCCCTGCCCGTGCGGCAGCGGCAGGAAATACAAGAACTGTTGCGAGCGGCAGGTGCGTGCGGAGAAGCGTCCGGATGCACCCGCGACGCTGCAGACTGCGCTCGCGCAGCACCAGGCAGGGAATCTGTCGCAGGCGGAAGCCCTGTATCAGCAGGTACTGCGCGGCGAGCCCCGCAACCCGGTGGCGTTGCACTTCTCGGGAATCCTCGCCCACCAGCGGGGAAATCCTGCGCTCGCCGTCGAGCTCATCGGTCGGGCGCTCGCGATCAGGCCGGAGGATGCCGAGGCGCATTTCAATCTGGGGGCCATCTTCCAGCAGCAGGGGGAGCTTCGCGCCGCGGTACGCAGCTACCGAGACGCGCTGCGGGTCAATCCGGACGCAGCCGAGGCGCATATCAACCTGGGCAACACGCTGAAAGACCTCGGCGAGGTGGACGAGGCGCTCGCCTGCTACCGCAAGGCGGTCTCGATCCGGCCGGACGATGCCGCGGCGCATTTCAACTTCGGAAACCTCTGCTGGGACATGGGCGACCCCGGCGAGGCGGCTGCGCACTATCGCAGCGCGCTGCGGATTCGGCCGGAGTTCGCCGACGCGCATAACAACCTTGGAAACGCGCTGAAGGACCTGGGCGACACGGGCGAGGCGCTTGCCTGCTATCGCCGCGCGCTCTCGATCCGGCCGGACTATGCCGAGGCGCATTTCAACCTGGGAAACGTGCTCCGGGACCAGGGCGATGTCGGCGAGGCGTTCGCCTGCTATCGCCGCGCGCTTGCGATCCGTCCGGACTATGCCGATGCGTACAGCAATGTGCTCTTTCTGCACGCCTACCACGGCTCGCTCGAGCCGCAGGAATATCTCGCCCTCGCCCGTGGCTGGGAGCGGGCCTGCGTCCCGGAGAGAGAACGGCAGGCGGCGCGCGAACGGGTGTCCCAGCGTTCGCCGCTGACGGGACGGCGCCTGCGGCTGGGTTATGTCTCCGGGGATTTTCGCACCCACGCAGTGAGTTATTTCGTGAAGCAGTTGTTCACGCATCACGACCGGACGCGCGTCGAATTGTTCGCCTATTCGACCAGCGCCGAGCGCGATGCCGTCACCGCCCGGCTGCAGGCGCTCTGCGAACACTGGGTGCCCGCGGCGGGGGCGCCGGAGGCGGTCCTGCGGGACCGCATCGACGCGGACGGCATCGACGTACTCGTCGACCTGTCGGGCCATACGGGGCACAACCGCCTGGGTGTGTTTGCCCGCCGCGCCGCGCCGGTGCAGGCACACTATCTGGGCTACTTCGCCAGCACCGGGCTCACCGAAATGGACTACTGGATCGGCGATGACACCCTGACCCCGCCCGAGGCCGACGCTTTCTACAGCGAGAGCATCTGGCGCCTGCCGCGAGTCTGGGTCGCCTACGAAGGCAAGGCCGATGCGCCCGCCCCGGCGCGCCGCCCCGCGGCCGATGACGCGATCCGGGTCGGGGGCTTCAATCACCTGGGCAAGCTCACCCCCGCCGCCCTTGCGCTCTGGGCCGGGGTGCTCGGCGCGCTCCCGCAGGCGAGATTGCTGCTCAAGACCAAGGCGCTCGCCGAGGCCGCAAACCGCCGGCGGATCCTCGATGCAATCACCGCTCACGGGATAGCGCCCGAGCGCATCGAGCTGC
>MEQZ01000084.1 GCA_001770425.1 Betaproteobacteria bacterium RIFCSPLOWO2_02_FULL_65_20 | reverse complement strand
GGTGGGCACGCTGCTCGCGTGGATGAACGAGCGCACCAATACCCCGTTCAAGAAACTGTTCTTCGCCCTGTCGATCATTCCTCTCATCATTCCGGGCATCCTGTTCGTGGTTGCATGGATACTACTCGGCAGCCCGAAGATCGGAATCATCAATCTGGTGCTGCAGAACTGGTTCGGCACCGAGCGCGTGTTCGTCAACGTCTATTCGATCTGGGGAATGATCTGGGTCGAGGGTCTGCATTATTCGCCGATGGCCTTCCTGCTCATGACCGCCGCCTTTCGCTCCATGGACCCCGCCATGGAGGAGTCCGCGATGATGAGCGGGGCCAATATTTTTCAGGTGGCGTGGCAGATCACGCTCAAGCTCTCCTGGCCGGCCATATTCGCGACCCTGCTGATCCTGTTCGTGCGCTCGATCGAATCTTTCGAGGTGCCCGCGCTGCTTGGTCTGCCGGTGGGCATTGAGGTGTTTACCTCTTCGATCTATCGGGCCATCCACCAGTATCCGAGCAAGATCGGACTGGCGTCGTCCTACGCGGTGACACTGCTGCTGATCACCACCGTCGGAGTGTATTTCCAGTCCCGTCTGTCGAGCCAGGGAAACAAGTACTCCACCATGACCGGTAAGGGCTTTCGTCCCCGCACCATCGACCTCGGCCCCTGGCGTTATTTCGCCGCAGCGATATTCATCGTCTATTTCCTGCTGATCGTGGTGCTGCCGTTTCTGGTCCTGCTCTGGTCGTCGTTTCAGAAGTTCTACAGCGTGCCTTCCATGGCTGCGCTGCAGAACCTGACCCTGGATGCCTACCGGTTCATCTTCAGCTATCCGACGCTCGCAAGGTCGGTCTGGAACAGCCTGCTGCTCGCCCTGGGCAGCGCAACGGTGATCATGCTGGTTACATCGGTGATCTGCTGGATCGTCGTCAAGACCAAACTCCCGGGGCGCTGGCTGCTGGACAATCTGGCGTCGCTGCCGATGGTGTTTCCGGGCCTGGTGCTCGGCCTGTCGATCATGATCTTCTACCTCTACTTCGACATCGGGATCTACGGCACCATCTGGATCATGTTCGCGGCCTACATCACGCGCTTCCTGCCTTACGGCCTGCGCTACAACACCACGTCCATGCTGCAGATCCACAAGGAGCTGGAGGAGTCGGCGGAGATGAGCGGGGCATCCTGGGCAACCTCCTTCCGCCGCATCATTCTGCCGCTGCTCAAACCCGGACTGGTGGCAGGCTGGATCTACGTCGTGATTGTTTCGATCCGGGAGCTGGCGGCGTCCATCCTGCTCTACAGCCCGGGTACCGAGGTGGTTTCGATCGTGATCTGGGAGCTGTGGGAGAACGGGCAATACGTGGAACTCTCCGCGCTGGGCGTGCTGTTCATCATTGCGCTGTTCATCCTGGTGATGCTGGCGCAGTACGCGGGAAAGAAATTCGGAATCAAGGAAGCCTGAGTGGCTTTGAGCGAGAGGAAAGACATGCTGAGCGTCAAGGCTCTGTTTACGGAATACCCCAACGAGCGGGGCGAGACCGTCAAGGCGGCGCAGGACGTCAGCTTTGAGGTGCCCGAAGGCAAGCTGTTCACGCTGCTGGGGCCCAGCGGCTGCGGAAAGACGACCACGCTGCGCTCCATCGCCGGGCTCGAGAAGCCCAGGGCGGGGGAGATTGCCGTGGGCGGGCGGGTCGTCTATTCGTCCAAAAAGGGCACCTTCATCATGCCGAACAAGCGCAATTTCGGCATGGTGTTCCAGTCCTATGCAATCTGGCCGCACATGAACGTGTTCCAGAACGCGGCGTTTCCCCTTGAAGTGGGCAAGGCCAGGATGAGCAGGCAGAAGATCGAGGAGAAGGTGATGCGGGTGCTCGCGACCGTGGGGCTCGATCACCTGGCCGACCGGGAAGCCACCAAGCTCTCCGGGGGCCAGCAGCAGCGCCTTGCGCTCGCCCGAGCGCTCACCATGGAGCCCAAACTGCTGCTGCTGGACGAGCCGCTGTCGAATCTCGATGCGAAGCTGCGCGAGCGCATGCGTTTCGAACTGAAGCGGCTGCAGCGCGAGCTCAAGCTGACCACCGTATACGTCACCCACGATCAGAGCGAGGCGCTGGCGCTGTCGCACGAAATCGCGGTGATGAACGAGGGACGCATTGTCCAGATCGGATCGCCGCGCGATATCTACGAGCGTCCGCAAGACCGCTTCGTGGCCGAATTCGTGGGCTCGGCGAATTTTCTCGATGCCACGGTTCTCGGCCGCGAGGAGCAGGCGGATCTGTACCGCGTGCAGACCGCTATCGGTCAGTTGGTCTGCTTCGCGGTCGAGCCGCTGAAGCCGGGCGATCGCGTGGTGATCTCGTTGCGGCCTGAGGACGTCTACATGTCGGCACAGCGGCCCGAAACCGCAAATGCGTACGAGGGCGTGGTCGACGCGAAACTCTTCCTCGGCGAATTCATCGAGTTCCAGATCAAGCTCGCCGGCACGCTGCTGCTCGCGCGCGTCCATCCGTCGTTCTCCCCTGTGGTGGGGACGACCGTGCACGTCGGCATGAATCCGGAGAAGTGCGTCGCGATTCCCGATGCCGACCGGCGCGGCGCCGCGTGACCATGGTTGAGCGCAAATCCGGCAAGCCGTCCGTTCCGTCCACGGGCATTCCCAAATCAACCCGGACGCCGCCGCCCGTCGTCCCCGCACAGGAGCGCTGGGCGTCGGACGTCATCGTCGACCTGCTGCACCGGTACCGGCTGCCCTACGCCGCGCTCAACCCCGGGGCAAGCTACCGCGGCCTGCACGACTCGATCGTCAACTACGGCCAGAACTATCCGACCATGATGCTGTGCCAGCACGAGGAGACGGCGGTGCAGGTGGCGCACGGCTATGCCAAGGCGAGCGGCCGCCCCATGGTCGCCATCGTGCACAACCTGGTCGGCCTCTTGCACTCGAACCTGGCCGTCTATTACGCCTATATCGACCGCGCGCCGGTGTTCATCGTCGGCGCAACCGGCCCCATGGACGAGAGCAAGCGCCGTCCCCGCATCGACTGGACGCACACGGCGAACGTGCAGGGACAGGCGGTTCGCGACTACACCAAGTGGGACTATCAGCCCACCGTGATCGACGGTGTGCCCGAATCGTTCGCGCGCGCCTACGGGGTGATGATGACCGAGCCGCAGGGACCGGTGTACATGTGCTACGACGCGTGGCTGCAGGAGCAGCCGCTCGATCACGAGGTGCCGCTGCCGCCGGCCGATGCGATGCCGGTGCCCGCGCCCCTCGCCGCCGATCCGGATGCGCTGGCGCGCGCCGCGGATCTGCTCCTCAAGGCCAGGCGGCCCGTGATCATGGCCGAGTACGTCGGCCGCGACCCGCGTGGATTCCAGGCACTGGTGGAACTCGCAGAGACCCTGGGCGCGCCGGTCTACGACATCAACAGCCGGCTGAATTTTCCCGGACGCCATCCGCTCAACCTCAGCATGGTCAAGGAGGTGTTCAGGGACGCCGACCTGATCCTGTGCCTGGACGTGCGCGACTGGGAGAAGCCGACGACCGAGCTGGCGAGCACCACGCGCACCGTGGAGAGCATCGTGCCCGAAGGCTGTGTCTGGATCGACATCGGCTTCGGCGACCTGGAGCTCTCGAGCTGGGCCATGGACTATCAGCGCCTGATGCACGCCCGGCTCCGGGTGCTCGCCGACACCACGCTCGCCATTCCCGCGCTCACCACGCTGTGCCGCGAAAGAATCACCGGGGATCCGGCCCTGCAAAGGCTGGTGGCCGAGCGCAGCCGCGCGACGGCCGGGCGTCACCGCGAAGCGAGGGCGAAATGGGCCGCCGAGGCGCTGCAGGACCGGGATGCGAGCCCGGTCACGCTGCCGCGCCTGGCGAGCGAGGTGTGGGAAGTCATACGCCACGAGGACTGGGTGCTGACCGCGGGCACGCTGGAGGACTGGACGCGCAAGCTCTGGGATTTCGACCGGCCCTACCGCCATCCCGGCAAGTCGCTGGGCACCTCCACGCAGTTCGGCATTTCCATGGGCGTGGCGCTGGCTCACCGCGATCACGGCCGGCTGGTGGTCGACATGCAGCCCGACGGCGACCTGATGTTCGACGCAGGGGCGCTGTGGGTGGCCGCCAAGCACCGGATTCCGATGCTCGCGGTGATGTACAACAATCGCGCCTACTATAACGACTGGGAGCACCAGTTGCGCATGGCGAGGCACCGCGGCACGCCCGAGTCGCGCGCGCATATCGGCATGGACCTGGACGATCCGGCGCCGGATTTCGCCGGCCTTGCGAGATCGATGGGATGGTACGCCGAGGGGCCCATAGACCGGGGCGAGGACATCGGGCCGGCGCTCGCGCGCGCGATCGAACACGTCAAGGCGGGGCAGCCCGCGCTGGTGGACGTGCTGACGCAGAAGCGCTGATGATGTTCGGAATCGACGGCAGACTCTTACGACTCGCGCAATGCCAGATCCGGCGAAAGATTTGGGTTTTTATCGATCTCCCGATTTTGGGAAGTTGCGAAGTTGCAACTTCCCAAGATCGGGAGACTATGGATTTCAGGGCGAGCCCGAACCGTTAGGGATCGCCTGGTTCAGCAGTCCAACGGATACACGACAAGGAGCGCAAGGATGGCACAGCAGGCAGTCGGTCTGATCGGTGCGGGACGCATGGGGTTGCCCATCATCGGGCACCTGGCGCGCAAGGGTTTTGCGGTGCTGGTGCACGACGTCGATCCGGCAAAGCGTGCGGCCGCGGAGGCCAAGGGCGGGCAGTGGGCGGCCTCGGCCGGCCAGATCGCGGGGAGCGCCGATTTCATCTTGGTCTGCGTCGGCTACGATCGCGAGGTCAAGGAACTGCTGGGCGCGGGCGGCGCGCTGACCGGCGCGCGCTCAGGCACGGTGATCGCCATACTGAGCACGATCCATCCGCGCACCGTGCAGGAACTGGCCGATCAGCTCCGGCCCGGCGGCATCGACGTGGTCGATTCGACGGTCTGCCGCGGCAGCTGGGCGGCCGACGAGGGCACGCTCTTGTCTTTCGTCGGCGGCAGCGCCGACGTGGTTGCCCGCCTGACGCCGGTGCTGCGCACCTACTCGTCGGACGTGGTGCATACCGGACCGGTCGGGACCGCGCAGGTCGCCAAGGCGGCGAACAACCTGATCCTGTGGGCGTGCCTGGTTGCGGATCACGAAGGGCTGGCGCTGGCGCAGCGCTACGGCGTGGACATCGCGGCGCTGCGCCCGGCGCTGCTGACCAGCAGCTCGGCCAACCATGCGCTGGAGAACTGGGGCAACCAGACCATGGCGTGGGCGCAGGACGATATGGCGATCGTCGGGGAAATGGCGGACGACTGCGGCATTTCGCTGCCGCAGGCGGGCGTGGTGCGGGAAATCTGCCGCACGCTCAAGCCGCGCCGATATAAGCTTGAGGAATACGGGAAGTAATATCGACTGCGTCGGGGTTGAGCAGCGCAGGTGGCAAAGGGTTTTAATACGTCTCGTGATTTTCGCCGTTGCGCTTGCGCAACGGCGAAAATCACGAGATTGATTAAAGGCAATAGAACCTCGGCTGTTTTTTGGGTGCTGCTGGCGCGGGACGTGACGGGCGGCATGACCGCCGAAGGACTGCAAGGAGATCTGTATGGGCAACGAATCGCATTACCACAGCAAGAAGGACCGGACGTTCGTGCGCGCCATCGCGGGGCCGTACAACCTCAAGGACGAACTCACGCGCCTGCGCGCGATGCCGCGCGTGCGCAAGGGCAGCGACATCAAGTTCACCGACGGGCCGCAGACCTTCAGCCGGCACTACGTGGAACCGAAGGACGGGATCACGCAATTGTTTCACCTGCACATCGAGGAATACGGCCCGGGCGCCAGGTCGCAGAAGCACGGCCACGTGAACGAGGCGGCGTTCTACATCCTGGACGGGACCGGCTACGAGATCCACGACGGGGTGCGCTACGACTGGAGTGCGGGGGACATCGCGATCGTGCACAACAACTGCGTGCACCAGCATTTCAATGCCGATCCGGTGAAACCGGCGCGCGCGCTGGTGCTCAAGACCAAGCCGATGTTCATGTTCATGAACATGTTGTTCCAGCATCAGGTCGAGCCGCGTCCGAGCGAACCGGCGCCAGGCGGCGAGGGCTTCAAGGCGCGCCACCTGGAAGAGAATTTCAACCATCCGGAGTAGGACGGCATTCACATGCCGCCGGTCGGCACAGGATTGCCGGCCTGCCGAACACACTGACACGAAGGAGATACGACATGGCCTGGAGTGAATCGAAAGCATGGCTGCGGGGTACCGCGAGCGGGAAGCTGTATCAGGGGTTGCTGGACGATGCGCAGGCAGCGCCGCCGCGCAACGCCAAACGCAAGAAGCTGGTGCATCCGGAGGACATGCCCTGGGAGATGGCGCGCCAGGGGCTGCTCAAGCATCTGCTGAACGAACAGATGAATACGCGCATGGAATCGGTGGATGCCTACATGCAGGTGATTCCGCCGGGCAGCCGCTCGGGCAAGCACCGGCACCTGGCCGAAGAGTGCCTGTACGTGCTCGAGGGACGGGGCTACGACCAGCACCAGGACTGCGACGTGGAGATCACCGACACCTACCACTGGAAACCGCAGGACGAGGTGAAGCGCTACGAGTGGGAGGCGGGGGACGTGATCTACATACCGCCGAACACGATCCACCAGCATTTCAATGCGGACCCGGAGCGGCCGGTGCGGCTGATCTCGGTGATAAACCGGATCTACAAGAAGTTCGGGCTGAACGACCTGGAGCAGCTGGAGGACGCGCCCGAGTACGACGCGAGCGTGGTGCTCAACGGTGCACTGATGGAACAGTACATCAAGCGCAAGGTCAAGGAACCGGCCTG
>MEQZ01000083.1:1887-7059 GCA_001770425.1 Betaproteobacteria bacterium RIFCSPLOWO2_02_FULL_65_20 | reverse complement strand
GCTGGAGATGATGGGCCGCACCCCCTTCCCGCCGATCGGCGAGCTGCCCTACCTGCTCACGCTGCCCGCCTGCGGTTTTTACTGGTTCCGGCTCGCCGCCGATGTCGAGGTGCCAAGCTGGCACGAGGAGCATCTTCCATCCGAAGAGCGGCCGGTGCTGGTGCTGTTCGACGGCTGGACCAGCTTCTTCCGCGACCGCGTCGTGCCCTGGCGCATCCGCATGGCGGAGAAACTGCGCGCGCAGTTCGAGACCGAGACGCTGCCGCGTTATATCGCTACGCAGCGCTGGTATGCGGCCAAGGGCCAGCCGATCAAGCGCGCGGCGCTGAGCGACTGGGCGTTGTGGGGGCCGGACCAGTCGCCCTGGCTGATGGCGATGTTGCAGGTGGAGGCGGCATCGGGCGAGAGCGGGTATTTCCTGCCGATGGCCCTGGCCTGGGGGGACGGCGACGAAGAGCACGTTCGCGCGCTCGCCGCGGCGACGCTGGCGCGGGTGCGCCAGCAGTCGCAGGTCGGCGTGCTCGCAGACGCGTTCGCCGACGAATCGTTCTGCCGCGCAGTGGTGCAGGCGATCGGCACCGGCCGCGACGTGGCTTGCGCGCATGGCAAGCTGCGTTTCACGCCGACCAAGGTCTACGCCGGCCTCGCCGGCGACGCGGTCGCGACGCTGCCGATAACACGGCCGAAGTTCCAGAGCAGCAATACCGTGGTGATGCTCGGCACGCGACTGTTCCTCAAAGGCTACCGGCGCGTAAGGGCCGGCGTGAACCCCGAGTTCGAGGTCGGGCGCTTCCTGACCGAGGTCGCGCATTTCGCCAACTGCGTGCCGGTGGCGGGCGCGATCGACTACGTCGCCGCCGACGGCACGCCGACCAGCCTGGCACTGCTGCAAGGCCATGTCGCGAACCAGGGCGACGGCTGGTCGACCACGCTGGACTACCTCGAGCGCTTCCTCGAGAGCCAGCTCGCCGCAGCGGCCGAACCGCTCGCGGATGTCCACGGCGCCTACCTGTCGCTGGTGCAGACCCTGGGCACACGCACGGCGGAGTTGCACAAGGCGCTCGCGCTGCGCACCGGTGACGCGGCCTTCGACCCCGAGCCGCTGGAACCGGGCGACCTCGCCGCGTGGAAGCAGCGCGTGCACGATGATGCGCTCGCCACGCTCACGTTGCTGGAAGAGCACCGGGATCGGTTCCCTGCCCCCGCGCTCGAAAACGCACGCACGCTGCTCGATGAGCGCAAGCGGCTGCGCGCCCGCATCGATGCCTGCAACATGCCCGCGGGCCCGTGCCTCAAGACCCGCTACCACGGCGACTATCACCTGGGGCAGGTGCTGGTGAACAACAACGATTTCGTCATCATCGACTTCGAGGGTGAACCGGGACGGCCGCTGGCCGAGCGCCGCATCAAGCACTCGTCGCTGCGCGACGTCGCCGGGATGCTGCGCTCCTTCGATTACGCGCACTGGAGCGCCGTGCTGCGCGACACGTACACCGACGCCGACCGCGCGAGGCTCGCGCCGCTCGCGCGCAGCTGGCAACGCGAGACGCGCGAGACCTTCCTGCGCGCCTACGACGAGACCGCGCGCGATGGCGGCCTGTACGGGTCGTTCGCCGAAGTGCAGGGGCTGATCGAGCTGTTCGAACTGGAGAAGGCGCTGTACGAACTGCGCTACGAGGTCGGCAACCGCCCGGCCTGGATCAACCTGCCGCTGCAGGGCGTGCTCGCGCTATGCGGGCTCGCACCGGACGCCGGAACAGACAACGCGACGGACTCAAGAGGAGGCTGATATGGAAAAAGTCGACATCATGCTCGAGCCCGTGCGGGCGTTCCTGCTCCAGATCGCCGGGTTCCTGCCCAAGCTCGCCCTGGCGATCGGGGTACTGATCGCAGGCTGGCTGCTCGCCAAGTTCGCAAGGTTCGCGATCGTCAAGGGCCTGCGCGCGATCAACTTCAACGTCCTCACCGAGCGCGCCGGCCTGGACGGGTTCCTGCATCAGGGGGGCATCGAGACCGACACCACCGGCATCTTCGGACTGCTGGTCTACTGGCTGGTCATCCTGGCCGCCCTGATCATCGGCTTCAACAGCATGGGGCTCACCTACATCACCGGGCTGCTGGGCCAGGTCGTGCTGTTCGTGCCCAAGGTCATCGTGGCTCTGCTGATTCTCGCCTTTGGCGCGTACTTCGCACGCTTCGTCGGCAACGCGGTGGTCACCTACTGCAGGAACATCAGCATCCAGGACGCCGACGTGCTGGGCAAGCTGGCGCAATACGCCATCATGACCTTCGTCGTGCTGATCGCGCTGGACCAGGTGAACGTGGGCGGGGACATCGTCCGGCAGAGCTTCCTGATCATCCTGGCCGGCGTGGTGTTCGCGTTCGCGCTCGCGTTCGGGCTCGGCGGCAAGGCCGCGGCCGCAGAACTCATCGATCGCTGGTGGCCGAGGGAGAAGAAGAACGACGGCAGTTAGCCCGCGCACGGCCGCGCAAAGCACACACCACCAAGGAGCCGAGATGGCCAAGGACAGGATACTCGCGATGGTGCTTGCCGGCGGCGAGGGAACGCGGCTCGCGCCGCTCACGGCCGAGCGCTCCAAGCCCGCGGTTCCGTTCGGCGGCCGCTACCGGATCGTGGACTTCGTGCTCTCCAACCTGGTGAACTCGGAGATCTACTCGATCTACATCCTGGTGCAGTACCGGTCGCAGTCGCTGATCGAGCACATCCGCAGCGCCTGGGTGCTCGCGCCCATCATCTCCAACCACTTCGTCACCGTCGTGCCGCCGCAGATGGCCGAGGGATCCGAATCGTTCGCCGGCACGGCCGATGCGATATTCCAGAACCTGAGCCTGATCAGGCACGAAAACCCGACGCTGGTGGCCGTCTTCGGGGCCGACCACATCTATCGAATGGACGTGAGCCAGATGATCGCCTTCCACCGCAGCCGCAACGCCGACGTCACGGTCGCGGCGCTGCCGGTGCCGCTTGCCGACGCCTCGGCATTCGGCGTCATCGGGGTGGACGAAGAGGGCCGGGTGCTGGAGTTCCAGGAAAAGCCCGACGCGCCGAAAGCGCTGCCCTCGGACCCGGCGCGCGCCTACGCCTCGATGGGGAACTACATCTTCAATGTCGACGTGCTGATCGCCGCCCTCGAGGAAGCGCGCGAGCGCCGCGAACACGATTTCGGTCGCCATCTGCTGCCGCGCATGGTCGGCACGCACCGGCTGTATGCCTACGATTTCGCCTCCAACCGGGTGCCGGGCGTGCAGCCGTACGAGGAGCAGGGCTACTGGCGCGACGTCGGCGCGCTGGACGCCTACTTCGCCGCGACCATGGATACGCTCGGCCTTGCGCCCAGGTTCGACCTGTTCAACCCGCGCTGGCCGATCCGATCCACCAGTTTCCAGGGACCGCCCGCACGCATCGGCGCGGCGCGCATCGAGTCCAGCGACATCGCCGCAGGGGGCGTCATCAGGGACGCCACCATACGCAATTCGGTCATCCGACGCGAGGTGACCATCGAGGAAGACGTTGTCGTCGAGGACTGCGTGATCATGGACTTCTGCGTGATACGGCGCGGGGCCAGACTGCGCCGCGCGATCGTCGACCGCTACAACGTCATCGAAGCCGGAGCGCGGATCGGGTATGACCTCGACGCCGACCGGCGCCGATACACGGTGACCGAGTCGGGAATCGTCGTGGTGCCGATCGCCGAGATCAACACGCGGGCGGAGCGCTACGCAGAATGAGACACGCTGCGCCGCATAGGCGCCTGCATCTCGAGCAGCCGAAGGGGCCAACATGAAGATTGACGCCGATGATTTTCGCGTGCCTGCAGGAAAAAGGATCAGCCTGAAGAAGTGGCCGACGCTGGTCAGGCCCCTGTACAAGTCGAAAGAGCAGTATCAACTCCTCCTCGCAGGCCAGGTCGAACAGCTGAGCGCCCTGCAACGCCTGCACTACGCCTCCAACCGCTACGCCCTGCTGCTGATTTTTCAGGCGATGGACGCCGCCGGGAAGGACGGCGCGATCCGGCACGTGATGTCAGGCGTCAACCCGCAGGGCTGCCAGGTGTTCAGTTTCAAGCACCCGAGCGCGACGGAACTGGATCACGACTTTCTCTGGCGCACCACCCGGTCGCTGCCCGAGCGCGGCCGCATCGGCATTTTCAATCGTTCCTATTACGAAGAAGTGCTGATCGTGCGCGTACACCCGGAGATCCTGCGCAGCCAGGGCCTGCCACCCGAGTTGCTCGACGAGAAGACCATCTGGCGCAAGCGCTACCGCTCCATCGTGGACCTGGAAGACCATTTGCACCGCAACGGCACGCGGATCATCAAGTTCTTCCTGCACCTCTCGCCCGAAGAGCAGCGCAAGCGCTTTCTCGAGCGCATCGACGAACCGAACAAGAACTGGAAATTCAGCCTCGCGGACATCGAGGAGAGGAAGTTCTGGAAACAGTACATGCAGGCCTACGAGGAATGCATGAGCGCTACCAGCACGCGCAAGGCGCCCTGGTACGCCGTGCCCGCGGACAACAAGGAGAACGCGCGCCTGATCATTTCGAAAATCGTGGTCGACACGCTGGAAGGCCTGCGCATGGCTTACCCCAAGCCCGGCGCCGAGCGCCGGCGGGAGTTGCAGGAGATCCGCAAACAGCTGTTGAAGTGACGGCCAGGGGCCGTTGCTTACGGGAAGCGCGGACTCCGGTTTCCCCCGGATCGGGAACGATTGCGCACTGCGGGTCGTGTTGCGGCGCGAGCGCGGAGCGGGGCGGCGAAAATTGTGCCGCTGCGCAGGCGCCTGCCGCGGCCCCTTACTGCCTTATAATTCAGGTTGTCTGACAAAGTCTGGGCGCGTGCGACAGCGTCGCGCCCGCACCGTCGCGCACAGTTCCGATCGCACATTCTCCACAAGGCACCGCGCATGAACCCGATTAACGCTGTCTGGCCGGGCCGTCCCTATCCGCGCGGAGCGACATGGGACGGCGAAGGCGTCAACTTCGCGCTGTTTTCCGAAAACGCGGACAAAGTGGAATTGTGCATCTTCGACGACGAGGGCCGGCGCGAGCTGCAGCGCATCGAGCTGCGCGAGCGGACCGATCTGGTCTGGCATTGCTACCTTCCGGAGGCGCGCCCGGGCATGCTCTACGGCTATCGCGTCCACGGCCC
>MEQZ01000083.1:0-1853 GCA_001770425.1 Betaproteobacteria bacterium RIFCSPLOWO2_02_FULL_65_20 | reverse complement strand
AACAAGCTGCTGCTCGATCCTTATGCGCGCAATATCGACGGCAATGTGCGCTGGAGCGACGCGCTGTTCGGCTACACCATAGGCAGCAAGCGCGAGGACCTGTCGCTGGACCGCCGCGACAGCGCGCGCGGCATGCCCAAATGCAAGGTGACCGACCCGGCGTTCACCTGGGGCGAGGACCGGCGTCCGAGGGTGCCCTGGAACGACATGATCATCTACGAGGCGCACGTGCGCGGATTCACCAAGCGCCATCCGGACATCCCGCCGGCGATGCGCGGCACCTACGCGGGGCTCGCCAGCAGCCCGGCGATCGACTACCTGAAGCGGCTCGGGGTCACCACGGTCGAGCTGATGCCGGTGCACGCGTTCGTCGACGACCGCTATCTGGTCGAGCGCGGCCTGACCAACTACTGGGGCTACAACACCATCGGCTATTTCGCGCCGGAGAGGCACTACTCCGCTTCGGGCAAAGTGGCCGAATTCAAGACCATGGTGAAGACCCTGCACTCCGCGGGCCTGGAAGTCATACTCGACGTGGTCTACAACCACACCGCCGAAGGCAACCAGCTGGGCCCGACGCTCTCGTTCCGCGGCGTGGACAACGCCTCCTACTACCGCCTGACGACGGAGGACCGGCGCTATTACGCCGATTACACCGGCTGCGGCAACACGCTGAACATGGTGCATCCGCGCGTGCTGCAGTTGATCATGGATTCGCTGCGCTACTGGGTCAGCGATATGCACGTCGACGGATTCCGCTTCGACCTCGCCTCGGCGCTCGCGCGCGAGCTGCACTCGGTGGATCGCCTGGGCGCGTTCTTCGACATCCTGCGCCAGGACCCGGTGCTCAACGAGGTGAAGCTCATCGCCGAGCCCTGGGATCTCGGGGAAGGCGGATACCAGGTGGGCAACTTCCCGGTCGGCTGGTCGGAGTGGAACGACAGGTACCGCGACACCATGCGCGCCTACTGGAAGGGCGACGGCGGCCTGATAGGCGAGTTCGCGCAGCGCATCACCGGCTCGAGCGACCTGTACGGACACAGCGGCCGCCGTCCGCACGCCAGCATCAATTTCGTCAGCGCGCACGACGGGTTCACGCTCGCCGACCTGGTTTCCTACAACGACAAGCACAACGACGCGAACCAGGAAGGCAACCGCGACGGCCACGACAACAACCTGTCGTGGAACTACGGCGTGGAAGGCCCCACGGACGACCCAGCGCTGCGCGCGCTGCGCGCGCGCCAGCAGCGCAACCTGCTCGCCACGCTGCTGTTGTCGCAGGGCGTGCCGATGCTGCTCGCCGGCGACGAAATCAGCCGCAGCCAGCAAGGCAACAACAACGCCTACTGCCAGGACAACGAGCTCTCCTGGATCGACTGGGAACTGGACGACGAAGAACGCAAACTGCTCGCGTTCACGCAGCGGGTCATCGCGCTGCGCCGCACGCACCCGGTGTTCCGCAGGCGCGACTTCTACAGGGGACATCCGGTGCGCGGCCTTGGCGTCAAGGACATCGCCTGGCTGCGGCCCGAGGGCGGCGAAATGACCGACGATGAGTGGAACCAGCACTACGCCCGCTGTATGGGCGTGTATCTGGCGGGCGAGGCGCTGACCGAAACCGACGAGCGCGGCCGCCCGATGCGCGACCAGAACTTCCTGGTGCTGTTCAACGCCCATCACGAAACGATCCCGTTCAAGCTGCCGGATTACGCGGGCGGCCGGTGGCGCGCGCTGCTCGACACCGCGTTCGAGGACGGGCTGACGATAAACGGAACGTTCGAGGGCGGCGTCGAGTACGCGCTTCAGGGCCGCTCCCTCGTGCTGCTGAGGCAGGTGAGCGCATGATGCGCGCC
>MEQZ01000082.1 GCA_001770425.1 Betaproteobacteria bacterium RIFCSPLOWO2_02_FULL_65_20 | reverse complement strand
GGGATTCATGCGCATCCTCGGCGACAGCTTCGTGCGCCGCTACGAGGGCCGGCTCCTCAACATCCATCCCTCGCTGCTGCCGGCCTATCCCGGTCTGCACACCCACCGCAGGGCACTGGAGGCAGGCGTAAAGGTCCACGGTTGCACGGTGCACTTCGTCACGCCACGGCTCGACCACGGGCCGATCGTGGCCCAGGCCGCGGTGCCGGTGCTTCCAGGCGACACGGAGGCGGTGCTCGCCGCGCGCGTCCTGCGGCAGGAGCACCGCATCTATCCGCTGGCACTGCGCTGGTTTGCCGAAGACCGCCTGGTCATCGAAAACGGGATTGTGCGCGTCACTGGACAGGACGCTGCTCAATCGTTGCTGGCGGATCAATGAGGCCTCTTGCAGTTCTCGCGCTGTCGGCGGCGCTCGGCGCGTTCGCCGCGACCGTGGCAGGCGCTGCACCGCCGAGGCGCGTCACGCTGCATTACGACGTGAGCCAGAACGGCATGTCGATGGTCGAGGCGATCGAGACGCTGGAACACGACGGGCGCACCCACCGGATCCAATCCGAGTGGCAGGGCAAGGGCCTGTTTGCGCTCAGCGCCCGCGGCAAGGCCAAGCGCTCCAGCCAGGGCACGATCGAAGCGCGCGGCCTCGTGCCGCGCGAATTTCGCGACCAGCGCGGCGACGGACCGCTCGGCGTGGCGCGCTTTGACTGGGCGAAGAAGCTTCTGACCCGCGAGCGGGATGGCCGAACGCAGACCGAGCCGCTGCCCGATGGAACCCAGGACCGGCTGACTCTGGCCTACGGGTTTGCATTCGCGCCCCCAGCCAGCGGTGAGGGTGTGTTCAGCGTGAATATCGCCGACGCGCGCGGTTTGTCGCGGAACCGTTATGCGATTGCCGGGCGCGAAATGCTGAAGACCGGGGCGGGGGAGTTCGAGGCGCTGAAGCTGGTGAAGCAGCGCGCGCCCGGCGACGACCGCGGCACCGAGATCTGGCTCGCGCCCAAGCGCAATTACCTGCCTCTGCGCGTGCTGGTCATCGAGCGCGACGGCACCCGGCTCGATCAGCTTCTCACGCGGATCGAATCATAGTGGCGCATACCCTGCCCGAGACCGAGATGCTTTCCGCGATGCGTTTTTCGCGGCCGCTGCTCGACACCTGCGCCGAAGCGCTGGGCGAGGTGCTCAAGTTCATCCATCCGGCCGATGCGGTGCTGTCGCGTTTCTTCCGGGAGCATCCCAAGGTGGGCCAGCGCGACCGCGCGACCATCGCCGAGACCGTGTACGCCGTCCTGCGCCGCAGCCGACTGCTCGAGCGGCTGCTCGGCGGCACGTTGTCCCGCGGCGCGATGCCGCGCGACGCGGTGCTCGCCGCCTGGGCCGGGTTGCTCGGTGCCAACCTGAGGGAGCTGGAGCCGCTGGTGCGCAAGGCAGAACTCGACGGGCTCGCCGGGATCAAGCGCGGCATCCGCGCTTCCCAGCCCTTCGAAATCGATTGCGACCTTCCCGACTGGTTGATCGAGAGGCTGCGCCGCCGCTTCGACGACGCGGCGCTGCTGGAACTCGCCAAGGGCCTGCAGCGGCCGGCGCCGCTCGACTTGCGGGTGAATCTCGCGCGCGTATCGCGCGAGGAGGCGCTGGCGCGACTTGCGGCCGACGGCATTGCGGCCGCCGCGACGCCCTATTCGCCGGCCGGCGTGAGGCTCGCAGGCAAGCCTGCCGTCAACCGGCATCCCCTGTTCGTCGATGGACTCATCGAGGTACAGGACGAAGGCAGCCAGCTGTTGTGCTATCTGGTCGCACCGCGGCGCGGAGAAATGGTGGTCGACTTCTGCGCCGGCGCGGGCGGCAAGACCCTGGCGCTCGGCGTGATGATGCGTTCGACCGGCCGCCTCTACGCGTTCGACGTTTCCGACAAACGTCTGACTCGCTTCAAACCCCGGCTGGCGCGCTCGGGATTGTCCAACGTGCATCCGCAGCGCATCGAGAGCGAACGCGATCCTCGTGTGGGCAGGCTCGCCGGCAAGATCGACCGGGTGCTGGTGGACTCGCCCTGCAGCGGGCTGGGCACGCTGCGGCGCTATCCCGATCTCAAGTGGCGGCAGACACCCGCGGACGTGGAAGAACTGTCGCGCAAGCAGGCGGCGATCCTCTCCGGTGCGGCGAAGCTGATCAAGCCGGGCGGGCGGCTCGTCTACGCGACCTGCAGCATCCTCGCAGAGGAGAACAACGACGTGGCCGACGCGTTTCTGGCCGCGAACCAGGATTTCGTGTTGTGTCCGGCGGGCGAGGTCCTGTCGCAGGAGCGGATCGATCTGCCGATGGGCGAGTATTTCGAGCTGTGGCCGCACCGGCACGGCACCGACGGATTCTTTGCCGCGGTTCTGGAGCGGCGTCGCTGAGGGGCGGCACGCGCTCCAGCTTGCGGGCCGGCATGCCGCGATCGGGCATAGGCGATGCCCGTGCGGCGCCATGATCCCGCGGCAGGCCGATTTGCCGTAAAATTAACGTTTTATTCGCGTCACTTTCCCATTAGAGAGGGGTAACCCCGAATGCTGTTTTCCGGTATTTTCGATCTTCCGTGGTGGGGCTGCGTGGTCGCCATGCTGGCGCTCACGCATGTCACCATTGCCGCCGTCACGATCTTCCTGCATCGCTGCCAGGCGCACCGTGCGCTCGATCTGCATCCCGCGGCCAGCCATTTCTTCCGTTTGTGGCTGTGGTTGACGACGGGGATGGTGACCAAGGAGTGGGTCGCGATTCACCGCAAACATCACGCCAAATGCGAGACCGCCGAGGATCCGCACAGCCCGCAGATCTACGGCCTCAACCGTGTGCTCTGGCTGGGCGTGTTCCTGTACGTCAAAGAGGCCTTCAACAGGCAGACGCTGGCGCGCTATGGCCATGGAACGCCCGACGACTGGATCGAGCGCAATCTTTATTCCGGACACAGCATGCTCGGGCTTGTGCTGATGGGCGCGGTGAATATCGCGCTGTTTGGTCTGGTGCCCGGCGCGTTGATCCTGATCGCGCAGATCGTCTGGATTCCCTTCTGGGCGGCGGGCGTCATCAACGGGATCGGCCATTTCTGGGGCTACCGCAGCTGGGACAGCCCGGACGCCAGCACCAACATCGTTCCCTGGGGCATCCTGATAGGCGGCGAAGAGCTGCACAACAATCACCATGCTTACGCCTCGGCGGCGAAGCTGTCGAACAAGTGGTACGAGTTGGACATCGGCTGGCTGTATATCCGTATCCTTTCGGCGCTGGGCCTCGCGTCGGTGAAGAAGGTGCCGCCGATGCCGCGCTTCACCGCGGCCAAGTCCACCGTAGATATGGAGACGCTTCAGTCTGTCATCGCCAACCGCTACGACGTTCTGGCGAAATACGCCAAGTCGCTCAAGGCGACCTACGTCGAGGAGCTGTCGAAGCTGCGCCAGATGGCGCCGCAGGACGCCGAGGTGCTCAAGCGCCTGCGGCGCTGGATCACGCGCGACGAGAAAGCGGTTCCTGCGCAGCAAAAGGCGGAACTGCAACAAGTTCTGGCCAGAACCGGCGCGCTGCAGACCGTCTATACGATGCGGCGCGACTTGGTCGCAGTGTGGGAGCGCTCCAACGCATCGAGGGAGCAGTTGGTCAAGGAACTGCAGGACTGGTGTCACAGGGCCGAGGCGAGCGGCGTGCGGCACCTGGTCGAATTCTCCCAACGGCTGCGCTGCTACGCGTAGCCATCCGTCCAGAAACAAAAAACCCGCCCTTGCTACACGGGGCGGGTCTTTTTGAGATTCGGCAGTACCGGACCCCCGACGACCTCTGCACTGTCACTTCAACTTGGTTTCCTTGTAGATCACGTGTTTGCGCACCTTCGGATCGTACTTCATGATCTCGATCTTGTCCGGCGTAGCGCGCTTGTTCTTGGTGGTCGTGTAGAAGTGCCCGGTCCCGGCAGTCGATTCCAGTTTGATTTTTTCTCTCATCTCAGTGTCTCCTCAGGAACCTTCAGATCTTGCCCTTGGCCTTGAGTTCGGCCAGCACGACCTCGATGCCCTTCTTGTCGATGGTGCGCAGACCGGCGTTGGACACGCGCATGCTGATCCAGCGCTTCTCGCTTTCGAGCCAGAGGCGCCGGTATTGCAGGTTCGGCAGGAACCGGCGTTTGGTCCTGTTGTTGGCGTGGGACACGTTGTTCCCCACCATCGGCTTCTTTCCCGTGACTTGGCAGACCCGCGCCATGACCGCAACTCCAGTAATGCAAAAAGGAGCGGCATTATGGCAAAAAAGCCCAACAATATCAAGAGTGACGGAGTTCCAGGCCAGGCTGGCCCCAAGACCGCTTCCGGATCTTCGGCGAACCGTTCTGAAACAGGCCCTTGCGGCTCTGGCGCAGGCAGATCCGGTGAAGAATCGGGGTTTATACCGGTCTCCCGATTTCGGGAAGTTGCAGGTTCGCAACTTCCCGAAATCGGGAGATTGATAAATGCAAAAACCGAGGCTGCCAGTTCCGGCTTCGCCGGCTGCGGTCCGGCCCTCTAGAGCAGCCCGCGCTCGGCAAAACTGGTGGTGGCACCGCCGGCGACGATGAAATGGTCGAGCACTTGGATGTCGACCAGCGCCAGCGCCGTTTTCAGCGTGCGCGTGAGCATCTCGTCGGCATTACTCGGTTCGGCCACTCCGGATGGGTGGTTGTGGGCAAAGATGAGCGCCGCCGCATTGTGGCGCAGGGCCGCCTTCACGACTTCCCTCGGATAGACGCTCGTCTGGGTGAGCGTGCCGCAGAAGAGTTCCTCCACCGCGATGACCCGGTGCTGTGCGTCGAGCAGCAGCGCGACGAATACTTCACGCTCGCGTCCCGACAGCGCGAGGCGAAGAAAATCGCGCACCGCTCGCGGGGAAGACAGCGCGTCGGCGCGCGACAGTTCTTCCCGCAGCGCGCGGCGCGCCAGTTCGAGCACGGCCTGCAACTGCGCAAGCTTGGCGCTGCCCAGGCCCCGCACTGCGGCGAGCAAGCGCGCATCGGCGGCGAGCAGCGCGCCGATCGACCCGAAGCGCTCGATCAGTTCCCGCGCGAGATCCACTGCACTTGCGCCCCGCACGCCGGTGCGCAGAAGGATCGCCAGAAGCTCGGCGTCGGCGAGCGCGGCGGGCCCCAGCGCGAGCAGCCGCTCGCGCGGGCGTTCCGATACCGGCCAGTCGTTGATCGCCACAGATGCGCCTTTTTGCGTAGAATCCCTTTCTGTTGCCCAAGCGGGCAGGCTTATTTCGCCATTCCGGATCTCCCGATTTTGCGCAGTTGCAACTGCGCAAGACCGGGAGACTGATATAAGGCCCAATTCTTCGCCAAGGCTGGCTAGACTTGAGTTATAGGAAACTAACGCGTTGCATCCCGTTTCGATGACCGAACTCGCTGGCAAGCGCATTCTGCTTGGCCTTACCGGCGGCATCGCCGCCTACAAGGCAGGGGAGCTCGCGCGCCTGTTCGTAAGATCGGGCGCCGACGTGCAGGTGGTCATGACGCGCGCGGCCTGCGGTTTCGTCACGCCGGCCACCATGCAGGCCTTGTCGGGCAAACCCGTGTACACCGACATGTGGGACGGGCGGATCCCGAACAACATGGGCCACATCGAGCTTTCGCGCGACCGCGATCTGATTGTCGTCGCTCCCGCGAGTGCGGACTTCATGGCCAAGCTCGCCAACGGGCTGGCGGACGATCTGCTTTCGGCGCTGTGCCTTGCCCGGCGTTCGCCGCTCGCGGTCGCGCCGGCGATGAACGTGGAGATGTGGAACCATCCCGCAACGCAACGCAACGCGGCCCAGTTGCGCGCGGACGGCGTCGCGATCCTGGGACCGGCATCGGGCGACCAGGCCTGCGGCGAGACGGGCATGGGCCGCATGCTGGAGGCGGCGGAAATTTACGCCGAAGCGGTGCGCGCCCTTTCGCCGAAGGTGCTCGAGGGCAAACGCGTGCTCGTCACCGCAGGCCCGACCTACGAACCGATCGACACCGTGCGTGGAATCACGAACCAGTCTTCGGGCAAGATGGGTTACGCGGTGGCGCAGGCGGCGGCCGAGGCGGGAGCGCAGGTCACCCTGGTATCAGGCAGAACCGCATTGCCGACGCCCGCGGCAGTCGAACGGGTCGATGTCGTGACCGCCCGGGAAATGCATGACGCGGTGATGGCGCGAGTGAAACGAACGGATGTCTTCATCGCGGTCGCCGCGGTGGCCGACTATCACGTCGTCAACGCCCGAGGCCAGAAAATCAAGCGCAGTGCAGGCAATCCGAAAATCGAGCTCGCGCCCAACCCGGACATACTCGGCGCCGTGGCCGCGGGCAAGAGCGCGCCGTTCTGCGTCGGTTTCGCCGCGGAGACCGAGAACCTCAAGGCCTATGCGCAGGACAAGCGGCACCAGAAAGGGATTCCCCTGCTCGCCGCGAATCTCGCGCAGGAAGCGTTCGGGCGGGATGACAATGCGCTGACGCTGTTCGACGATGCGGGGGAGCACGTGCTGGCGCGCGCGCCCAAGATCGTCCTTGCCAGGCAGCTGGTAGCGCATATCGCCAGGATGTTGCCCAAGGCGCGTTGATCGCGCACGCAGGTGCGCCATCGACGCAGTGGAATAGAACGGACGCCTCCGCCGTTCGTTTCGCGGTCTTGCTTGGCAATCACGCTTCTTCGGTACACCGGAAGACATTATGCGTACAATCGATGTCAGGATCCTCGACGCGCGGCTGCGCGGCAGCCTGCCGCACTACGCCACCCCCGGGGCGGCCGGGCTGGACTTGCGCGCCTGCATCGCAGAGCCGGTGATACTTGCTCCTGGGCAGACCGAACTGATGCCGAGCGGCATCGCGATTCACCTGGCTGATCCGGGCTACGCTGCCGTCATCCTTCCGCGCTCGGGTCTGGGGCACAAGCACGGCATCGTGCTGGGCAACCTGGTCGGGCTGATCGATTCGGACTACCAGGGCCAGATCATGGTATCGGTCTGGAACCGCAGCCAGGCCGGTTTTGCCATCCAGCCGCTGGAGCGCATCGCGCAGCTGGTGATCGTCCCGGTGCTGCAGGCGGAATTCAACGTCGTCGAGGAGTTTACGGCCAGCGACCGCGGCGCAGGCGGCTTCGGCAGCACCGGCAAGGCTTGATGGCCGGTGCTCGAAAGCATGAACGCCCGCATTGAGCGGGCGTTCTTGCTTCAGCGTGGGTTGGGGGTAACGGGGAAGGGCGGGAACCGGCCCTTCCCCCGTTCCTAACCTGCCCGCCGGGAGGATATGCTGGGCTTTAGCCCAGCATATCCTCCCAGATATTCTGCGCCCAGCCCCAGCCGTAGGTCCCTTCGACTTCGTTGCGCCGCGGGGAGACCCCGCCCGATCCGGGAACCGTCTTGAACGTCTTGTCCTTCGGATCGTAGGTATGGACCGAGGCGACGTGCACCACCTCCTTGTCGGAGACGAAGCTGTAGCAGGTGTTGGTGACCAAAGGCGTCGGACTCGGCTGCCGGCCGTTCATCAGCTCGACGATCGCAGCGGCGGCGAGCTTGGCGTGCTGGTTGGCCATATGGCCCGACTTCGGCATGAGGGGGGCGGAAAGCGTCGCGTCGCCCAGGATATGCACGCCCTTCACGGCCGTGGATTCCATCGAGAGCCAGTCGACTGCGCACCAGCGGTTGTTGGCGTTAATGAAGGGCTTGACGACGTCCCCGGCGCGTTGCGGGGGAATGACGTTGAGCACGTCGCCGCGGATGGTGTCGAAATCCGTGCTCACTGTCTTCGCCCTGGCGTCGACGCGCTGCACCGCAGTGTTGCCGCGGTACTCGATGATTCCCGGGTAAAGGCCCTTCCAGGCGGCCTTGAAAAGCGGAGCCTTCGATGTCACGTCGGGATTAGGGTCGAGAATGAGGACCTTGGATTTCGGCTTGGCCCGCTTGAAGTAGTGCGCAACCTGGCAGGCGCGCTCATACGGCCCCGGCGGGCAGGTTAGGAACGGGGGAAGGGCCGGTTCCCGCCCTTCCCC
>MEQZ01000081.1:129-7410 GCA_001770425.1 Betaproteobacteria bacterium RIFCSPLOWO2_02_FULL_65_20 | reverse complement strand
CCCCATGGTCACGTTGAGCGTGGACTGCGTAACCACGAACTGCGAATGCGGCGTGATCATGATCGGATAGCCCAGGTCCTTGCGCACCTGTACCGCCTCCTCCAGCACCTTGTCCAGCAGGTCCAGGCAGCGCATCTCGGAGAGCTGGAACTTCAGGTTCGAGATCACGCCCCCGGGAACCTGGTGGATGTACTGCGCATAGTCGTATTCCAGCGGCGCGCCGATGGGCAGCCTGTCCCTCTTGGCGATCGCCGTGAGCCGCGCCGAGACCGTGCGCACGATGTTCTCGTCGACCCCCGTCTCGTAGCCCATGAGCCGGGCATTGTTGGCCAGGTTGAATATCGAGGGTTGAGACGATCCGTTGGCGAGCGGCGGCACAGCGGTGTGCAGCACGCTCGCCCCGAGCTTCAGCGCCTCCAGGTACACCAGCGGTGCGAGCCCGGTGGTGCAGTGCGAGTGCAGTTCAACCGGCACTCCGTTCGCGTTTTCGATCATCACCGGAAACAGCGTGCGTATGCGGTCCATCGTGAGCAGCCCGCCCTGATCCTTCAGATAGATCATATCGGGCTTGAACGCGACGACCTCCCGGGTCTTCTGCGCGTAGTACTCGTCGGTGTGCCGCGGAGAAATCGAGAAGGAGATCGCCAGCGACACCTGCAGCCCGAGATTTCTGAACATCGGGATGAGCCAGGGGAACGGTCCCTTGAGCTGGCCCAGCGTATTCGTCGTCACCTGGATGCGGTCCAGCGCCCCGGTGTCGACCACGCGGGCGAAGAACAGCTCGATGACCGATCGCGGCGGGGGCGCCTCGAACGGGTGGAAAAAAGCGCCCCCCATGTTCTGCTTGGTCGTCCTGGTAATCTTCCTGCCCATCATCCGCGCAATTTCCCAGGAATCCTCCTTCAGGTCGCGGACGAACTTCTTGACGAATATGCCGGTGACCGGGACCTCGATGGCGTCGTACCCCGCCTGGTCCATGAGTTCCGCCGTCGCCTCTATCATGCCGCCGCGCATGCCCAGGGCCCACATGCTCTGGGATCCGTCGCGATAGGTCGTGTCGCTGAAACGCGCTTCCATCGCCGGCTTGCCCGCGTGCGGTCCTCGCTCAGGCACTGAGCTTTATCCCGTTGACTTCGGCGGGGACGATCATCTCGCGGCAGTCGCCGGCCACGCGCAGGGGCGCTTCGGTCTTGGCCTGCACCGCACTGGCGTCGAGCCCGGGAGCCACTTCGCGCAGCACCAGCCCGTCCGGGGTCACCTCGATCAGCGCCAGATCGGTGTAGATGCGCCGCACGCAGCGCGGGGCGGTCAGCGGGCAGGTACACTTGTTCAGGATCTTTGGTTCGCCCTTGTTGGTCACGTGGTTCATGGCGACATAGAGGTTGCGCACGCCGAACGCAAGATCCATCGCGCCGCCCACGCCAGGCACTTTTTCGCCGGGCACGCGCCAGTTGGCCAAATCGCCGTTGGCCGCCACCTCGATGGCGCCGATCACGCTGTGGGTGATATGTCCGCCGCGTATCATCGCGAACGACAGCGCATGGTCGAACACGCTGCCGCCCGGAACCAGCGTGACGTATTGCTTGCTTGCGTTGACAAGGTCGGGATCCTCGGTGCCAGGCGCCGACATCGGTCCGACACCCAGGACGCCGTTCTCGCTGTGTATGAATATCTCTTTGTCGGCGGGCAGGAAGCCGGGCACCAGGGTCGGGATTCCAATTCCCAGGTTGACGTAGCTTCCTTCGGGCAGGTCGCAGGCCACTCGATAAGCAATGCCTTCGCGCGTGAGCGTCATTTTGCGCTCCCTTTCTTGGGCGGGTCGAAGAGCCCGGGGTGGCGGTCCACCTGAACCAGATGGTCGACGAAAATACCAGGCGTATGAATCTCTTCGAGGGGAAGTTCGTCGACCGCGACAATCTGCTCGACCTCTGCGATCACCACGTTGCCCGCAGTCGCCATGATCGGGTTGAAGTTGCGCATGGCTTTCCGGTAGCAGAGGTTACCCAGGCGGTCGCCCCGGTAGGCCTTGATGAAAGCGAAGTCGGCATGCAGCGGGGCTTCGAACACGTACTCCCGGCCGTCGATCACGCGGCTCTCCTTGCCCTTGGCAAGTTCGGTCCCCGCGGCAGTGGGCGTAAAGAAACCGCCCAGACCGGCGCCCGCAGCCCGAATCCGCTCGATCAGCGTCCCCTGGGGCACCAGTTCGAGTTCCACCTCGCCCTTCAGGTAGCGGTCGCGGAATGCCCAGGCCCCCGGAGGGTTGGGAAAAGACGCCATCAGCTTGCGAACCCGCCCGTCCAGCATCAGGCCGCCCAGGCAGTAATCGCCGCTTCCGGCGCCGTTGTGGATCACCAGCAGATTGGTCGCTCCGTGCTCCCGGAGCGCTTCGATCAATCGCCCGGGGACGCCGGGGTCGCCGAAGCCGCCGATCATGATGCTGGCGCCGTCGAACACCTGTGCCACCGCTTCGGCACAGGTCGCCACGGTCTTGTCGATCACCTCTTAGCCTCCTTGCATGAGTGTCGGGCGCATGCGCTGGGCGCTATAGCGCACCGGCCGTCGCCAGGACCGAGGTCGACTGGCTCGATGCCGCGGTGCCGCCATTGCCGTTCACCACTGCCGTCTTCGCCCCCTTCACCTGCCGCTCGCCGCACTCGCCGCGCAGTTGCCTCACCGCCTCGATGGTGGCAAACGCGCCGTACATGTTCGGATGCACGCAGGACAGCCCGCCGCCGTTGGTGTTGACCGGGAGCTTTCCGCCTGGAGCAATGGCGCCATTCTCCACGAACGGTCCGCCCTCGCCTTTCCCGCAAAAGCCGAGGTCCTCGAGCGCAAGTATGGTATTAATCGAGAACGCGTCGTAGATCTGCACCACGTCGATGTCCTTCGGCCCGAGTCCTGCCGCGGCAAACGCGCGCTCGCCGGATTCCTTGGACGGCGTCACGGTCAGGTCGCGCATGCCCGAAACCGAGCGGTGCCACGCCGCGGTGGCGTTGGAAAGGATGTGGACCGGCTTCTTCTTCAGGTCCTTCGCCCGGTCCGCACGCGTCATCACGTAGGCCGCCGCGCCGTCGGTGACCAGGCAGCAGTCGTAGGCGCTGAACGGGTCGCTGATCATCCGCGCCTTCAGCACCGTGTCGATATCCAGCGGATCCCTCGAGAATGCCTCGGGATTGAGCTGTGCCCACTTGCGTGCGGCAACCGCCACTTCCGCCAGGTGGCGCCGCGTGGTGCCGTACTGGTACATATGGCGCGCCGCAATCAGTGCGTACGACGACGGCGGGTTGAACGGCTGGTACGGGCCCTCGAACGGGTTCGGATCAAGGATATTGCGCGCGGCGGTGCGCTCCTTGCGCCCGAAGGTCGCGGTGCGCTGGGTGCTGCCGTAGCACACCAGAACCGCATCGCACAGGCCGGCATTCAGCGCAAGCATCGCCGGCAACTGGTGGGCGACGAACGCGGCGCCGCCGATATTGGTTCCGTCGACGAATTTCGGCCGGATGCCGAGGCACTCGACCACGTTGAGCGGCCACATCGCCGAATTGAGGTTGGCGGTGCAAAGGCCGTCCATGTCTTTCATTGCCAGGCCGGCATCCTCGACCGCCGCCTTGGCCGCCTGGGAGAGAATCTCCAAGTCGCTCATTCCGTGGGCCTCCCCGCAGCCGGCGGTGCCGACCCCGACGATGGCAGTCCTGCCGCGCAAATCCCTGAGGCTCATTTCGCTTCCTCCGCGGCAAACACCACCAGGCCGGCGCCCTTGTTGTCGACGACCTTCGCGCGCACCCGCATGCCGATCTTCACCTCGGCCGGCGGCACGCCCTCCACGCGGCTCATCATGCGCACGCCTTCGTCAAGGTCGATCAGCGACACGTCATAGTCGCCGCCCGCCTCCGGCTTGCGGCGCACGGTGGTGGTCGAATAGACGGTCCCTGTCCCCTTGGGCTCCACCCATGCGAGCGACGCGCCGCCGCAATGCGGGCAGACCACCCGCGGGTAGAACACGTGTTTGTGACAGTCGTTGCAGCGTTGGATGGAAAAACGGCCTTCGTTCAACGCGGCCTGATAGCGCGCTTCGGCGCCGCCCTGCTCGTTTGTTTGCATGGATAAACCTCGTTTGGAATGCGCATCGAGCGCCATGACAACTGCGCCGGTATCAAAACACAAGGGGGGCGTCTTGACAATACCTCTGGGTCACTCGCGGCACAAGCGGCGCTGCCGGTGTCTCGCGCAGCCGCCCGGCCGCGGCTGCGGGAGTGTGCTAACCTGAACATGATTCATGGGCGCCTGCGCTGCGCGGGCGGCGGCTAGGGTTCCGGGGTTCCGGATTTTCTTGGAGGAGAGAATAATTATGAATAGATCGATTTCGAAAGTGGCGTTTTTGGCCGCGTCCTTGCTCGCGGCGGGTACCGTGCCCGGGCAGGCCAACGCGGCGGCGCCGGCGATAAATATGCTCATCGGCAACGCGACCGCCAACGACACCCAGGCGGCGGCCAACGACAAGTTCGCCGAACTGGTGACCAAGTACTCCAACGGCCGCATAACGGCCTCCGCCCGGCACGGCGAGTCCCTGGGCAACAACGCCCAGATGCTGGCGGCGCTGCAGGCCGGCTCGGTGCACGGGATGATCTACCCGGCCGGGTTCATGTCCAGGGCGGTGCCGGAACTTGCCCTGTTCGACATGCCCTTCCTGCTCCCGGGCGCGCCGGCCAAGATCACCGCGTTCGCGGCCCAGAGCAAGTTTGCGGCGGAAATGATAAAACTGGCTGAGACAAAGGGCATACACATCATCGGCTTTCACGGCATCGGACCCCAGAGCTTCCTGACCAAGTTCCCGGTGAACAAGCTGGCGGACATCCAGGGCAAGAAGTTCAGGGTCATTCCCTCCCCGCCGCGGGTGGGCGCGTACCAGGACTGGAGCGCCGTTGCCCGGCCCATGGAGTTCAGCGAAGTGTACACAGCGCTGCAGCAAGGCAACCTCGACGGCATGGAAAACCCGCCGGACGTCATCTACAAGATGAAAATGCACGAGGTGGCCAAGTACTACACCATCACCGAGCACTTCGCCTTCGCCTCCAACGTCATCGTCAGCAAGAAGTGGTTCGACGCGCTGCCCAAGGATCTTCAGGGCGTGGTGACCAAGGCCGGCAAGGACACGATCGCTTTCGCCGACGTCGCTTACACCAAGTCGCAGGCCGACAGCCTGGAGGCCATGAGGAAGGCCATCACCGTCACCAATATGCCTCCGGCCGAGATCCAGAAGATGCGGGACCTGGCCCGCAAGGGCGTGTGGGCGAGAATGAAGGCCGACCCGCAGAAGGGCCCGATGGTGAAGATCCTCGAGGAAGACGTCGCGCGTTTTAACAAGAAGTAGGCAGGGGCCGCTGCCGGCATGACCTTGCGCGCCGGTCCGGGGCTGTTCAGGGCCCTGGACCGTTCAATCCACCGGGTGGCGCTGTGGGCCGATCAGCTGTCGGCGCTAATCTGCGCCGTCCTGATCGTGGTCACCACCATGGCCATGATCGTCTACCAGTTGGGCATCTCCATCGCCTGGCTGGACGACGTGCTGCGCATGTTGCTGATCTGGCTGGTCTACATGGGCACCGTGTCCCTGTGCCTCGATAACGACCACATCTCCATGGATGCTGTGTACCTGCGGCTGCCGAAACCGGCGCGCAAGGCGATGGATATCGTCATCGCGCTGCTGGGCGTCGGCCTGTGCCTGTTTACCGCCAAGATCGGGTTCGACAGCATGCGCCAGGAGATGGCATACGAATCCCTGCTGCTCAGCGGATACATCCCCGCCTGGCCGCAGACGCTGGCGATTCCGCTGGGATTTGGCCTGATGGCGGTGGCCTACGTGAGCTACCTGTTTTCGGTCATTACCGGCCGGCGGCAGCGCGCGATCGGCGAAGCGGAACGGCTCGCCGCAGGGGGCTAGGCAGCATGCTCGCGACCATCGGGATCGGGGCCCTCGTGCTCCTGTTTCTCGGCATTCCCATGTGGATGATCTTCCTGCTGATGGCCATCACGGGCATGACCTGGCATGGGGTTTCCATGGAAGTGGTGGTCCAGGGACTCACCGGGTCGATCGACAAGATCGTGCTGCTGGCGGTGCCGGGGTTCATTTTCGCCGGTGGCGTAATGGGCAAGGGCGGCATGTCGAACCGGCTGATCAACTGGATCTCGGCGTTCCTCGGCCGGGTGCCGGGGGGGCTGCCCCTCACTACCGTGGCCGCAGCCGAGTTATTCGGCGCCATTTCCGGCGCCAGTTCGGCCACCGTGGCGGCCCTGGGCAAGATCCTCTACCCGGCGCTGCTCAAGAACGGCTACGGCGATCGCTTCTCGCTGGGATTGATCAGCTCCTCGGGCGCGATCGCCATCATCATCCCGCCCAGCATCACCATGATTCTGTTCGCGGTGATGACCAACGCCTCCGTCGGCAGACTGTTCCTCGCCGGGTTCCTGCCCGGCATCGTGGTGGGTCTGTGCGCAGGCGTGTACTGCGTGTGGTACGCGCTCAAGCACAAGATCACCTCCGGCCGCACCTGGAGCGTGGGAGAAATTCTGCGCACCTCCCGGGAGGTCGTCTGGACCCTGGGCGCTCCCGCATTGATCTTCGTCGGCATCTACGGCGGTTACATGACGCCCACCGAAGCCTCCATGGCGGTGTCGGTGTACGCGGTGTTCGTCAGCGTCTACGTCTACCGCGAGCTGACCTGGGCCGAAGTCTGGGAGGTCACCCGCGAAACGGCCATGCTTTCGGCCAAGGTTTTCATCATCGTCGCCGCGTCGGGCGTGTTTTCATGGATACTCACGGCCGAGGCGGTGCCGCAGAAAATGGTGGCCGGCATCAACGAAATGGGGCTGTCCCCGGTGATGGTGCTGGTGATGATCAACGTGATCCTGCTCATAGTGGGCATGTTCATGGACCCCAACTCCGCGGTCATCCTGTTCACGCCGCTGCTGTGGCCCGTCGCCGAGCACGCCGGGGTCGACCTGATCCACTTCGGCATCATTTACACCGTGAACCTGGCCATAGGCATGTTCACGCCGCCCTTCGGCCTGAACATCTTCGTCACCTGCAGCATTTTCAAGGTATCGTCATCCCGCGTCGTGCGCGGGCTGTACCCGTTCTTCGTCACCTACCTGGTCGCGCTGGCGATCATCACCTATGTGCCGGCGCTGTCGCTATATCTGCCCAACCTGGTGATGAAATAATCCGGCCGAGGAAGGATCCACGGTCAACGGGACCGCGCTGCGTGACTCGACGCGCCCAGGCGA
>MEQZ01000081.1:0-96 GCA_001770425.1 Betaproteobacteria bacterium RIFCSPLOWO2_02_FULL_65_20 | reverse complement strand
CCGGTACCAAACTGGTGGCTTTGTTTTGGCGCCCCTGTTCTCTCGATTTCGGACCGTTGCAACCGCGCAACGGCCCGAAATCGAGAGACGTATACG
>MEQZ01000080.1:14673-18392 GCA_001770425.1 Betaproteobacteria bacterium RIFCSPLOWO2_02_FULL_65_20 | reverse complement strand
CGCGACTGTTCCAACGCGCGCCGCGCCGCTGCGTTCAGCTCATAGTCGTGTGTAGCGATCTCTAGCGCGCGGCGCACCGCCGACTCAGCGTCGCGCTGCCCCGTGGTCGCCTGCGCCCGCTTGAGCAGCGATTCTGGAATGCGGACCGTTATTGTCGCCACTGCGCTCTCCTTTGAATGTTCGCATTGTACCGCGACGAAAGCAGCGCCGAGGTTTCCGTCAGCACCGGCCAGGTGGTAAGGAGACGAAGTCCCTGATTGCGCTGCAGAGCCTGCCGGACACGGGCATGATGCGCATCGTCCCGGTCAAACAGCGCGAGCAGGGGACCGCTATCGACGACGACGTCGTTTCGCATTTGCAAGGCCGGCATAATAGTCGTGACGGCGCTCGGAAAGATCGGACGTACCGCTGCCGCGCTTGCCAAAAACTTCCTTGCCCAGGTCGAACGCGGACTTCGGGTTGCGCTCGAGGTAGGCGCGCAGCGCTTCCTGGACGATCGCGCTCTTGGGTCTGCCCTCGGCGCGGCAGCGAGCAGCGATCATCGCTTCCAAAGCGGGTTCCAGTTTGACGGTCAATGTCATTGCAAATCCGTTTCCGGTCGATATTGCGAAACACAATACCACCGGGCGGCCCGCCACGGAACGTGGTCGCAAGCCCGCTTCCCGCACCAGCCCCGCAGTGTTTCAGCCGGTTGATTGCGGGCAGTCGCGATCGATGCCTCCGGCAATCTTCACGGCGGGTGGGTGGCATCGACGCTGCAGCAGCCCGCTGCGATAAGCGGCGATTGGAGGATGGCCTAATAGCGGAATGGCCGGCTTGCTAATAGTGGTTTGGACGGGTATAAACTCGCACTATGGACGCACCCGCCGACTGGTTCCCGCGCCACATGTCCGCGCCGCTGGTCGAGGCCATGACGGACACGCCGGTTGTCTGCCTCCTCGGCCCGCGGCAATGCGGCAAGTCCACGCTTGCCCGGCGTGCCTTTCCCGATCGGCCGTATTACTCCTTCGACGACGACACCCTGCGTGATCGGGCGGCCTCGGACCCGCGGGGGTTCGTCGCCGGACTGCCAGATCGCGCCACGCTCGACGAGATCCAGCGGGTGCCCGCGCTGCTCTCCGCGATCAAGATGGCCGTCGACGAGGCGCGCCGGCCGGGGCGCTTTCTCCTGACCGGCTCCGCCAATCTGCTCCTTCTTCCGTCGGTCAGCGAGTCGCTGGCGGGGCGCATGGAGGTCGTGCGCCTGCAACCGCTCACCGAGGCGGAAAAGGAACGCAAACCCGGGACCCTGCTCGAGGCGATGGTCGCCGGGCGCCTGAAGGGCAGCATCCGGCCGGCAAAGGTGGTCCCCTCCGAGCTGATCGAACGCGTCCTGCGCGGCGGATATCCGGAAGCAATCCATAGGGCACGGATGGCACGCGTGAGGCAGTGGCACCGCGACTATCTTGCGGCCGTCATAGAGCGAGACGCGCGTGACGCGGCGAATCTGCGCAATTTCGATCATCTTGAGAAGATGCTCGCGTATCTCGCGCTGCAGACGGCGCAATTGCTGAATGTCGAGTCTCTGGGCAAGCATCTAGCAGTGCGCCGCGAAACGGTGCAGAACAACCTCGCGGCGCTGGAACGGCTGTTCCTGGTCCGGCGGCTTCCCGCCTGGCACACCAGTGACGCCCGGCGCCTGGTCAAGACACCCAAAATCCACCTTGTCGACAGCGGCATCGCGAGCACGCTCGCGGGGCTGGTCGAGGCCGACTGGCTGACCAACCTGGATCGCCTCGGGCACTTGCTTGAATCGTTTGTGGTGCAGCAGTTGATGGCCCAGGCCGGATGGACCGATCCGGACCTGCGCTTCTGGCATTATCGCGACAAGGATCAGGTCGAGGTCGATCTCGTCATCACGCGGGGGCGGGAGACGTGGGGGGTCGAAGTGAAGGCCGCAGCGACCCTCGCGCCCTCCGACGGTCAGGGCCTGCGGCGCTTGGCCGAGCAGTGCGGACGCCACTTCAGGGGAGGAATGATCCTGCACGCGGGGGCGAGCATCTTGCCGACTGCCAATAGCCGCGTGCTGGCCGTGCCGCTGTCGGAGTTGTGGACGCGATGAGGGACTCGAAGGAATAGGTAAATCAAGTCGGCCACGAAGTTGAAATGTCCAGTCGGCGCGCCGCAATCCGGAAGCAGAACCCGCCCCGGACCGCGCACATGGACAATATGTTAATTTCGCTCCCCTGCGCACCCCTCGCAGGGGCGATGGGAGCGAGATCGCGCCCCTTTAATCTATCTTGACAACTTGTCCTGATGTGCAAGAATGGAGTCTCTTTTGGAGACAACCATGCGCACCCTGACCATCGGCGAATTCAAGGCTCAATTTTCTGATGTGTTGACGGCCGTACAGGCGGGCGAGTCCGTCATCGTCTGTTACGGGCGCAAGAAGCTGCGCGTGGCTGCGCTGGTGCCTTATGCGGAATTCGCGGCGGGCGCCGGCAAGCGACCGCTCGGCTTGCTCAAAGGCAAAGGCAGTTTTGCGCTGGCCAAGGATTTTGCGTTGAGCGACGACGAGTTTCTCGCCGCATGAGCTACCTGCTGGATACCCACAGCTTTCTATGGGCGGTTTTTTCTCCCGAGAAACTGAGTCGCCGCGCGCGCGCCACTATCGCCGACACGTCGAGTGCCGTTTGCCTGTCGTCAATCACGCTGTGGGAAATTTCGCTGAAGTTCGCGCTCGGGAAACTGGCTCTTGAAAACACGATCCCGGAAGACATGGTCACCGTCGCCCAGGACATGGGACTGGCGCTGATCAGTCCGTCGGCTGAGGAGTCGGCGAGTTTCCATAAGCTGCCACGTGCGCTACATCGCGACCCTTTCGACCGGATGCTTGTCTGGCAGGCGATTCAGCGGCAGTTGGTTCTGGTGACAAAAGACGGCGCCTTACCTGCGTATCGCGCCGCCGGACTGAAGGCGCTCTGGTAGGGGAGTTGGGAGTGCTTCAACGCGCAGGGGGGGTGGCCATGACAACGATTAAGATCAAGTGCCCGACGCCACCGCACTGGCGGCGCGCGATGCGGGACTGCTGCGCTAGAGTAGACACACGATGAAAGCGAGGGTCCCATCAATGCTGACAATTATCCGGTGTCTTTCTTTTGGCTTTATTCTTGGCGGTAGCTTTTACTTCGGCCGCCTTGGGTAGGCAGTCGAAATGGGGCTTGCGATCGTCGCGGGGTCCATCGCTCTAGCCTTTTCGTATATCGATAAGATTCAAAAGTTCAAAGGTGCTGGGTTCGAGGCCGAGATGCGCCAGCAGGTTGAAATGATGGTGGCAAAGGAATCGTGCGTCGCAAGTTAAGACCGAGCGCTACATCGGCCTTTTCAGCAGCCAACAGATGGTTGTACAGGCGCGACTGAAGGACCATCCCCTCCGGCAAACCAAGATCTGCGGGCAAACGCGGGTCGGACGATCCCGAATTGGATCCTTGAGTGCGTGTGAGAGGCTCATCGTATTGGAGAATAACTGCCAGCGGTTATTGGCAGCGATAGTTTTGAGGTTTTCCGGCGCGTGCGTGGCGAGCGCAATCCAGGCCAATTTTTGCAGTAGCCAGGCGCGAATGGTTCTGGCGAGCTTATCGGCTCCCTGCGCCTCCAGAATAAATCCAAGCCGTTGCGCCGTGGTTGTTTCGTCTTCGGCCTCCAAGACACCTCTGAGCTCAGACGATTGCATCTGGGGA
>MEQZ01000080.1:0-14661 GCA_001770425.1 Betaproteobacteria bacterium RIFCSPLOWO2_02_FULL_65_20 | reverse complement strand
GGGAATCATGGGTGCAATGGTCTCTGCCGATCGCTCAATCCCGCCGATGTTCGGAGCGTAGCGCACGAGATCAAAGGCGGTCGCCTCCGGCCGTTCCGGTAATTCTGGAAAGGCCGCTCAGTGTTCGTCCCCATAAGGCGGCAACGTGGTCAGGCGACGGTCCTCCACGTGCCCGCCGGTCGTGAAGTGATAGAGCGACTGAAACATCGTCCCGTTGAATCCGAATACTCGATGCACCGGATCATCAAAAAAACAGCCGATTCCCGTCGCACGGACCCCGGCCGCCTCCGCCTCCAGATAAAGCACTTGCCCGATCACGCCTGCCTCCCAGAAGAGTCTCCGGTAGAACCAGGGTCCGTACCGCCGCAAGCTTGATTCAAATTCCGCGATCATTCCCAGGGAAAAGGCGCTATCCCCGGCAATGTCCTGATGGCAGCTGACCTGGGCAGCCAATTGTCGCGCATCGCCCTCCTGAAGCAAGAACAGGGGCAAATCCTCCGGACAGCCGGGCGGTGGGGTCCAGGCAAAATGTTGGTGCGTCGCCTTTCTGAACAGGTCCGCTTTCGCAGGATCACGAACCAGCATGTAGAGACCGGGGACAAGGCCATCCACCCGATGGATGAACAGGGCAAGATGAATGGACGGTTCCCAGGGAAGGACGTCCCAGGGCACGGGACGCTTGCATACCACACGATCAACCCGCGGCATGACGCGGGCGAGCATGGTGAAGAAACTGCAGGCTGAAATCGAAGTCTTGCCATCGAACGCGAGCGCGCTTCGCCGCTGGCGGATCACCTGTCCAGCACTTGGCTGACCCGGGTAGATGCCGGGCGCATCGACGCTCGGGTACATCAGGTCAGGCATTGAAGGACCGTCGTGATTCAGTTCGATGATACTCCGTTCAGTACCCGACTTCCACGACGCGACCTGCACCTGTTCGAGGAACTCCCAGCGCACGGGATCATCCCGGCTCAGCCGGTTGGCCTTGCCGTGCCAGTTGCGTCGCGTCATCTCGCGAATGGCATCCGGGGCTAGGGACAGAGGCAAGGGGACTGTCTTCCCCCCTGCAACACCGGCAGCTTGATCGTCGGGCCAGACGACGGCGAGGCAATCGGGGTGCTCCCTTTCCGCCCTCTCGAAATCCTCGGGCCGATCTACTCCCAACAAGCTGGCAACCGTGTCATCCGCCAGGCTGTCCATCAGCAGCATGCGCCAGCCCAGGGACTGCGCCGCAATCCGAGCACTGCCGATTGCGTGGCCCACGTCATGTTGACAGTAACGGAAGGCCCGCTCTCCATACTTCCAGGTCTCCCGCCAGTTGACCGAGGTAAGGCCAACTAGGAAAGCATTGGGCGAAAATCCTTGCATGAGCAGCGCAAAACTTTCCATCGGGAACTCCGCCCGCAGCTCCAGCGCATGCGCCTTGGGCGCATAGTGGTAGAGCGCTGGGGACGGCGAAACGCCTGGGTCCTTGTCTATCAGCAAGTAGCCTTCGGTAGGATGGAGGTTGCCGCTCGATGGGTTGGTGCGAAGCGCCCAGCGTGTCTCTCCGGCCTGTTTCCACGCCGAAATGGCCAGCGAATATTCAAGAAAGCGCGACAGGGTGCGCATCGTGACCGGCGCACTTGCGATTGCTCCAGCGCGGTACAAGTCTTCGTAGTGCGGCGAGAACGGCGCATCGCCGGGTTTCAGCCGTGGCAAGGGGAAAAGCGGTGATCCCTCGTATCGCCGGAAGGGATCCGGCTGGTTCGCCCAGTCCAGGTAGCCGAGCGCGCGCGCATAGCGGGAAAATTGGTGTTTTGTCTCCTGGTGGTAGCGCATCACCACTTCCAGGGGATCGAATGCGCCGGCTGCCCTAGTCATCGCCCCACATTGGCTTGCTCAATGCCTCCGTGAACGCGGAATACATCAGGTTGAAGCTCACGCTTGTGCGGGTCTCGCCGCTGGCGTTGGCATCGACGGAGTGGCACAGATACGAGGGAAAGACAAGCAGCGTCCCGTTTCTGACCCGTACCACGACCTGATCGGCATTGGCGGCGGTGAGTTCCGTGACCGGTGGCCGGATGACCCCGGTCTGGCTGCGCGGGTCGTGGAAGTTGATGCTGTCGGCGCCAGGCCAGGTGCGTACGTAGTAGACCGCACTCAGATAATTGTTGGGGTGGCTGTGCATCGGGTGCGCCGCCCCCGGTGCGTACAGGTTCGCCCAGCAACCGGTGATCTCGATTGTTTCATCACTCGTTTTCAGAAACTGCAGCACGCTGGCCGCCGCGCGTCTTACGCAGTCGCAAAGCTCCTGCAATTCTTCCCGCCGGTGCAGGCCGTGGCCCGACTGCCAGGCCTCGCCGGTCTTCAGCGCGGGTTGTCCCTGCCGTAGCGAGTCCAGCAGCCCCAATACGCTCGCGTCGATCGATTCCTGCCCCTCGGCTCGAAGCTGAATCTTCCATGCCAGCGTGGGGAACAGCGAGAAGACGTCTGAATTCTCGATCCACGAGTGCTTGCCCGAAATCGCCATGCAGCTCCCCGCGCGGCTAGATTCGCAGCGCGCCGCGCTGTCGTTCGGGGCGGGGCGTCGCCTGCGTTCGACGTCGCCCCAGTTTCCGACCCCAAATGTGAGCGCGCAGTTTGCTTGCACGCTTCGCGCGCGCGCTATGTACCGATTGAAGTGTAGCCCGGCAGACACGCATTTTCAGGGGGCAAGAAACCATGGATTATCCAGGGTCTTTCGGTCTGGTCGGGTCTCTGACTTCTCTCGGCTCCACGATTTGCAGGCTGCCGATGTGGTCTGCGTGGCAAGCGATCATGGGACTCGATATCGGTACGCCCACAAAACACTGCGCGCGTCATGGCTTCCGGTTTCACTCTTGTGGACAGCGAATACCCTGGAAACTGTCAGTGTGTTCGAAGCGGGTGCCTTGCTCGTCGTACCAATAGAGCTTGTCCGGGTCTTCCTGGCGCGCAATCTTGTGGGTGCCATTGCAGAAAGGCTGGGTGTTCGATAGCCCGCAGCCGCAAATGTATTTGGTTTCGCCCCCTATGGTCACCGGGTATGGGCCGCCTCGCGTTCTTTTAACGATTCTCGCCATGTTGCCTCCGTCCAATCGTTTTTGAAATCCATCCGAGGGCGCGGTGCAAATCACCCGCGGGTTACCTTCCTACCCGAAGCCGCGCGTCGGATGCTGAAGTCAGGAATCTCATATCGCTCCCGGGTAGCGCGTCGAATGCAATTTGCGCGCTGTGCATCGCGCTGCGTTGCGCTAAATCTACTCCCTCTCAAGGCGACTTGAAAGACACACGCCAATACGCTGCTGGTTTCTACGGCGCCACCAGGATTTCAATCCGTAAACTCGAACTCCGCCACCAGCACATGGTGGTCGGAGGCGGGCGTCGGCTTTACCGCGTGGCACACGGGTCGCAGGTGCCGGCTGTGGAAAATATGGTCGAGTACGTAGGCGTGCCTGCGCCATGTGGCCTCTTGCGTCTGCACCGTCCGATAACCGAGTGAAGCAAACTGCCGCACCAGCGAGTCGTGCCTGCTGACGTTGAAATCACCCCCGATCAGCGTCGGGCCGTCCGAAGCGCGCAACTGCTCCATCACGAGCTGGAGCTGGCCGAGGTATTCCTCGCTGCTCGACCCGAGCATGAAAAGCGCCAGCAGATGCGTGTTGAAGACTTGAAGCGCGCCGCCAGCCAGCGTGGTCTTTGCGCCGATGAGCAGCCGGTCGTTAGGCGTCCTTTTTTCCCCTTTGAATTCAAATTCAACCGGTGGTGACGGCAGGTCGCGCCGCACAGTGTCGCGCAACGACGTCTTCGAGAAGATGGCCAGGCCGATGCCGAAGGGGAGTTCGCGCGGGTCGGCTTTCGGATAGGAGAAGAAACACTGGTAGGCGCCAAGTGCTGCGCGCAGTCGCGTGAGATTGGGCGGAGGATCCGCCTGCAGGCCCCCGGGCCCCGCCTGTTCCACCTCCTGCAGCAGCACGATGTCGGCGTCATGGCCGTGAATTTCGGCAATGGTCTGCTCGAGGTTGACGGGCGCGTTGTCAGGGTCGGCATCGTCCCAGCTCTGACCGAACTGCATGTTGAACTGCAAGACTCTAAAGGTGCTCATCGAGGCGGCTAGGCTTGCAGCGTAAGCGCTGTCAGGCGTTCGCTCAGCCTTTTGGACGGACGTAGCATAGAGATCAATCTTCTTCCTTGATCGCTTTCGCTTAGACCCAGATCGGTGCAGCACAGTTCACTGGAGGCAGAAACCTTTGTAGGATAGTGGTCTTATCTATTGCATTCATCGCGCTGAATCGTAGCGCGTCTTGCGTTTCGTTCGCTATGCCCGCGCTCGCGTCCAAGCTGCCTCACGCGGGCTGGATTGGTCGCCTACAACAGTGCCCTCGAGCCGGCACTTTGCGTCGGTGCAGTGAAGGGCAAGTGCTGCGCGGCTTCATGTGGCTTACTTGAAAGTAGACAGGCTCTACGGTCGCGTTTCTTTCGAGGCCGGCTTCCGTCCTCCACCGGATGACTTACCCAGGATCAGCGGGCCGGGGGCGCTGCCACATCGCGGTGGAAGTGTAGCGCTCGCCGGTGTCGCTGAGCACCGTCGCAATGGTGCGGAAGCGCCCGGTCTGTGCAAGCTTCAGCGCGCCGTGCACGAAGGCGCCCGAGGACGGCCCCACAAACAGCCCTTCGCGGGTAAGTTCGCGGCACACCGCGATCGCATCGTCGAGTGTCGCGGGTATGCGTTCATCGATAAGCGATTCATCGAGAATTGCAGGCACGATGTCCCCCGGATGCCCCAGCGGCTTGAGTCCCTCGATGCCGGGAAAGGTTTCGGGAACGACGGCGGCGACATGGACCTCGCGGCGCGCCTCGCGCAGCCTGCGGCCTGCGCCGGTAAGCGTGCCGCCGGTGCCTACGCCCGCGACAAAGGCATCCGGCGGCTCGCCGGTCCGTTCCGTGACCTGCGCGAGGATCTCGGCGCCGGTCGTATCGTAGTGGGCGCGCCAGTTGTTGGCATTGCTGTACTGATCGCAGTACCAGTAGCGCTCCGGCTGCGTCGCGGCGAGTCGGTGCGCTTCGCGCAGAGCGAAGTCATAGCCTTCCAGCGGATCGGTGAGCACCAGTTCGGCGCCGTGCGCGGCAATACGGTCGAGCCGCTCCCGGCTGGCGTTGCCTGGCACCACGATTGTAACCGGGACGCTCAACGCCGCCCCGAGCATGGCATAGGATATGCCCGCGTTTCCTGAGGACGAATCGAGCAGCCGCCGGCCGTCGGCGAAGCGCCCGGCTGCGATGGCGTCGAGAAGCATTCGGACCACAGGACGATCTTTGACGGAACCACCCGGATTGACGCTTTCCAGCTTTGCGAAAATGCGGGTTGCATTCGCTCCGCGGCGACCGAGGCGAAGTTCGACCATCGGCGTGCCGCCGATGCGGGAAATCAGTGCCTGCGCCCCGGACGGGATAGGGAACGCGCGTTTCATGCTGCCATGGCACAAAAGCGTTCGTAATCGACGTAGCCGGGAAACTTCGCATCGGCCGCGCAGTATCTGCAGGCAGGGCTGCGATCCAGAGCCAGTTCGGTGAATGAACTGCGCAGTCCATCGAAATAAAGCAGCCGCCCTACCAGCGGATCGCCCAGGCCGAGCAGCAGCTTGATCGCCTCGTTTGCCTGCAGCAGACCGACGATGCCCGGCAGCACGCCGAGCACCCCGGCCTCGGCGCAGGAGGGCGCAAGGTCCGCCGGTGGCGGCGCGGGGTAAAGGCACCGGTAGCAGGGTCCTGCGCGTTTCGGGTATCGCGGCCAGAAGACGGTCACCTGTCCTTCGAAGCGATATACCGATCCGTGTACGTTCGGCAGCCCGAGCTTCACGCAGGCATCATTCACGAGGTAGCGTGTGGGAAAATTGTCCGTGCCGTCGATGACGACATCGTATCCGCCGAAAATCTCCTCGACGTTGGCACTCGACAGTTGAGCCTCGTGCCCGTTGATCTTGACGGTCGGATTCAGCGCTGCGATGGTCTTGCGCGCGCTGGCGACCTTGGAGGTGCCGACGCGCTCCTCGGTGTGCAGGATCTGGCGTTGGAGGTTGCTGCGTTCAACCACGTCGTGATCGACGATGCCTAGCGTGCCTATGCCTGCCGCGGCAAGGTAGAAGCTGCTCGGCGAGCCGAGTCCGCCCGCGCCGACGACGAGCACTCGGGATTGCACCAGCTTGGCCTGCCCGGACTCGCCGACCTCGGGCATGAGCAGATGGCGCGAGTAGCGCTCACGCGCAGCGTGATCCAGGGTGAATGGGACCTCCACGGGCAGGCCTTCGGCCTTCCAGCGCGAGAATCCGCCGCTCATCGAGTGCACCTGCGTGTAGCCGAGCCGCGCCAGGGTTTCGGCGGCGAACAGCGATCGGATGCCGCTTGCACAAAAGACGATCAAAGGGCGGGCAGTCTGCGGCACAGCGAGGCCAATGCGCAGCTCAAGGAAGCCGCGACCGAGGCGGAGCGCTCCCGGCGGGCTGCCTTGCGCGATCTCGTCGGCTTCCCGCACGTCGATCAGCGCGCCGCCGCGCGCCTGCAGCGCCAGCGCGTCGTGCGGCGTGATTTCGGGTATTGCGCGCTGTAGCTCAGCAAGCCATCGGTCGCGAGCGGTCATGACGTCCTCCCGCTACGGCAGGGATGATCGAAATCACGTCGCCCTTCGCAAGCGGCGTGGCCAGCCCGTCGAGCACCTGAACGTTGCGAGCGCCGACGAAGATGTTGACGAACTGACGCAATTCGCCGCTGGGATCGAGCACGCGGTCGAGGATTCCCTCATGTTGCGTGCCCAGTAGCTCGAGCGCTTGCCGCACTGTGGCGGCGTCGACCATGATTTCGTCGGCGCCGCGCGTGTAGCTGCGCAGCGGCATCGGGATACGCACGCTGACCGTGTTCATGATTTCAACTCCTTCTCGGCAAAGCCGTTACGATTGAGGCGCCAGGCGCGTGGTTCGCCCACCTCATCTTTTCGGACCGGGACGATCAGATAGATCCAGGCCTCCCACGCGTGTGCGCGGTCGGTTTCCGACGGTCGGGCTGGATGATCAGGATGCGTGTGCCAGATGCCAACCACGTCGAGGCCTAGACTGAGCGCCCGCTCCTCGGCGCGGAGCAGGTCTTGGGGATCCAACTCGAAGCGGTCAGGCGCCCTTTCAGTGTTCAGGTTGCGGCCACGCACCACGTCGGATATCGCCACTTCGGTTCCGGTTTGCCGTCCAATCAGCACGCCGCAGGCTTCCTGTGGATAGTCCTCGCGCGCCCAAGCTTCCAGCGCATGACGCAGATTTCGTGGCAGCCGCACGGTCATTTACGCGGCTCTCCCGCTCCGCAGCATGACGCATCTGAGGCTGGAGGTGCCCGGGAGTGCCATTTGGTCCAGCGTCACCGACTGGACCGCATGCCGAACCAGCTGGCTGATTCGCCGCCAGGGGCTGCGCAATGCGCAGGAGGACTCTAGCGTGCACCGTCCCGAGCCGGCCGCGCATTCCGTCAGTCCGAAGGGACCGTCCACCGCATCGATAATCTCGGCCACTGAAATCCGCGCCGGCTGCCGCGACAGTCGATAGCCGCCATGTTTGCCGCGCTCGGCGATGACAAGCATCTGTTTCGCGAGCAGCTTGAGTACCTTGCTGACGGTCATCGCGGAAAGGCGCGTATGGACGGCGATCTCGGCCACACTTTGTAGGCGCTCCGGCTCGTGCGCCATATGCGCCATGACTACGGTACCGTAGTCGGCAAGCTTGCTCATACGGATCATGAAGACTTCCTTTAAATAGTACCAATATAGTACTATAATGGACTTCTGGCAAGGCTTTCGCCATAACCCCGTTTCCGGAGATCAGTCCTATGAAGAGTGTGGCCGATATCCTCAGGTCGAAGCCCGATCAGACCGTGTACAACATTGCCCCGGGCGATTCCGTATACGACGCGCTGCGGCTGATGGCCGACAAGAATATCGGCGCATTGCTGGTCGTGGAGGAGGGCAAGATCGTCGGCATGCTTACGGAACGCGACTATGCGCGGAAGGTCATCTTGAGGGATGGTTCGTCGAAACTGATCACGGTACGTGAAGTCATGACATCCTCTGTCATGTACGTGCGCCCCGATCAGACCAACGAGGAGTGCATGGCCCTGATGACCGACAACCGGTTGCGCCACTTGCCGGTGATCGATAATGACAAACTGCTCGGTCTCGTCTCAATCGGCGACTTGGTGAAGGACATCATATCCGAGCAGCAGTTCATCATCGAACAGCTGCAACATTACATCCAGGGCCAGCGCGGCTGAGGTCCGGATTGCTTGCAACGTTTCATTTGGCCTATTCGTTCGGCAACCGCGCGAAGCCGCTGAACGATCTGGCGATGTCGCTGACTTCGACGCTCGCGACCAGCCCGGCGCGCGGGCCGCGGCGGGCCCAAGCGATGATCGCTTCCACGCCGCTCGGGTCGCCGTCCACCACGGCCTCGACGCTGCCGTCGCGGCGGTTCCTGACCCAGCCGGTTACGCCCAGGCGTTCCGCCTCGTAGCGCATGGATTCGCGGAAATTAACACCCTGCACGCGACCGCTGATGATCAGATGTTTGGCCATATGGAGGGACCGCAGTCCGCTCAGCCGGTAAGCGCCTGCCGGGCGCCCTCGCTGCGCAGGGTGTAGATGGTGGCGCCGCAGAACGCCAGGATCGGCAGCGCCACGAGGGTCACGCCGGCAATCGCAGCGACCCACTTGCCGGGCGTTTCCCCGGCAGTGCGATGCAGGGCGACCGGCCGGTAGCCGCCCGACAGCAGCACCAGCGCGCACAGGACCCAGCAGAAGAACTCCAGCACCCACAGGGACCAGGACTTGCCCTGCAGCACGCCGACGCCACCGGCCAGCCCCGCGAACCAGACCGCCATCAGGGTGAGATCGTTCAGCAGGCTCTCTTCGGCATAGCGGCGCGCGAGGCCGCCGGAACGGAACAGCATGGTGAGGATCATCCCGCCCAGCACCAGCGCGGCCGCCGGCACGAGGGTGAAGAACCAGCCGACAAAGCGCAGCGAAAGGGGTTCCATCGGGGCAGCGAAGATACGCCCGGCGTGCGCCTCAGTCCACCCTGAAATTGAGGAACTGCCACGGGTCGGACCGGTCCATCTCCTCCGGGAACAGCAGGCCGCGGCCGGCGAGCGGTGTCCAGTCGGTGTACGCGCCGACCACCTTGCCCAGATAGGGCGTGGTGATGTTCAGGATGGTCTGGTAGTCCAGTTCGTCGGGTTCGACGATGCCGGCCTGCGGATTGGTCAGTGCCCACACGATCCCTGCCATGAACGGCGCATTGACCTGCAGGCTGGTCGCATTGTTGTGCGGGCAGCGCCGCCGCGTTTCCTTGATCGAGAGCTGCGAGCCGTACCAGTAGGCGTTCTTCTTGTGGCCCATCAGCAGCACGCCCAGTTCGTCGAAGCCGGCGTCTATTTCCTCGCGCAGCAGGCGCTGCTCCGGAGGAAAGCGCCAGCCGTTGCCGGCGAATTCATGCAGCGACAGGACCGCATCGTCGCAGGGATGGTAGGCATAGTGGCAGGTCGGCCTGTAGACAGCCTTGCCTTTTTCGCGCACCGTCAGGTAATCGGGGATGGAAATCGCTTCGCCATGGGTGATCAGCCAGCCGTGGAACTGTCCCTCGGCGGGCGCCCAGGACCGCACGCGCGTCGCCGCACCGGGCCGATCGAGGAAGATCGCGGCCCCGCATCCGAACCCGTACTCGCGCCCGTCGCGCGGCCAGTTGCGTTCGTGCGTGCCCCAACCGAGCTCCGCCGGTTGCATCGACTCGCCGCAGAAGGCTTCGCTCGACCAGGTGTTGACGAATTCGTCGTTCTGCTTGCGCTTGGGGCTCACCTGGTGGTCGCGTTCGGCGATGTGTATGACCTTGATCTGAAGCGTACGCGCGAGGGTCGCTCAAGCCTTGCGGTCCTGCGGCACGGCATTCTTCATGCCCAGGTCAGAGGCGATGTTGAGCAAGGCCTGCTTCACCAGGTGCGATACCAGTCCCGGATTGGCGCCGTGCATCAGGACGCAGGCGGGACCGTTCCAATTTACCACTAAGCTCGCTCCGATCGCCCCCGCCGGGGGTGCGTAGCGGAGCGAAATTGACATATGTCCCATTGCGCGCGCTTCGGGACGGGTTCAAGCGCGGCATTGGGGCGTACCGGCAAGCCGCTCCGACTTCTCTGCCGGATTGATTGTCTTATCCCTTATCCCTTGGCGAATCAGCGCCTCGAGCGCATAGGTTGCGGACAGCGCGCGTTCGATTCCAACACGGAGCCCGTGCGCATGGCCGATTGCCAGGTTGGACGCTCGCGCACGTTGTTCTTGAAGTTCATCCCGCTCCAAGCGTCCTATCAGGCTGGTCGAAGCGACGGTAGCGAGCAGAAAAACAACGAACGCAACGACCAGCGGGCGGGATAAGTGCGGGAATGATTGAGGCATCAGTTCTTGTCCGTAGATCCTCATTGCGGTGACGCGTGAGGCTGCGGATGGATTCTAGTCGAAATCGCTACACCGCCATCGCGCCGCGCGGGCGGTGAAGGCGCTTCCGGTTGCTGCGGGTGCCGCTGCGCTACGGCCTCATGCCGGCAACTGGTAGCCCTTGTCCCGGAACAGGCGCAGGCAGGCGTCCGCCGCATTCGCGTCGTACGCCGTGCCGCGTCCACGCCCGATCTCGGCCAGGGCCCTGTCGATCCCCAGTCCGGCCCGGTACGGCCGGTGCGAGGACATCGCCTCCACGACGTCCGCCACCGCCATGATGCGGGACTCGAGCAGGATCGCCTCGCCCTTGAGACCCTGCGGATAGCCGCTGCCGTCCATGCGTTCGTGGTGCTGCAGCGCGACTTGCGCCACCGGCCAGGGAAACTCCACCGACTTCAGCACGTCGTAGCTCGATTGCGGATGGCCCTGGATCAGCTTGAATTCGATCGGACTAAGCTTGCCGGGCTTGGACAGGATTTCAGATGGAATGGTTATCTTGCCGATGTCGTGCAGATGCCCGGCGACCCGTAATCCCTCCTGCCGGCGCGCGTCGAAGCCGAGTTCCGCGCCGATGGCCACCGCGATCTCGGCCACGCGCCGCTCGTGGCCGGCGGTGTACGGGTCGCGCATCTCGCTCAGGGTCGTCGCCACCTGCACCGTGCTCATGAACGCCGTTTCCAGTTGCGCGACGTAACGCCGGATCTCCTCCTCGGCGCGCTTCTTGTCGGAGATGTCCTGCATCATGCCGATGATCGCGGGACGGCCGCGGTAAGTTGCACGCGCACCGGTCACGCCGGCGTCAAACGTCGAGCCGTCCCTGCGCACGCCGGTGAAGTCGTAGCTGACGCTCTGCGTTTCGCCCGCGAGCAGCCGGTGATACTTCTCCGCGAGGCCGCCGCGTTCCTCCTCGGCGACGATTGACAGGTTGTCTTGGCCGATCAGTTCGTCCGCAGAGCCGTAGCCGCGTATCTCGGCAAAGCGCGGATTCACGTAGGCGAGCTTGCCGTCCTGGACGATGTAGATCCCGGTAAACGACTGCTCGACCAGGCCGCGGAACTGCTCTTCCGCCGCGCGCAGCGATTCCTCCGCCTGCTTGCGCCTGGCCTCGCGCTCAAGGTTTTCCAGCGCGAACGATACGTCCAGTGCCATCTCGTCCAGCGTCGCGAGCAGGTCTTCGGTAAAGAATCCGGGATCGCTGGAGTACATGTTCATTGCGCCGATCACGGCACCCCCCAGGTGGATCGGCAGCGATGCCAGGGCGCGAATACCGGCGCGGCGCGCCGCCTCGTGCCAGGCCGCGTGACGCGCCTCGGCGAAAATGTCGTTGGTATAGTCGCGCCGGCCGGTGCGCAGGACCTGTCCGACGATGGCGCGTCCTCCCGGGTCCGACTCGTCCCGCGAAAAGCGAATCTGGCGAAGATAGCCTGAGTCATCGCCGTGCCGGGCGACCACCTCCACAGACCGCCCGTCTGCCGCAATCAACCCGATCCAGGCAAAGCGGAATCGTCCATGCTCCACGGCAATGCGGCATATGGCCCGGAACAGTTCTTCGCGGCTGGGACCGCGGACGATCGCCTGGTTTTACGACTAAGTCGCTGAGTGTTCGATGTAGCTCACGAGGTCGCTTGAATCCCAGCGCAGCAGCGGCGTCGCCTGCCCGGTCCACGGCGGCGTGACGCAGAAATTGCCGATTTCACCGTGCGGCACCTGTCGACGGGTTTCGGGATCAACGACTTCGACGTAGAGCAGCTCGATTTGGTGCGGCGTTTCAGCCAGATCGCGTGCGATGCCGCTGAGGATTCGGCGAGGGGCGAATCGCTACGACGCCGATTCCGCGAGCTGCCGCACGTGCAGCAGCTCGTTCGAGTTCAATGGCTCGATCTGCGATTCGCGCACGGTGACCACCGCCACGGTGTTCCCGACAGCGTCGAATACCTCCAGGCTGTAGCCGGGCTCCTGACCGGGACGTCCCGGGTGATAGTCGACGACCGTAACCACATCGCCGCCGCGGAGCCGGTGCTCCGGGAGATCTATCGCCAGTGCAACTCGCTTGAAAAGCTCGTATCTCATGCCTTGTCCGGAAATAGAGTGATGAACTTGGTCCGGCCCGTCGCTTCCTCGGTCAACCATATCGTCACGACGCGTAGAATCCGACCGTTTGGTCCGTTCAACGCACCTCGAACTTCATATTTTGGACCGTATTCGGTTTCCTCGCTTGCTTCAGCCTCGAGCGGCATCAACTGATTTCGAATGACCACTTGCCTTGGTGAAGCGCTTCAGGGGATCGTGGTCGGCCCGTATCAGGGCGACGATCGACCCGATGTCAGCGGGAATGCTTCGCGGCAACTTGCCCCCGCACCAGAATCTATGCCTGCGCTGCGGCGTTCTTGGGTAAAGCCGCCGACGTGTCCGCGCCGATGTACTTGCGCGCGCGCTCGTACAACGAGCGTGGCCGCGGGCGCGGTGGGGAAGCGCCACCGGTCTTGAACCCACACGTCAAGCCCGGAATGTCCCGCGATCACCGATCCCAAGCTTAACGAACTTGGACCCTGCGGCGTTGACGAACGCGGCCCGATCACGCTCGATGTGTGGAGTCGGGGCGTTTCGATGGTACCGGGGCGAGCGTCGCCGCGTTGTTCGCGTCATGTCAAGATGCGGCGAGCCGGTTGCGAGGGCGGCGGGAGCAACGCCGAAAGGCGGCGTGTATCGCCCGCGCAACCCCCGTGCGAGCCCGCTCTACCCGTGCGCCGATCGCCACCTGGCGGAACTGCGATCCGAGGGTCGCCTGCAGCGGCTGCTCGAAGAGCGCGTCATCGAGCGTTTCCTCAAGTGCGGCGATCCCCATCACGGATTTGCGCGGATCTATTGCCCTGAGTGCCGGCACGATTACCTCCTTGCCTTCTCATGTAAGGCGCGTTACTTCTGCCCGAGCTGCCACCAGAAGCGGGTGCTCGCGTATGGGGATTGGGTCGAGGAGAACGTGCTTGCGCCTGTTGCGCACCGGCAGTACGTCTTCACCGTACCGCGCATGCTGCGGCCGATATTTTCGCGCCGGCGCGGACTGCTGGGGGAGTTGTGCCATATCGTGGAGCGATTGCTCATCCAGGCCTATGCCGGCGCCAAGGTGGAAGGGCGACCGGGATTGATCCTGTTCGTGCAGACATTCGGCGATTTGGTGACCTTCAACCCCCATATCCATGTGTTGGCCACCGATGGCTTGTTTCGCGCCGATGGCGTGTTCGTCGCGTTGCCCGCGATTCCCCTAAAACTGCTCGAACAGGGATTTCGCAGAGAAGTGCTCAAGCTGCTCCTGGCCGAGCACTCCATCGGCGAAGGGCTGTCCTCGCGCATGCTCGCCTGGCGCCACAGCGGCTTCTCCGTCCACAATGGCGTACGCGTTCGCGCCGGCGACGCCGAAGGGCGCAAGCAGCTTGCGCAGTACATGCTGCGCGCGCCATTCTCCCTGGAGAAGATGACTTACCTCCCTCAAACAGGCATGGTCATGTACCGCTCGCACCTGCACAAGAGCCTGAAGCGCAAATTCCAGTTGATGCCCGGCGCGCAATGGCTGGAGATGCTCTGCAGGCATGTGCCGGATCGCTTTGAGCACCTTGTGAGGTAAGTAGGATGGTACTCGACCCGCTGCCGGGGCGAGCGCGCCCGTAAAGCCGTGCCAGCAGCAGCGATGCAAGCGATCGACGCGGCAGAAGTGGTTGCGGCGCGCGCCAAGTCGTCCTGGGCGCGGCTCATTCACAAGGTCTACGAAGTGAACCCTCTTGAATGTCCCAAGTGCGGCGCGCTAATGCACGTCATCGCGCTGATTGATGACGCAACAGTCATCCGCCGCATCCTCGAACATCTGGGTCTCTGGGCGCCGCGCAAGCCGCGACAGAATCAGCGCGCGCCACCTGCGGATCGAAAGGTCATCGACGGACCAAAACCGCCGGTGCAGGAATGGACCTACCACGCCGTTCCCGACATCGCCTGAGTTGCTGAACAAAGGAAACACCCCGAATCTACCGGAGTGCAGGACAGAACTTGCTTTGCGGCGGCGGTTGGAATTGATTGCCCAGCAATTTACCACTAAGGCTCTGCGTCAAAATAAGATGATTACTTATTCTTGCGTGCTGGCAACAGCGTGTAGT
>MEQZ01000079.1:10183-16546 GCA_001770425.1 Betaproteobacteria bacterium RIFCSPLOWO2_02_FULL_65_20 | reverse complement strand
ACATCGACGCCGTCGGACAGTACACAGCTGCTTCCAGCGAGTACAGCCCACCCTACTTCTCGTGCCAGCTGCGCTCGCTCCCTGTGGCCGACGGGGAACCGATCGGGAACCGTAACGACAATCGTCAACCCGGTTGCCAATCCTCTACTTACAGCAGTGAGATGGGGCCGCAACAGCTCGAAGAACTGGACCGCGCCTAGTCGAGACACCTTTCGCCCTTTGTCCTCGCCGATGGACTTACACTCGACCTCCATGGGTTCTGGGCTGTCGCCTTCTACGAGAAGATCGAATCGGCCAAGGCCGGTCACTTCCGGCCACAAAATCCGTCGCCCCAGCAGCAAGAAGTGCGTGGCCACCCCAAGTTCAAGTTGAAACCCGCGCATATTTGCTGGATCGGTCAGTGCGCCGCGAACCCTACCGCGAAGCCTTTCGGCAACTTCCGTGGAACTAGCGTCGATCAGTGACAGCACCTGCCTCATGAAGCCTGCTGCTGGCCAACTTGTGGGGTCATTGACAACCGAGAGAGGGACAGCGCCTCGTCCATCGACGAGATCGCTGAAATGATCCAACTGAAACGCGATGCTATTTTCGCCTGCGAAGTACTCGCGCAACAAACGACTCCCCTTCGTCTGCTGCTTTATTCGGCGAACACGCGCACGCCAGTGTTTAGCGCCGATCTCCGCAACGAAGCGGCGAAAGGTATCTGGAATGTCACCCGTGTGAAGTTCGGTCGCGAGCATCGCCATGAGCGTGCTCAGGATACCCTCATTTTGGGTTGCCACTGCTTCTTGTGCAGCCCAAGGAACTTTGCGAGCGAGTGCACAAGCTCCTCATCGCGCCCGACGAGATATTGCTTACAGCGATCGGCCACCACCAGATTGATCTGGCGCGTCCACGTTTGATCGATCGCGATGTGATCCGTGGTGCCGTCCTGCCCGAAGATTGCCAATACGCAGGACTCGCAAAGTGGAAAAAATACCAGTGCATCCGCGTTGGCAAATCCGATACCCCAAAAGTTGTTTTCCCGGCGCTCAGTCGTCGTGAGAATGAGCGGAGCATCCGTCGTTATGAACGACCGCTTGTCACTGTCTCGGTGCATAACACGCCAGTTACGTCCGGCAAGTATCGGCGCTATCACTCCCCACATCTTCAATGCCATGCCAAGCGCCCACCGATGTTCGATCTCTGCCCTCCACTTATCGCCCTGAACGAATTCGAACATTGCTTGGGCTTCACGCTCGAGTTCCTCTTCGCTTAGGCCAGCGTTGTCTGGTCTCTTGCGCAAGCTCTCCTTTGCTCGCTCGACGCTCCCAAAGGTCGCCTTGGTCATCCGCTTTACAACTTCAGCATGCATCGATTTGATGGATTCGAGCAAATCCGGCGTGCGAAACATACCCAACGTGATGAACGCTGCAAGGTCTCCACGTTGTTCGGCGGTAATCCCCTCTTTGGCCGCAAGCTTCTTAATGATTGGCGCGGCTCTATCTTCGACCTGAGAGAAAATGGCTTCGACCTCGAACCGCTTTCTTCCCTCCGTGTCCTCCACCGTGTAGAAGTGCCCGATAACCCCGGTATTTACCGGCGCCTGTCGCCGAACCTCGTTGGTCTCGCGATCATAGACAGCGAGTAATCCATCGCGAATAAAGCCTTCGAGGTAGAAACGAGGCAAGTAGTGTTGTCGCTTTGGCCCCGAAAGCAACGGATCCGGCGCCTTGTCAATGGCAGCCGCGGCTGCTGGGCCGAACTCGCTAAGGACGTCGCCGGACTGTTCCATCCGAGTAGATTACTCGCGGTTCCAGAATTATGAAAATGGAGGCAAACCCTCGGTGGCCGCAGTGCGCTGTGGGATTGCAACTGTGCTTCGGGCGCTCGAAGCAATTGATGGACTTGGACTTGAGTTGCGGCAAAATCGATAGTGGGTCTGATCCGAAACACAGCCAGGCCACATATGGGCGATTGCTACTTGCCGTGAACGTCCGGTAATCAATGGATTTGCGGTCCATTTCGAGTCGAATCGCAAACGACCGTAAAGGCCGAGCAGCGGACATCAGCCGCAGTTAGATGGAATGTCGCCGTCCTACCCGCCGGCGTCCAGCGATGCGCCGAACCGGGCGACCAATGCGCGAACGCGCTGGTTCTGCGTCGCCCTAGAACGTGATCACCTGCCGCACCGCGCGGCCATCAGCGAGCGCGTCCATGGCCTCGTTGATGTCATCGAGGGCGAGCGTGCCGCTGACCAGGCGCTCCACCGGCAGGTGTCCCTGGCGGTACAGTTCGATGAACGCTTGAACGTCGCGGCTCGGAATGCACGAGCCGAGGTAGCTGCCGCGGATGGTGCGCGCCTCGGCCACCAGGCGCGACAGCGGGAAGTGAAACTGTTTTGCGGCGTCGGGCAGGCTCACCGTGACCGTGCTGCCGCCCCGGCGCGTCGATTCCAGCGCCTGCTCGAAGCCTTCCACCGTTCCGCTCGCATCGATCGCCGCATCCACGCCCTGCGGCAGCAGCGCGCGAATCGCCTGCGCCGCGCCCTCCGCGTCGACGAAGTCGGTGGCCCCCAGCGCCAGCGACAGTTCCTTCTTCGCCTGACCGGCGTCCACCGCGACGATGCGCGTCGCCCCGGCGGTGCGGGCGCCGAGTATCGCGGCCAGGCCCACGCCGCCCAGTCCGAACACCGCCACGCTATCGCCGGGCTTGATCGCAGCGGTATAGAGCGCGGTGCCCGCGCCGCACAGTACCGCGCAGCCGAACAGGCTCGCCTCGACGAAACCGAGGTCGGGTGGAATCTTTACCAGCGACTTCTCCGATACCAGCGCGTACTCGGCGAACGCGGACAGGCCCATGTGATGGTGCACGGGCAGGCCCTTGAATCCGAGCCGGGGTCCGCCGGAAATGAGGCGACCCTCGCGGTTCGCCTGCGTGCCGCGCTCGCACAGGAACGGTTTGCCCTCGACGCAGCGCGCGCAACTGCCGCACTGGGTGAGAAAAACCAGTGCCACCCGGTCGCCGGGGCGCACCGAGGCGACGCCCGGACCCGCTTCCTCGACGATGCCCGCGGCCTCGTGGCCGGGAACGATCGGCAGCGGCCAGCGGCGGTCGCCGCTCACCACCGACAGATCGGAATGGCAGATGCTCGCCGCCTTGATCTGCACCAGCACCTCGCCCTCGGCCGGCGGGGGCAGCTCGACGGTTTCGATGCTCAGCGGACGCGATTGTGCGTAAGGCCTGGCGAGTCCCGCCGTCCTGAGCACGGCTGCGCGAAAGGATCTACGCATGACTGGCGATGCCAAGCGATATTCGTGTCAAGTACCAGACGCACGCCGGCGTTCCTGGCGATAGGCGTGAATCTCCGCTTGGATTTCATCCATGGTCATGGGAGCGCCGTCGGCTAGAGCCATCCGATCCACCGCTTCGCGCAGTTCTGCAATCCCACGCACGCGCAGTCGTTCTCGCAGCATCGTTTCAAGCGCTTCCGGAGTGAGCAACCCAGCCTGTTGCGCTTCCTTGGCGAGGCCGTCAGGCAGAGTGATTTCCACAGTGGTCATTGCGCCTCCGGAGACTTATGGGTTCATCGGATGATAGACGAGCGCGTGTCGCACGGCAACGGACGGAAAAGCAATAGAGCGCTGCGCAACTCCCGGTCTCAGCACAGGTGGACGTACTCGTAATCGACAGGCAGATTATTGATGCCCCGCTCGGGCGGCGCAAGCCAGCTTGCCATCTTGCCCGGCGCGGTCACCCGCTGCATGAGGCTTTTCACGTGCGCGCGGTCTTCGGCGCTCGGAATCCAGCCGGGCAGTCCGCGGTCGTATGCCTCGCGGCTGATGATGCGTCCGGCGGGGTCGGTCGGAACATTGGCCCAGGCGCCGATCGATCGGCGGAACCGCGTCGAGGGCAGCGCGAGCTGGAAATCGTGGCCCGCGCGCTTCATCTGGATGTTCCAGCGCTTGAGTCCGATCTCGCAGTCCCGGACGTAGGCCGCGCGCGTCACCTCGTTCATGGCGCTGCGCATCGCCACTTTTTCCTCTTTCGCATGATCGCCCTCGGGGACGGCAATGTCGTAGCTCCCCTCCAGCGCGACGTGGTCCTCGTACTGCGACTCGTCCGGGCGTCCCTTGATGCCGTTGGCGAAGGAGTTGGCCGCGTTCGATGAGACCTCCGAGCCGAACAGGTCGAGCGAGGAGGAAAACCAGAAGTTGAAGTAGCGCTGCAGCAGCGGCAGTTCCACCGCGCCGTGGCGGCGGATCGCCTCCGGGTTGTCGGTGCCCAGTTCGGCCATCACCTCCAGCGTGCGTTTGATCACGCGCCCGATGCCGGTCTCGCCCACGAACATGTGGTGCGCCTCCTCGGTGAGCATGAACCTGCAGGTGCGCGACAGCGCGTCGAACGACGATTCGGCGAGGCTCTTCAACTGAAACTTGCCGTCGCGGTCGGTGAAGTAGGTGAAGCAGTAGAACGACAGCCAGTCCTCGATCGGCTCGTTGAAGGTGCTGAGGATGCGCGGCTTGTCGAGGTCGCCCGAGTGGCGTGCGAGCAGTTCCTCTGCCTCTTCGCGGCCGTCGCGGCCGAAGTAGGCATGCAGCAGGTAGACCATCGCCCACAGGTGCCGGCCTTCCTCGACGTTGACCTGGAACAGGTTGCGCAGATCGTAGAGCGACGGACAGCTGTGGCCGAGCAGGTGCTGCTGCTCGACCGAGGCGGGCTCGGTGTCGCCCTGGGTGACGATCAAGCGGCGGAACTGCGAGCGGAATTCTCCGGGAACCTGCTGCCACACGGGCTGGCCGTAGAGGTCGCCGAATCCGATAGTGCGGTCGGGGACCGCATCGGCGAGGAATATGCCCCAGCGGTAATCGGGCATCCTGGTCGAGCCGTAGTGCGCCCAGCCCTTCGCGTCGACGCCGATCGCGGTGCGCAGGTAGACGTCGGCCGCGGCGAATTCGTTCGGACCCATCTCGCGCCACCAGTCGAGAAAATGCGGCTGCCAGTGCTCCAGGGCGCGCTGCAGGGTCTTGTCGCCGGCGAGGTTGACGTTGTTCGGAATCCGTTCCGAGTAATCGATGGCCATGGTCGTTCCTGTTGATTGTGTCTGGTGTTGAACGGCTAATACGTCTCGACGTGGTACCGGCTCGCCTGCTTCAGGTCAGCGAGGACCGTGCTCCAGTCCATGCCCTGGGTGCGGCAGACATCGGCGAATGCCTCGTTGACCCCGGCCTCCATGCTTTTCAGGCCGCAGATGTAGATGTAGCAGTTGTCGTCGCGCAGCAGGGCTGCGACCTTGTCGGCGCGCTCGCGGATCACATCCTGCACGTAGCGCTTGGGCTGGCCGCTGACGCGCGAGAATGCGAGGTTGATATCGATGAAATCCTTCGGCAGTTTCATCAACGGCCCGAAATAAGGCAGCTCCTCGGGCACGCGGGCGCCGAAGAACAATGCCAACTCGCCGCCTTCCTTCAGCGCGATGCGGCGCCGGCGGCGCTCGGTGATCGCTCGCATGGGCGCCGATCCGGTGCCGGTGCAGATCATCATGATCGAGGATCCCGGATGGTTGGGCATCAGGAAGCTCGTGCCGTAGGGTCCCACGACCCGGACCTTGTCGCCCTTGGCGAGATCACAAATGTAATTCGAGGCCACGCCGCACACCGGATTGCCCTCGCGGTCGGCCAGAACGCGCTTCACGGTCAGCGCGACGTTGTTGTAGCCCGTGCGCTCGCCGTTGCGCGGGCTCGCGACCGAGTAGAGCCGCACGTGGTGCGCGCGTCCGGAGGCATCCAGTCCTGGAGGAATGATGCCCAGGGACTGGCCCTCCAGCACCGGAAACGCCGTCTGCCCGAAATCGAGCACGATGTGATGGATAGCCGAGGAGGCGCCTTCGGCAGTCAGCCGGTGGTTGCCGGTGACGGTCGCGATCGCCGGCCTGGCGAGCGTGAACAGGCCCACGTAGGGATGGGCGGCGGACCACGGCGGCAAAGCCGGCCCGCCCTGGCCCGCTGTCGCGATTTCGGTGATGCGCGCGACCTCGTCGGGGATATCGGGCGCCTGCTGCTCGTCGGGTTCGCTTTCCTGCGGCAGAGAATCCCAGCCGAACTGCGCTTCGATCGGGTGCGGCATGGACTTGTCCACGCGCCGGTAGTTGTCGATCGCGCCGGTCGGGCAGGGCGATATGCAGGCCTTGCAGTTCTCGCACACCTCGAACCTGACCACGTAGTTGCGCGTATCGTGCGTAATCGCGTGCTTCGGGCAGGTCTCCTCGCAGGTGTTGCATCTGATACAGATCTCGGGATCTATCAGGTGCTGGCGGACGAGTTCTGAGGGAGCGTTCATTTTGCGTGAGGTGGAATTTGCGACATCAGGCACCGGTGCTCGTAT
>MEQZ01000079.1:0-10172 GCA_001770425.1 Betaproteobacteria bacterium RIFCSPLOWO2_02_FULL_65_20 | reverse complement strand
CTTCCGGAAATCGGGAGACATTGGAAAACCAAAATCCACGCGAGGGCTTATCCATACGCCATCAGCCCGAAGGCTAACTGAACCGCACGTACTCGAAGTTGACCGCCTGATGATTGATTCCGCGAGCCGGAGGCGCGATCCAGTTCGCGTACTTGCCGGGCTCGGTGACGCGTCCCATCAGCGAGCGCACGTACATGTGGTCCTCCTCGACCGGCAGCCACTGCTTGTGCTGGTGCGTCCATGCGGCTTCGGACAGCACCTGCCCCTCCGGGTTGATGTGATGTTCGGTGAATGCGCCGATCCGGCGGTGAAAGCCCTTGTGCGGCAGCTTGAATCGGAACGGGATGCCCGCCTTCTCCGGGATCTTGTTCCAGCGCGAGACGCCTGCCGCCACGTCCTTCACCCAGTCGTCGCGCAGGCGCTCGTTCAACGCCGTCAGCGCCGAGACGTGCTTGGTGACGATGTCCTCGCCCACCACCTCCATCACTGCGTACTTGCCCGTGTCCAGCTTGTGGTCGTCGGCGAGCTTGGTTTCCTCGAAACGGCCCTTCAGGCCGTTGGTGTAGAAGGACGCCGCGTTGGAGGACACCTCGTTGCCGTACAGGTCGCTGGTCACGCTGAAGTGGAAATTGAGGTACTTCTGGATCGTCGGCAGGTCGATCACCCCCAGCGCGCGCAGCTTGGCCGGGTCGTCGGTCTTGTGCTGGTTCATCATCTCGCAGGTGCGCTGGATGATGCGGCCGATGCCCGATTCGCCGACAAACAGGTGGTGCGCTTCCTCGGTCAGCATGAAACGGCAGGTGCGCGACAGCGGGTCGAAGCCGGACTCGGCGAGCGCCGCGAGCTGGAACTTGCCGTCGCGGTCGGTGATGAACGTGAACATGAAGAACGACAGCCAGTCCGGCGTCTTCTCGTTGAATGCCGACAGAATGCGCGGGTTGTCGGCATCGCCTGAGCGGCGCTCGAGCAGCGCTTCGGCTTCCTCGCGTCCGTCGCGGCCGAAGTAGGCATGCAGCAGGTAGACCATCGCCCAGAGGTGGCGGCCTTCCTCGACGTTGACCTGGAAGATGTTGCGCAGGTCATACAGGGAGGGGCAGGTGAGGCCGAGATGGCGCTGCTGCTCGACCGACGCCGGCTCGGTGTCGCCTTGCGTGACGATGATGCGCCGCAGCGTCGAGCGGTATTCTCCCGGGACCTCCTGCCAGGCGGGATCGCCCTTGTGGGCGCCGAAGTTCACTTTGCGGCCGGACTCGGCCGGGGCGAGGAAAATGCCCCAGCGGTAATCCGGCATGCGCACGTGGTCGTAGTGCGCCCAGCCGTCCGGCGCGACGCTGATGGCGGTGCGCAGGTACACGTCGAGCGACTTCGAGTCCTCCGGCCCCATCTCCTTCCACCATTCCTGGAAGGCCGGCTGCCAGTGCTCCAGCGCCCGCTGCAAGGTCTTGTTGCTGGCCAGGTTGACGTTGTTCGGGATGCGTTCTGAATAATTGATCGACATGCTGATGTCTCCTAAGCCGGGATAGCCGGAATCACGCAGGTATCCTCGTTTTGCTTTTCATCAATCTCCCGATTTCGGGAAGTTGCGAAATTGCAACTTCCCGAAATCGGGAGACGCATACAAACCCAATTCTTCACCGGCTCCGGCTACACTTGAGTCAAAAGCGGCTAAATCCGTTCCCAGTTGAATTTTGGTTTGCCGCCGGTCCCGTAGACTTTCAGTGCGCCGTGTTCACCGACGGCGTTCGGGCGGTTGAAAATCCAGTTCTGCCACGCGGTGAGTCGCGCGAATATCCGCGTCTCCATGGTCTCGGCGCCGGTGAAGCGCAGATTGGCCTCCAGCCCGGTGAGCGCGTCGGGCGACTGGCTGGTTCGCTCCTCGATCGCGATGCGCACTTCCTCGTCCCAGTCCAGATCGTCCGGGGTGGCGGTGACCAGTCCCAGTTCGGCCGCGGCCTCGGCGGCGAGTTTCTCGCCGATGTGCCCGCGCACCGCATCCGCGGGCTTCGGGTCGTCGCAGAAGCGGGTCAGCATGCGGGTCTGGCGGTTGACCATCGGGTAGGTGCCGAAGTTGAGCTCCGACAGCGCGATGCGGGGTGCCTCGTCCTGCGCATCGGGCAGCGCGAGCATGTAGCTGCGGTCGGCCGCGAGCGCGATTTCCAGCAGCGTACCGGCGAAGCACGAATCCCGGTCGATGACGGCGTACAGCGTCCGCGACGTGACGTCCAAGCGCGCGAGCGTCCGGCGCAGCATGCCGATCACCTCGTGCACGAACCAGTTGTTCTGGTGGGCCTTCAGGGTCAGGTCGACGGCGAGGACGGCATCGATGTCGCCGCGGGTCTTCAACTGCCAGAGGCCGGCCTCGAGTTCGTTCGTGCGCAGCATCAGGATGGCGTCGTCCAGGTCGCGCGCCATCGCGAGCGGCCACCATGCCGCACCGGCAGCGAGGATGCCCTCTGCGTCGGCGGGCTGCGCAGCCTTCGGGCCGTGGATGGTTATCGTGGCGACGCGCGTTTTGCGATCGACGGTCGCGTCGACATGTTCGTAGTGGTAGCCGGCATCGTCGATGCTGCGCTTGAGCGGCGGCAGCATGACGCCCTTGCCGCTGCCGGTGCGGCCGCTTTGCGCGGTCAGCGCGGCGACCCGGTCTGCCACCGCCTGCGCGAACGCCTGCGGTTTGGCGGTGTGGTCCACCAGTTTCCACTGCTTGGCGCGATCGGCTCGCACGCCTTCGCTGGTGGTGCAGAAGACGTCGGCCAGGTCGCGCCTGACCTTGCGCTTGTCGGTGACGCGGGTGAGGCCGCCCGTCCCCGGCAGCACGCCGAGCAGCGGCAATTCAGGGAGCGATACGGTGGAGGAGCGGTCGTCGATCATCAGAATCTCGTCGCAGGCAAGCGCCAGTTCGTAGCCGCCGCCGGCAACGGTGCCGTTCACCGCGGCCAGGAACTTCAGCCCCGAATGCCGGCTCGAATCCTCCATCCCGTTTCGGGTCTCGTTGGTGAATTTGCAGAAATTGACCTTCCACCCGTGGGTCGACAGGCCCAGCATGTAGATGTTGGCGCCCGAGCAGAACATGCGCTCGCGGGCGCTCGTGAGCACCACGATCCTGACCGCGGGATGCTCGAAGCGGATGCGCTGCAGCGCGTCGTGCAGTTCGATGTCGACGCCCAGGTCGTAGGAATTGAGCTTCAGCTTGTAGCCCGGCCTCAGGCCCTTGTCCTCGTTGACGTTCATCGACAGCGTGGCCACGGCGCCGTCCACGGCGAGCTTCCAGTGGCTGTACTGGTCGGGGTGGGCGTCGAAGCTGACCAGCGTCCGGGCCAGCGCCGGATCGGTTTGTTGAGCTGCGCTCATGATGATCTCCTGGTTGCGTTGTTCTTTGCACCGGTCGCCCTCTTCAGGTCGGCGAGGCTCTGTTCGATGGACGCTTCGGTCGTGTTCACGACGGCGTCGGCCTGGCCGTACAGCATCGCGCGTCCGTCCAGGATGCGCTGCAGATCGTCCATCGCCTCCTGATTGCCCGCCATCGGGCGCGTATCGCCCTGTGCCACCACGCGCGCCATATGCTCTTCGGGCGCCGCGCGCAGCCACACCGTGTAGCAGGTCGAAAGCAGCAGGTCGTAGGTGCCGGGCTCCGAGACGATGCTGCCGCCGGTGGCGATCACGACGCGCTCGTTCTGCTCCAGCACCCGTTCGAGGCAGCGGCGCTCGTAGCGGCGGTAGCCGGCCTGGCCGTAGAGCAGGAAGATCTCGCTCAGGCTCGTTCCCGCGTCGCTTTCGATCTCGCGGTCCAGTTCGACGAAGGCACAGCCCAGATCACGCGCAAGCTGCGTGCCCAGGGTCGACTTGCCCGCGCCGCGCAGGCCGATCAGTGCGATGCGACGCATGCGGTCGGTGTCGGCGCTGCCGAAATCCCGGAGCAGCTGCGATCGCACCTCTGCGAGCTTGTTGGGGGGCAGGCGCTTCAGGAACTGCTCGATCAGGGTCAGGTCGACCTCCCGGCCGTTGGTCTCCTGCATCAGGTCGGCGAGCGGGACATTGAGCGACTGGGCGATTTTCATCAGCAGCAGCACCGAGATGTTTCCCTGACCGGCTTCGAGCTGAGCGAGATAGCGCTCCGAAACCCCGGAATCCCGGGCAAGGATCCTGCGTGTCATGCCGCGCCGCGCTCGCGCTTCGCGCACGCGTTCGCCCAGCACGCGCAGCAGCCGAACGCCTTCGTCGGCGGGCGTGGTGCCGATCGGTGGCTTGATTGTGTCGAGGGGTTTCATGCACTATATTGCTTGCATTAATGAGATCGCTGCATTATAATGCATAGCCTGACAAATGCAAGCTGCAAATCGCATCAAGCGCAAACTCGGTCGCCCGTAGGGTCGCGGGCGAAGAGTTGAACCATGAAATCTGGATGAAGGATGGACGTGGACCTGACTATCCTCGTGGGCACGATGACCGGAACGGCGCAACTGGTTGCGCAGGAACTGGAATTGACGCTCGACGACGAGCATACCCGGGTGCAGACCAAGCTCATGGACGCACTGGATGCTGGCGTGTTCGATGGCGGTGGTCTGTTCCTGGTCTGCACCTCGACCTACGGGCAGGGCGACGTCCCGGACAACGCCAAGGCGCTGTACGAATCCCTGCAAACGGCACGTCCGGATCTGTCCGGGGTCCGCTATGGAATCGTCGCTCTGGGCGATCGCACCTACGCCGAGACCTTCTGCAACGGGGGCAAGCGTTTCGATGCCATTCTGGCCGAGCTCGGGGCAAAGCGCATCGGCGAACCCATGCTCCACGACGCGAGTGCGGGCACGCTGCCGGAGGAAGTCGCCGCGGAGTGGGCGGGTCCCTGGATAGCGCGCTGCCGGGAAACGAGTATGCTCGCGGCGTAGCGCGCCGGGCGCACATAGGCGGACAATAACGGGTCGCCGGCCCGGTCGTCAGGACGGGCAGCAACGGGCATCCGCGCAGCGGGCAGGATGCCGTAGATTTGGAGGAATCCATGCCGTCCCTCAGTTCTGCTGACCATCGCACCAGCCCGCCGACCGTCGACGTGCCGCGCGACTACAACGCGGCGCACGACCTGATCGAGCGCAACCTCGCAGCGGGTCGCGCCGCGAAAACCGCGTTCATCGACGACTCGGGCAGCCATACGTACGGCGATCTGGCCGAGCGCGTCAACCGCGCCGCCAACGCGCTCACCGGCATCGGCCTGGACATGGAAGATCGGGTGATGCTGTGCCACCTGGACAGCGTGGACTGGCCCAGCGTCTTTCTCGGGTCGATCAAGGCGGGAGTCGTTCCGGTCGCGGTCAACACGCTGCTGACCACCAACGACTACGAGTTCATGCTGCGCGACAGCCGTGCGCGCGCGCTCATCGTTTCCGAGGCGCTGTATCCCGCGTTTGCGCCGCTCGTCGGCAAGCTGCCGTTCCTGAAGCACATCGTTGTCTCGGGGAAGAACGCCCAGGGGCACCTGTCGCTGCAGGATCTGATGGGCCGGGCCGGCACGGCATTCGAGGCGGTGCCCACGACGCGCGACGATGCCTGCTTCTGGCTGTATTCGTCGGGCTCGACGGGCACGCCCAAGGGCACCGTGCACGTCCATTCGAGCCTCATCTACACCGCCGAACTCTATGCGCGGCCGGTGCTGGGCATCCGCGAATCGGACGTGGTGTATTCGGCTGCCAAGCTGTTCTTCGCCTACGGCCTGGGCAACGGGCTCACGTTCCCGCTTTCGGTCGGCGCCACCGCGGTGCTGATGGCCGAGCGGCCGACGCCGCAGTCGGTGTTCAAGCGCCTGAAGGAGAACAAGCCAACGATCTTCTACGCAGTGCCGACCCTGTACGCCGCGCTGCTTGCGAGTCCGGAACTGCCGAACAAGAAGGACGTTGCCCTGCGCGTGTGCACGTCGGCGGGCGAGGCGCTGCCGGCCGATATCGGCGAGCGCTGGACCAAGCACTTCGGGGTCGAGGTGCTGGACGGCATCGGCTCCACCGAAATGCTGCACATCTTCATTTCCAACCGCCCCGGCGAGGTGCGCTATGGCACGACCGGCAAGCCTGTTCCAGGCTACCGGATCAGGCTCGCCGGCGAGGACGGCATGGAAGTCGGATGCGACGAGATCGGCGAGCTGCAGATCAACGGACCGACCGCGGCCGCCTGTTACTGGAACAATCGCGAAAAGACCCTGGCCACTTTCGTCGGCGCCTGGACGCGCGCCGGAGACAAGTACAGCGTCGACAAGGACGGCTATTACCTCTACGCGGGCCGCTCCGACGACATGCTCAAGGTGGGCGGGATCTACGTGTCGCCGTTCGAAGTCGAGGCGGCGCTTGCCACCCATCCGGCCGTGCTCGAGGCGGCAGTGGTCGGGGAACCCGACGAAGAGCAGCTGATCAAGCCCAGGGCGTACGTGGTCACCAAGCCGGGCGTGCAGGCAACCCCGGCGCTTGCCGATGAGCTCAAGGCGCATGTCAAGAGCCGGCTGGCGCCCTACAAGTACCCGCGTTGGGTGGAATTCCTGCCCGAGCTGCCGAAAACGGCCACGGGCAAGATCCAGCGCTTCAAACTCCGTACCAAAGACTGATGCGGGCGAAACAAGCCGCCTGTGCGCGGCCAGCGGCAGGCGTTACTGTTCAGCGCATCACCATTGAGGACCCTCGCGATGTCGAACCAATCACCTCTTAAAGTCTGGCTGGAGCGCGAAGGCGCACTGCTGCGGTTGAGGCTCGCGCGGCCCAAGGCCAATATCGTCGATGCGGCGATGATCGCCGCTTTGCGCGCGGCGTTCACTGCCCATCGCGGCACGTCGGGCTTGCTTGCGGCGCTGATCGATGCCGAAGGTCCGCATTTCTCGTTCGGGGCCAGCGTCGAGGAGCACCTCCCGGACACTTGTGCAGAGATGCTGGCCGGACTTCATGCCCTGGTCATCGAGATGCTCGAGTGGCCGGCACCCATCCTGGTCGCCGTGCGCGGGCAATGCCTCGGCGGCGGCCTCGAACTGGCGATGGCGGGGAGCCAGATATTCGTTGCCGAGGATGCCAAGCTCGGCCAGCCCGAGATACAGCTGGGCGTGTTCGCGCCTGCGGCATCGTGCCTGCTGCCGCCGCGCGTCGGCCAGGGCGTCGCCGAAGACCTGCTGCTGTCGGGACGCTCGATCGACGCCGCGGAAGCCGTGCGCATCGGTTTGGCTGCCGGCGCCTCCGCCGACCCGGAAGCGGCGGCACTGAAATATTTCGACAAGTATTTCTCCGGACGCAGCGCCGCGGCGCTCGCGTGCGCGGTGACTGCGGCGCGCGGCGGCTATCTGCCCGAAGTGAAGCGCCGCCTTGCAGAAGTCGAGCGGCTGTACATCGAGCGGACAATCAAGACCCGCGACGCGAATGAAGGCCTGAATGCCTTCATCGCCAAGCGTGCGCCGAAGTGGGAGCACCGCTGAGCCGGGATTGCCGCGTGGCTGGCTCAGGCCGATTGCGCGTCGAATGAGAATGGCGCCATTCGACCGGCTCAACGGCGAGGAAGCGCGGTTCTTTGGTGGTCGAAAAGCCTTGGCCGATGAGCTGGGTCCGCTTTGTGGAACCGCGCCCCAGCGCGTACTTTCGGCCACAACCGGTCACACGCAATGCAGCTCCATTGCGGACATTCGCGGTCGGTTAGATCAGACACTTAGCCTTCCTGAAACCACCTATCACCGACAGTCGATCTATCAAGAATCGCTACAGTGATGTTTTTGCGGCCTATTTTGAATGGGCGTAAGCTGGTTGGCCGTAATAGGACTTTTTTCGGCAAATCATTAGACGTTGAACTAAACCGCTGACGCGGTGTTAGAGGGATCTACTGCCGCGTTGTTGTTTTCAGAAGTCCTTTGTCGTGCGCTGCTGCGTCTTTAAGCGCGCGGCTCAGTCGTCCTACCCTCTCCTACGGGAATGTTCCCGATCTTGACGAGGAGAGCGACATGACTGAGTTGCGCAATCGGATGGATGAGGCGATGGTGTTGCGAGGGTTTTCCCTTCGCACGCGCGAGTCCTACCTGGCCTGCGTGCGGGCGCTGGCGAAGCACTACCGGCAGCCACCGGACGTACTCGATGGGCGGGGGATCCAAGCCTATCTGCTGCACCTGATCACCGAGCGCAAGCTTGCCTACGCCAGCGTCAATCAGGCTTCCTGTGCTTTTCGCTTCTTGTTCGGTACGGTGCTGCGCTGGCCCGAGGTTCGCTTCGAGATTCCCATGGCCAAAGTGCCCAAGCGCCTGCCGCAGATCCTCTCGCGCGGAGAAGTCACGCGCCTGATCGACGCGGCGCCGACGCTGCGTGGGCGCACACTGCTCACCACCACCTACGCCGCCGGACTGCGGGTGTCCGAAGTGTGTGCCTTGCAACTGGCCGACATCGAGAGCGCCCCCGATCGCATGTGCCTCAAGGTGCGCCAAGGCAAAGGGGGCCAGGATCGCTACACGCTGCTTTCGCCGCGACTGCTCGACAGGCTGCGCCACTACTGGTGCGATCGTCGACCGCGACGGTGGCTGTTTCCCAATGTCTCGGGCACCGCGCCAATCGATCAGAGTACGGCGCAGCGGATCTACTGCGCCGCCCGCGACGCTGCCGGCATCCCTCGTGAAGGTGGCATTCACACGCTGCGCCACGCTTTCGCCACTCACCTGATCGAAGCCGGCGTGGACCTGCCCACCGTGCAGCGGCTCCTCGGTCACGGTCACATTTCGACCACCATGCGCTATGTGCATCTGGCGCGCAGCCATCTGACCGGCACCACCTCTCCTCTGGAACTGCTCGACCCACCCAAGCGCTGAGCGCACCGGCATGGTTCGCCCTACCCCCAGGCTGGGCCTGGCCGAGGTGCTGCGCCGTCACGGCCCGGCTTATCTCGCCGCCCATCCCTTGTCGCTTGCCAAGGCGAAGGTGTGGCGCGCGATCCTCGCGTGCCGCACCGCCGCCCTGGGTGGCCATGTGGACGTTTGCGATACCTGCGGCACGACGCGCCGTGTCTATTTCTCCTGCCGCAACCGGCATTGCCCGCAGTGCCAGACGCGGGCCAAGGAAGCCTGGCTTGCGGCGCGGCGGCGCGAGGTGTTGCCGGTGCCCTATTTCCACCTGGTGTTCACCTTGCCGCACGATCTGAACGGGCTCATCGGGCAGTATCCGCGCGTGCTCTACGAAATGCTCTTCGGCGCGGTCTCGGCGACGCTCACCGAGTTCGCGGCCAACCCGCGCTGGCTCGGCGGCACATCCAGCTTCACGCTCGTGCTGCATACGTGGAAGCAGGACTTGGAGCGGCATGTGCATGTGCACGTCCTCATGGCCGGCGGGGCGTTGAAAGCCGACGGGGATTGGGTGGCGGCCAAACGCGGGTTTCTATTTCCCGACAAGGCGCTCTCCAAGGTCTATCGCGGCAAGTTCCTCGCCGCCCTAAAGCTGGCGCGTCAAAGCGGGAAACTGCGCGCTGAGGCGCAGTTGACCGGAGCACCGTGGAGCAATCTTCTCGCCCGGCTCTATAGGCATGATTGGGTGCTCTATGCCAAAGAGCCGCTGGGCGGGCCGGCGCAGGTGCTCGACTATCTGGGCCGCTATACGCATCGGGTGGCGATCTCCAACGAGCGTATCCTCGGCATCACCGCAGACGCGGTGAGTGTGCGCGTGCGCGATTCGGCCCACGGTAACCGCAGGCGCACGCTCAAGCTGCCGGCGCAGACCTTCATCGAGCGCTTCTTGTTGCACGTGCTACCCAAGGGCTTCAAGCGCATTCGTCACTACGGGCTGATCGGTCCGGCGCACAAGGCGGCGCGCCTCGCCAGCGCGCGCGCGGCACTGGATGCGCCCGCGCCCGATCCGGCCCTGGTGGAGTCGGTTGAAGCCTTCATGCGCCGCATCGACCAGCAGCAGCGCATGTGCTGCCCGCACTGTGGCAAAGGTCAGTTCGTGACCACGGCAACCATCGCGGCTGTGCCGCTGCCCTTATTGCCTCTGCGGGGACCGCCGTGACAGACCCGATGCACTCCCCATTTTTCCGCCGTGCTGATGGCGCCGGCCCGCGCCAGGGGAGCGCTCGTCCCTTTGGCACGGTTCGCACGATACGGGCGTTCGCGCGCGCTTGTTCCGGCGCTTCGCTACCGATGTTTAGCCTCGCAAACACCTGCGTCCACCTCCTCGGCTGCCATCATC
>MEQZ01000078.1:3430-10578 GCA_001770425.1 Betaproteobacteria bacterium RIFCSPLOWO2_02_FULL_65_20 | reverse complement strand
CCGACGCCGGCTGCGCCGTGCACTTGCAGCCCCGCTTGCGCCAGGCGCTGCAGGTCGCGGTAGACGGTGCGCTCCGAGGCGCCTGTCGCCTGCGCGAGTTGGACCGCGGTGACCTGTTCGCCGGGCAGCAGCAGCAGGTAGATCTGGAACAGCCGCTGGGTGTCCATGTCACCGGTCGGTTATTTTCACTACTGCCATATTAGCACTGCATGGTGCTTTTTGAAGCCATTGACGGCCTTAGTTACTGTCATGCCATCCAGCCTTGCCTACCCCGGCCCGACAGCCGCTATCATAGGCGCATGACCAAGACGGACACGGCGAAACCACGTTGCCCATGGTGCCTGGGCAGCGCGGCTTACATCCGCTACCACGATCGCGAGTGGGGTCACCCCGTACACGACGAGCGCGCGCTGCTGGAGTTCCTGATCCTGGAGGGCGCGCAGGCCGGCCTGTCCTGGTCCACCATCCTCGCCAAGCGCGGGAACTACCGCCGCGCATTCTCAGGCTACGTCCCGGCCAAGCTGGCCCGGTTCGGTGCGCGCGATGTCAAACGCCTGCTCGCCGACGCGGGGATCGTGCGCAACCGGCTCAAGATCGAATCGGCGATCGCCAATGCGCGTGCCTTCCTCGCCGTGCAGAAGGAATTCGGATCGTTCGACGACTACATCTGGCGCTTTGTCGGCGGCGAGCCGGTCACGAACCGCCGCCGCGCGATGAAGCAGGTGCCCGGCCGCACGCCCCAGTCGGAGGCGATGAGCCGGGATCTCAAGGCGCGCGGATTTCGCTTCGTCGGCCCGACCATCTGCTACGCGTTCATGCAGGCGGTCGGGATGGTGAACGACCATCTGGTCGGCTGCTTCAGGCACGCCGAGGTGTCGGGTGCTGCCGTCAAACCTTCCCGGAGATGCACATGAAACCGATTCTGGCCGCGATGCTCGCGCTGGCAAGCCTGCTCGGCACCGCCGCATGGGGACAGCGCAGCGAGCAGGACGACGCGTTCGTACTGGTCGCCACCGCCGCGCTCGACGGCTCCAGCTATCGCAGGCTGGTGATACTCGCGCTGCCGACCGATGGCGACCGCCACATCGGCATCGTACTGAACCGGCCCTCGAAGCGGACCCTCGCCGAGCTGTTCCCCGGGCACGAGCCCTCGAAACAGATCGCCGAGGCGGTGTACTTCGGCGGCCCGATGTCGCAGCGCGCGGTTTTCGCGCTGGTGCAAAGCGAGCAGAGTCCGGGCCGCGGCGCGCTGCGCGTGATGCCCGACTTGTTTCTCGCACTCACCGCGCCCAGCGTGGACCGCGTCATCGAGCAGCACCCGCAGCAGGCGCGCTTCTTCGTCGGCAACGTGATCTGGCGCCCCGGGGAACTGCGCGACGAACTCGGCGACGGCTATTGGACCGTGATGGACGCGCATCCCGAGCTGCTGTTGCGCAAGGATACGCGGGGGCTCTGGGACGAACTGTCGCGCTTCGGGCGGGCTTTGAGCGCGGACGCCGGGCACGCTCTGGCGCGTTCGCGGAGGTGAGGGGCGCGGGAATGTCATTCCGTTGCTGCTCAGGCACTGACCGATCCGATGCAGAATTGGCTTTTGTATTCGTCTCCCGATTTTGCGAAGTTGCAACTTCGCAAAATCGGGAGATCGATGAATGCCAAATCAAACGGGGCGACTGATTTGACCGGCCTGACGATATGAATCGCATCGAGCCCGCGCGGTTCGCCACGCTGCTGGCCGTGCTGCTGTGGATATCTGCGGCGGCCGCCGCGGACGGCGAGCGCACTATTTTCCTGGTGGCCAAGCCCGGACTCCCCGATCCGAACTTCCGCGAATCGGTGGTGCTGGTGAAGCAGGGCGAGGGCGGCGAGGCCGCAGGGGTGATCATCAACCGCCCGACCAACCGGTCGCTCGCGTCGATTCTCCCCGGCGAGCGGTTCAAGCGGTTCACCGAGCCGGTGTTCTTCGGCGGACCGGTGACGAGCCCGGGACTGGTCGCGGTCTATCGCGCGCAACAGCGCGTCGGCGATTCGATAACCATGCTGCCAGGCGTTTTCCTCGCGCTGCAGGACTCGACGCTGGATGAACTGCTGCACAGCCCGCCGCAGCGCATCCGCTTCTACGCCGGGCTGAGCGGCTGGGCTCCGGGCCAGCTCGAGGCCGAGATCGGACGCGGCGACTGGTTCGTGCTCGATGCCGATGCGGACACCGTGTTCGCCCGCGATACCGATGCCAAAGGGCTGTGGACCCGCCTCCTGCGTATGGCGAGAACCATCACCGCCGGCGCCACCGTCGGGCACCAGCCCATCATCCCCTGCACCGTAGGGCGCAGGTTTACCGCGCCGTTCGAGCACAGATTTGCCGCGCCGTTCGCGTCATTTGCGGCGCGATCACCATGGCGCGCTGAAGCCGCGCCCTACGGCACCGTAGGGCGCAGGTTTACCGCGCCGTTCGAGCACAGATTTGCCGCGCCGTTCACGTCATTTGCGGCGCGATCATCATGGCGCGCTGAAGCCGCGCCCTACGGCTGCGCGGTGGCGGCTTTCGCTGTCTTTTTCTCCGCCACGCGCTCGAAGCTGAACTCGCCCGCCTTGTACGCCACGCGGATCGCGTCCTTGGCGGCGAACCTGCCTTCGAGGATCTGTTTGGCGAGCGGATTCTCGATGCGCTGCTGAATCGCGCGCTTCAGAGGCCGCGCGCCGTACACCGGATCGAAGCCCTCCTTGGCGAGTTCCGCGAGCGCGTTGTCGGCGACCTCGAGCTTCATCTCCAGGCGGGCCAGCCGCTGCTCCAGATAGCGCATCTGGATGCGCGCGATGTTGCGGATGTGCGTCTCGTCCAGCGCGTGGAACACCACGATCTCGTCGATGCGATTGACGAACTCGGGCCGGAACTGGGTTTTCACCTCGGCCATGACCGCCATCTTGATCATGCCCGGATCGTTGCCCGCCATGCCCTGGATCATCTGCGAGCCCAGATTGGAGGTCATCACGACCACGGTGTTCTTGAAGTCCACGGTGCGCCCCTGGCCGTCGGTCATGCGCCCGTCGTCCAGCACCTGCAGCAGCACGTTGAACACGTCCGGGTGCGCCTTCTCGATTTCGTCGAGCAGGATCACGCTATAGGGCTTGCGGCGCACCGCCTCGGTGAGGGCGCCGCCTTCCTCGTAGCCGACATAGCCGGGCGGCGCGCCTATCATCCGCGCGACCGAATGCTTTTCCATGAATTCGGACATGTCGATGCGGATCAGGTGGTCCTCGGCGTCGAACAGGAAGCCCGCGAGCGCCTTGCACAGTTCGGTCTTGCCCACGCCCGTGGGCCCGAGGAACAGGAACGAGCCGTACGGGCGGTCCGGATCGGACAGCCCGGCGCGCGAGCGCCGGATGGCGTCTGCCACCAGGCGCACCGCCTCGTCCTGCCCGACGACGCGCTCGTGCAGCTTCGCCTCCATCGCGAGCAGCTTGTCGCGCTCCCCCTGCATCATCTTCGACACCGGGATGCCCGTCGCCCGCGACACCACCTCGGCGATTTCCTCCGCGCCGACCTGGGTGCGCAGCAGCCTGGGTTTGTCGCCCTTGGCCGGCGCTTTGTCGGCCTGTTTCAACTGCGCCTCGAGCGCGGGAATGCGGCCGTATTGCATCTCCGAGACCTTCTGCCAGTCGCCTTTCCTCTTCGCCGCCTCCATTTCGAGCTTCAGTTTTTCCAGTTGCTCCTTCACGTTCTGCGAGCCGGCGACCTGCGACTTCTCGAGTTTCCAGATCTCGTCGAGATCCGCGATTTCGCGTTCGAGCCTGCCTATCTCCTCCTCGATCAGCGCCATGCGCCTGCGCGAGGCCTCGTCCTTTTCCTTTCTCACCGCTTCGCGCTCGATCTTCAACTGGATCAGCCGCCGGTCGAGCCGGTCCATCGATTCGGGCTTGGAGTCGATTTCCATCTTGATGCGCGCCGCGGCCTCGTCGATCAGGTCGATCGCCTTGTCCGGCAGGAAGCGGTCGGTGATATAGCGTTGCGAGAGCTCGGCCGCCGCGACGATCGCCGGATCGGTGATGTCCACGCCGTGGTGAACCTCGTACTTCTCCTGCAGGCCGCGCAGGATGGCGATGGTGGCCTCGACGCTGGGCTCCTCGACCAGCACCTTCTGGAAGCGGCGCTCCAGCGCCGCGTCCTTCTCGATGTACTTGCGGTATTCGTCCAGCGTGGTCGCGCCCACGCAGTGCAGCTCGCCGCGCGCCAGCGCCGGCTTGAGCATGTTGCCGGCGTCGATCGCGCCTTCGGCCTTGCCGGCGCCCACCATGGTGTGCATCTCGTCGATGAACACGATGGTCTGGCCTTCGTCCTTCGCGAGTTCCTTCAGCACCGATTTCAGCCGCTCCTCGAACTCGCCGCGGTACTTGGCGCCGGCGAGCATCGAGGCCATGTCCAGCGCGAGCACGCGCTTGCCCTTGAGCGTCTCGGGCACTTCGCCGTTGACGATGCGCTGCGCCAGCCCTTCGACGATCGCGGTCTTGCCCACGCCCGGCTCGCCGATCAGCACCGGGTTGTTCTTGGTGCGCCGCTGCAGGATCTGAATCACGCGGCGGATCTCGTCGTCGCGCCCGATCACCGGGTCGAGCTTGCCCGAGCGCGCGCGCTCGGTGAGGTCCAGCGTGTATTTCTTCAGCGCCTCGCGGCTGCCCTCGGCTTCGGGATTCGCGACCGTCTCGCCGCCGCGCACCGCAGCGACCGCCTGCTCGAGCGCGCGGCGCGTGCCCCCCGCCTCCTTCACCAGGCTCCCGGCCTCGCCTTTGTCATTGGCGAGCGCGAGCAGGAACAGCTCCGAGGCGACGAACTGGTCGCCCTTTTTCTGCGCCTCGCGGTCGGTGAGATTGAGCAGGTTGGACAATTCGCGCGATACCTGCACTTCCCCGCCGTGGCCTTCCACCTTGGGCAGGCGAGCGACCGCTTTCGCGCAGGCCTCGCGCAGGCGCTGCACGTTCACCCCGGCGCGCGACAGGAGCGACACCGTGCCGCCGTCCGCCTGCTGCAGCAACGCGAGCAGCAGATGCACCGGTTCGATGAACTGATTGTCGTGGCCGACGGCGAGGCTCTGCGCGTCGGCAAAGGCCTGCTGGAACTTCGTGGTCAGCTTGTCCATTCGCATGGTCAGGTATCCGATATCCGTGTGCGTGGGGTGCGCGATTATTGCGGCCTGGACCGGCCAGGTCGGAGCCAGACAGGCCGGGTCGATTCTGCATCCATGAGTCGAAAAACCGAAACCTTCGCCAGCCGTACCCGCGGTTCATTAACTGGGGCTGTTTGCGGGCTTTTCAAGGTGCTGGGAGGTCCACCGGCGCTGCGGTAGAATCCAATGCGGCCGGTCCGGACGCCGACCCTGGCGCCGGTACGTGCCAGGATACCGGGCGCGGCCCTGTGCCGCTCACTCAATAGAATCTGAACCCCTCCTCATGGACAACCGACGGCTCGCCCGAATCGCGCTGGTAGCGCTGCTGGCCATCGGCTGCGCGCTGATCCTGCAGCCGTTCATCGCGGCGATCCTGTTCGCCGGCGTCATCTGCATCACTTCCTGGCCGATGTACGCCTGGCTGCTCGCCCGGGTGCGCAATCGGGCTTGGCTGGCGGCGTTGCTGATGACCCTGCTGCTGACGCTGGTCGTGGTGCTGCCGACGGCGCTGCTCGCGGCGAGCCTGACCGAGGTCACGCCGGCACTGATCGTCAAGATCCGTTTGCTGATCGAACAGGCCCAGGGCGCGCCACCCGATTGGCTGCACCGGATACCGTTTTTCGGCGAGCAACTCGATGCCTACTGGCAAAGCCTTACCCGGAGCCGCGACGAATTCAACCTGCTGTTGCGCCGGTTCTACGACCCCACGCGCCGGTTCCTGCTGAGCGCGGGCGTGCTGGTGGGCGAAGGCTTGCTGCAGCTGGTGCTGGTGCTGTTCGTCGTGTTCTTTCTCTACCGCGACGGCCCGGCGCTCGCCGCGCGGCTGAGCGTGCTCAGCCGCAAGCTGGGCGGCGACCTCGGCGAGCAGATGCTGGCGCTCACGCAGAGCACGGTCAACGGCGTCATGGTCGGCATCGTCGGCACGGCGGCCGCGCAGGCGCTGGTGGCGCTGGTCGGCTTTGTTATCGCAGGCGTGCCCGGGGCGATGCTGCTGGCCGCTGCGACATTTTTCCTGTCGATGGTGCCGATCGGGCCGCCGCTGGTGTGGGGCGGCGCCGCCATCTGGCTGTACGACCAGGGCCAGTTCGGATGGTCGGCGTTCATGCTCGCGTGGGGACTGCTCGCGATCAGCAGCGTGGACAACTTCCTCAAGCCCTTTCTGATCAGCCGCACGGCGAGCCTGCCCATCCTGCTGATCGCGCTGGGCGTTTTCGGCGGCGCGCTCGCATTCGGCTTCGTCGGCATCTTCCTCGGGCCGGTGCTGCTCGCGGTCGCGCTCGCGCTGACGGAAGAATTCAGCGCGGCCGCACCGCCCGGGACCGATAACACGTAGTCATCGCATGCGGCAGCGGCGGCAGATCTACGCCACGCGAGACGCTGCAGCGGCGCTCTTTTCCGGATTCCACAGCGACCGGATAAGCTCGACGATCCCCTTGATGAGCGGGTCGTTGGCCCGCTCGCGCAGATAGATGAACCACAGCGTCGCGGACATGACCGTCTTTTCCGAGATACACACGCGGCCTGCGGCCTGCATGTCCAGCGCCAGCGGATCGGGCAACAGCGACACCCCCACGCCCGAGTCCACGAGGTTGGCGATCAGGGACTCCTGGTCTGCCTCGATCACGTTCGTCGGCTCGACGCCGTGTTCCCGGAACATGGTCCGGGCCAGCTGACTGTGGGTGCTGTTTGGAGGCATGAGTATCCACGGCATCGCCGCCAGCGTCGGCCAGTCGGCCTGTCGGACCCGGTCGGCCCACGCGGCCGCGGCCACCACGTGAAAAGTCATCTCCCGCAACCCCACACCGATGATATTCGTGTGCATCAACTCCCCGACGTAGAAACTCGCATCGAGGGTCCCGCTGCGCACCGCCTCGAGGGCCGCGCCGGACACCTCGGCGTGAAACTCGAGCTCCAGCAGCGGAAAGCGGTCCACGGCGCGGCTGGAAAACTCCCCCAGGCGTATGAATTCCGGAGCGCCGATGGTGCCGATGC
>MEQZ01000078.1:1171-3423 GCA_001770425.1 Betaproteobacteria bacterium RIFCSPLOWO2_02_FULL_65_20 | reverse complement strand
GCCGGCGATTTCGCCCTTCAGCGCCTTGGCCGTGTTTCTCAATTCCTCGGCCGTGGCGAGCACCTTCGCCGCCTGCTCCAGCAGGCGCGTTCCTGCGCGCGTCAGCGCCATGCCGCCCGGGCCGCGCTCGAACAGGCGCACCTCCAACTCTTCCTCCAGCGCCTTGATCTGGGCGCTGACCGCTGGCTGGCTGATATGCAGCCGGTCCGCAGCGCGCGTCAGGTGGCCGGTCTCGGCCACCGCGGCGAATGTCTTCAACTGATAGAGCTCCATAGTCTCTTACGACTCACTCAAGTGTTGACAGATCTGGCAAAGATTTCGGGTCTATTTTGGTCTCCCGATTTTGGGAAGTTGGAACGTCTAACTTCCCAAAATCGGGAGATGATGAAAAGCAAAATCGAGGAGGCCTGTTTGGTTCCGGCTTGTCCGGCTCAGGGCTGGAGTATATACCCACGTCAATAAAATATTGCACTGCACCAACAGGTTACGGGCGCCATAACCAAAACGGATACTAAGCTTCTGTTTTTAATATTGGATATCGGATCATCCGGCCCGTATAAAGCATTATATGCAATGCAACATCCCGGCCTGGCCGGGGAACCCGAGGAGCAAGGTATGAGCTATAACACGGCACTGTACGAAGGCGACGGCATCATCCGTTACGCCCCGCGCGCCCGCGCCGCCATCCAAGGTGCGGCCGGTACGAGGCGTGTCGCGCGGCCGCACGCGCGCCGGACGCACCGCGGCGCTATCGTAGCCCTCGTTGGCGCCATCTGGAACGCACTGCGGTCGGCCGTGGTGTGGATCGACGAGAAATTCCGGGAAGCGCATTACCGCCGCATCGAGAGCTATCTGGCCCAGTCGACCGATCACGCCGACCTGGAACGCCGCCTGCGCGATCTGGAGCGCGGCAACCGACTCAACTGGACCGATTGCGGCAGCCGCTGACCCGAACCCTCGAACCCGACCGCGCCGGTCGTATCGCTCCCAGCCCTCCTCCTCCTCCTAGCTGGACTTTGCGACCGGCGCGACCTCGGGCCCCGTCCGGGGCCCGGGCCGGGGCCTGTCAATCGGTCGCATCCAATGGCATAATTCTGCCGGGAGATGGCATTCCTCCTTTAACCGCCGCGCGCCGGCTAATGATGCCTACACGGAACCCGGAGCGGGCTGTGTAGGCGTTATCTGCAGCCTGTCCAAATGTTCGCAAGGACAGCCGCATGTGGAATTCGATCATGGCCATCTCGGCCGGCGCCGTCCTCGGCGCGCGTCGACGTGATCAACCCGGACAAAAAAGAGCCTCCTCAAGTGGCTGAGCCCAAGGACGCGCCATGACCGAGATCTGGGCGCAGGCGGCGCTGTGGCTGGGGCTTGCGCTCGTTGCCGCGCTGGTCTCGATCCGGCTGCGCATCGCCACGGCGCTGTCGGAAATCGTGGTGGGGACGATCGCCCAGCTGTTCATCGGCGTGGTGCTCGGCTCCGCGATCCTCGCGGGCGACGCTGCCTGGATCAAGTTCCTCTCGGGGGCAGGGGCCATTCTGCTCACCTTCCTGGCCGGCGCGGAACTCGATCCGGTGGTATTGCGCCGGGAATGGAAACAGGCAACCGCCATCGGTCTGGTGAGTTTTGCCGCGCCTTTCCTTGGCTGTGCCGCCGTGGCGCGCTGGGGGCTGGGCTGGAACACCGACGCAAGCTGGCTCGCCGGCGTCGCCATGTCCACCACGTCGGTGGCGGTGGTCTATGCGGTGATGCTGGAATTCGGCCTGAACAAGACGGACTACGGCAAGACCGTGCTCGCCGCGTGCTTCATCACCGACCTTGCAACGGTCGTCGCATTGGGACTGATCTTCGCGCCATTCACGTTCAAGACGCTGGTGTTTCTGGGTGCCGCGGCCATCGCGTTTCTGGTGCTGCCCTGGCTCATCCCGCGCTTTTTCCGCCGCTATGGCAATCGTCCCTCAGAACTTGAAGCCAAGCTGCTCATGCTGTGCCTGTTCGGCCTGGGCGCGCTCGCCACCTGGGCCGACAGCGAGGCGGTATTGCCTGCCTACCTGCTGGGCATGGTGCTCGCCGGCACCGTCGGCAAGGACCACGCGCTCATCCGCCGGCTGCGCACGCTCACCTTCGGGCTGCTGACGCCGTTTTATTTCATTCGCGCTGGCGCGCTGGTTTCGTTGCCGGCACTGGTTGCCGCGCCGGCCGCGTTCGTGGTGCTGCTGCTCGTCAAGATGGCGACCAAGCTGGCCGGAGTGTAT
>MEQZ01000078.1:0-1056 GCA_001770425.1 Betaproteobacteria bacterium RIFCSPLOWO2_02_FULL_65_20 | reverse complement strand
GGCCGCGGTGATCGCCAGCGCCGTGGTGCCGACGCTGATCGCCAACGCATTCTTCCTGCCGCGACACCTTTTGCGCTCCCACGAGGCGCCGGCGGCAGATTCGACAGCAACGATTACAACACCGGTCAGTCGGAGATCTCCATGATCAAGAAACTTCTCGTCGGTTTCGACGGCTCCGAGCCGGCGGCACGGGCCTTCGAATTCGCACTCGACCTCTGCCGCCGCTACAGCGCGGAGCTGCATATCCTGGCCGTAGCACGCCCGCCGGAGTTCGGCACCGAGGTCGAAACCGAAGCGGTGGTCGAATCGTCCCGCCGCCACTATGGGCACGTGCTGCAGCCTCTCAAGACACGGCTGGCAAAGGAATCGATTCCAGCGAAATTCGAGATCACGGTTGGCCATCCGGCCGCGCAGATCCTTCGTTATGCCGAGCTGCACAGCATCGATCACATCGTTGTTGGTCATCGTGGCCATACGTTCTTCGAACGATGGTTGCTTGGCTCTGTCGCACGGCAGGTAATCGCTTGCGCTTCCTGCGCGGTAACGGTGGTGCGCAAACCGTGAGGAAATTGAGGCCGAAGGCCATACCGTCCTGGCCAAAATCGGCACTGGGTCATCCGGCCGTCGCCGACTGAAAGGCGGCAGTAATATTGCTTTGCACACCGATCCAGCCGGCAAGCAGGGAATCTCCATAGCCATGTTTAGGGCGCTCTTCGATCTACCGCGTACCGTCTGGCTGCTGGGCCTGGTGAGCTTCTTCAACGATTCGGCCAGCGAGCTGATCTATCCGCTGGTGCCGATCTACCTGGCATCGGTCCTCATGGCCGGCCCCAAGGCGCTCGGCATTATCGAGGGCATCGCCGAGGCAACCGGCAGTCTGCTCAAGCTGTTCTCCGGCGTCTTGTCTGATCGCCTGCGCTCCACCAAGCGCTGGGTCGTCGGCGGCTATACGGTGGCGGCCATCGCGCGCCCGCTGCTGGCCTTCACCACCTCCTGGCCAATGGTGCTGGTGCTGCGTTTTGCCGACCGCGTGGGCAAGGGCCTGCGCACGTCTCC
>MEQZ01000077.1:13874-13977 GCA_001770425.1 Betaproteobacteria bacterium RIFCSPLOWO2_02_FULL_65_20 | reverse complement strand
GGATAAAAGGCATCCGTCCGGAAAGCGCGGTTTTGGTCAAAACCGGGAACGTGTCGAGGGGTCTATTCAAGAGGTAGGAAGGCAGGACTGCGAACGCCGCCCG
>MEQZ01000077.1:1450-13857 GCA_001770425.1 Betaproteobacteria bacterium RIFCSPLOWO2_02_FULL_65_20 | reverse complement strand
GCGCCTTGTCGATGAGTACCGCGACGCCGGAGGCGCCCGGGGCGACGGGCTTGCTTGCGCCTTCGAGGTCGCCCGGCTGCGGAACGACGCCGCCGGATTTGGCGACGCGCGCGGTGATGACCACGCGCGTCGCGCGCGACAGGGTGTTGTCCGGGCTCATCGCCATCGAGTCGTCGAGCGTGAACTTGAGCGGCAGTTCCTTGACACGGGCGCGTAAGACCGCAATCGGCGGGCCTGCGCCCTCCGGTGCACGCGCGAACACAAACAGCGTGTCATCCGGCGAGGCGCGTCGTGCGAGCGCCGGCGTGATCGTCACGGTGCCGCTGACGGAGGTCGCGTTCGCCGCGACCGGCGCCGCGGCCGACTTGGGCTGCGTCTGACCGAGCGCTGCGCGGGCTTCGGCAAGGCCCGCTGTGATCTGCTTCGCGAATTCGCTGTCCTGCGGCAGCACGGCAAGCGCGCGTTCCCAGTCCCGGGCCGCGGTCGCGAAATCCTTTTTCTGGAATGCGATGGTGCCCGCAAGGGCGAGGGCCTTGGGCTGATTCGGATCCAGCGCGAGCGCGCGCTTGAGCAGTTTCTCCGGTTCGCCCGCGAGGCTGCCGCCGCCCCTGGCGCCGGCATAGACATCCGCATAATCCGCCAGCAGGCGGGCGTCGTCGGGACGCCGCTTGATGGCCTCTTCGAACGCGTTCAGCGCATCCTGGAGCCGACCGACATAGGCGTAGGTTCGTCCGAGCATCGCCCAGCCTTCGCCATCCTCGGGCGCAGCGTTGAGCCTTTTCGCCAAACTGTCGGCCATCGCCAGCATCTGCTCGTTTTCCGCCGCATGCCCGGCGGCGGCTTGCGCGGCCGGCGGCCTGCCCGATAGCGCGCGCGGCTCTCCCAGTACGATGTACATGGCGATCGCCGCCATCGGCAGCACGACCGCGAGCAGCAAGGCGATGCGCGGGCTGCGCGCGGCCAGCGCGGGCCGCTCGCCGTCCGTGACCTGGCTCTCCTCGACGGCGCGCCGCTCGATTTCGCGCCTGGCGCTTTCCCACTGACCGCGGTCGATCGCGCCCGCGCGCAGTTCGGCATCGTTGTCCTCGAGCGCCCGGCGCAGCAGTTCGATATTGGCGGCGCCCCGGTCCGAGGTCTCGGCCTCGCGCCGCGCCAGCAGCGGCGGCAGCACGACCAGCAACGCGCCGGTCATCATCACGGCGGCAAGCGCCAGAAACACCGTCACTGGGAGTCCTTGTCCGTGGTGCCCAGCAACGCCCGGGCGCGTTCGCTCTCGGCATCGGTAAGCGGGACGTCGGCGGGCTGCTCCCTTCGCCGGCGCGCGAGGTAGCGGAACAGCACGACCAGCCCGAGCAGCAGGATCGCCGCGGGACCGAACCACAGCGCGATGGTGGTGGCCTTGACAGGCGGGCGGTAGAGCACGAAGTCGCCATAGCGCTGCACCATGTAGTCGACGATCTGGTCGTTGCTCATGCCCTGTCCGATTTTCTCCCGGATCTGATTTTTCAGGTCGATCGCGAGCGGGGCATTCGAGTCGGCGATGGTCTGGTTCTGGCACACCAGGCAGCGCAGGTCCTGCGCAAGCGTGGTGACGCGCTTTTCCAGCGCGGATTCGGTGGTCAAAGATTCGGCAGCGCGCGCAGTGCCGCCCAATGTGAATATCGCGATCAACGCGACCAGGATGAGATTACGCATTGCCGTTCAGTTCTCGCACCAGGGGGAGAATCTTGTCGCGCACAATCTCGGGAGTGACCACGCCGATGCGCTTGTAGCGGATGATGCCTTTCTTGTCGATCAGAAACGTCTCCGGCACGCCGTAGACGCCGTAATCGATCCCGATGCGACCGTTGTAGTCGTACGCGGAGAGATCGTAGGGATCGCCGAACTGGGCAAGCCACCTCAGGCCGTCCTTGCGCTCGTCCTTGTAGTTGAGCCCGATGAGAGGCACCACCTTGGAGCGGGCCAGTTCGACCAGCACCGGATGCTCCTCGCGGCAGGCCACGCACCAGGACGCCCAGACGTTGAGCAGCCACACCTTGCCCTTCATGTCGTCGCGCGAGAACGTCTTCTCGGGCTGTTGCAGTTGCGGCAGCGAAAACGCCGGCGCGGGCTTGTCGATCAGCGGCGAGGGCACCTCGCGCGGGTCCAGGTACAGGCCGATGCCGAGGAACACGGCGATCACGACGAAAATCGCCAGGGGTAGGTAGCGGTTCATGGCCGATGCGTTATGCCGCACGCGCGCCCGCAATCGCGCCGGCCCGCGCGGCCTTCGCGGCGCTGCGGTAGCGCCGGTCGCTCGCGGCGAGCACGCCGCCGAAGGCCATCAGCAGGCAGCCGTACCAGATCCACGCGATCAGGGGCTTGTAGTGCACGCGCACCAGCCAGGCCTTGTCCGGCAGCGGCTCGCCCAGCGCGACGTAGAGATGGCGGAAGAATCCGTAGTCGATGGCAGACTCGGTCATCGGCAAGTTCTGCACGGTGTACGTCCGCTTTTCAGGATACAGGGTGGTGTACTGCTCTCCCGCGCGCGTCACTTCGATGGTGCCGCGCGCGGCGACGTAGTTCGGCCCCGTGACATCCTGGACCGCCGCCAGGCGGAAGCGGTAGCCGGCGACCTCGGTGGCCTCACCGATGTGGAGCTTCACGTCGGTGTCGATCTCGTAGCCCTTCACCATCGTCACCCCGGCGATGAATACGGCCACGCCGAAATGCGCGACCAGCATGCCCGCGTGCGCGCGCGGAAGCCTGCGCAGCCGCGACCACGCCGATCCTCCCGCGACGTCTTGGCGCACCCAGCCCAGCAGCTCGACCGCGCAACTCGCCACGATCCAGCATGCGAGCAGCAGGCCGAATGCGATGAGCGCGCTCCAGCGGCCGATGAGGAGGGGGAGGAGCCCGGCGGCGACCACGCTGGCCAGCGCCGCCCAGCGCAGGCGCGCGACGAGTTCGGGCACGCGGTTGCTTTTCCAGCGCGCGATGGGCCCGACGCCGAGCAGCAGCACCGCGAGGGCCATCACCGGAACGAACACGGTCTCGAAATAGGGCGGACCGACGGAGATCTTGCCCAGTCCCAGCGCATCGAGCACCAGCGGGTAGAGCGTGCCCAGCAGCACCGCGGCGGCGGCGACCAGCAGCAGCACGTTGTTCACCAGCAGCATGGTCTCGCGCGAAACCAGTTCGAAGGCCCCGCCCAGGCCGAGGCGCGGCGCGCGCGCGGCGAACAGCGCAAGCGAGCCGCCGACGACGATGCCCAGGAAGATGAGTATGAAAATACCGCGCCGGGGGTCGGTCGCGAACGCGTGCACCGAGGTCAGCACGCCCGAGCGCACCAGGAAGGTTCCGAGGAGGCTGAGCGAGAAAGCGAGGATCGCGAGCAGCACGGTCCAGCCCTTGAACGCGCCGCGCTTTTCCGTGACCGCGAGCGAATGCATCAGCGCGGTGCCCACCAGCCAAGGCATGAACGAGGCGTTCTCGACCGGATCCCAGAACCACCAGCCGCCCCACCCGAGTTCGTAGTAGGCCCAGAAACTCCCGAGCGCAACCCCGAGGGTGAGGAAGGTCCACGCGAGCGTGGTCCAGGGCCGGGTCCAGCGCGCCCACGCCGCGTCCAGCCTACCTTCGATCAAGGCCGCCAGCGCGAACGCGAAGGCGACCGAGAAGCCAACGTAGCCCATGTAGAGCATCGGCGGGTGGATCACCATGCCCGGGTCCTGCAGCAGCGGATTCAGGTCGCGGCCGTCGGCGGGAATCGGGAACAGCCGGTCGAACGGATTGGAGGTGAGCAGCATGAACAGCAGGAATCCGCAGCTCACCAGGCCGAGCACGCCCAGCACGCGCGCGCGCATCTCGCGCGGCAGGCGGCGGCCGAAAATCGTGACCGCCGTGGTCCACAGGCCGAGCATGAACGCCCACAGCAGCAGCGATCCCTCGTGGCTGCCCCAAGTGGCCGAAAACCGGTAGGCAAGCGGCAGCTTCGAGTTGGAGTTGGTCGCCACGTTCTGCACCGAGAAATCATTGGAGACGAAGGACCACGCCAGGCACGCCAACGCGATGGCGACGAAAACGAACTGGCCCTGCGCCGCAGGACTTGCAATCGCCATCCAGGCGAGGCGCCGCTTGGCGGCGCCGATGATCGGCAGACTGCCCTGCACCAGCGCCAGGCCCAGCGCCAGGATCAGCGCCAGCTGCCCGATTTCGGGGATCACTTGCCCGCTCCCTTGCCCATGGTGAGCGTGGCCGTGGAATTTTCGCTGTGCGCCTTCTTCAACGCCTCGGCGGCCTCCGGGGGCATGTAGTTCTCGTCGTGCTTGGCCAGCACCTCGCTCGCCTGGAACAGGCCCGCGTCGGTGAGCTTGCCCTGCGCGACGACGCCCTTGCCTTCCTTGAACAGGTCGGGCAGCGGGCCGCGGAATTCCACCGGCATGCTATTGGCGGTGTCGGTCACGATAAAGCGCACCGTGACCCCGTCCGGCTCGCGTTTCACGCTGCCGGTCTCCACCAGGCCCCCGATGCGGAAACTGCGTCCGACCGGCGCTTCCTTCGCTGCCACCTGCGAAGGCGTGAAAAAAAACACCAGGTTCTTCTGGAACGCAGAAAGAACCAGGCCCACCGCCAGTCCCAGGCCGGCGACGCCCGCTGCGATCGCGATGAATTTCTTATGACGTGGTTTCATGGTCTTTCCGCTCCGTGTAGGCGTGCCAGCATGCGCAGCGTGCGCCGCCTGCGCGCAACGAGCAGCGCGATCTCGATGGCAAGACCGGCCGCCGTGACGAGGTACGAGCCCCACACGTACAGGCCATAGCCGCCCATTGCGACGAACGCTTCGAAGCTGCCCCAGTTCATGTTGCCTTCCGCACTTCGCTGACGACCCAGTCGGTGCGCCGCTCGCGCTCGAGCATGATCGAGCGTGCACGGGCGAGCGCTGCGGCGATGCTGTACATCCAGAACCCGAGCGCGAACAGGATCATGCCCAGGAACATCGTGGCGGCCATGCTGGGCGCGCGGCTCACGCTCACCGATGCGCCCTGGTGCAGCGTGTTCCACCACTGGACGGAGAAATAGATCACCGGCACGTTGATCACGCCGACGATGGCGAGCACTGCGCCGGCCCGGTCGGCGCGGCGGGGGTCGTCGATTGCGGCCTGCAGCGCCATGAACCCTATGTACAGAAAAAGCAGAATAAGTTCCGAAGTCAGGCGCGCATCCCACACCCACCAGGTTCCCCATGTCGGCTTGCCCCAGAGCGCGCCAGTCCATAGCGCAAGGAACGTGAACAGCGCGCCGGTGGGGGCGATCGCGCTGGCCATCATCGCCGCGAGGCGGGTGTTCCATGCCAGCCCGATGACCGCCCAGAACGCCATCACCACGTACAGGAACATCGACATCCACGCCGCGCCGACGTGGATGAATATGATGCGATAGGACTCGCCTTGGGTCGCGTCGGTCGGGGCGACGAAAAAGCCGACATAGAGCCCCGCGGCGCACAGCAGCGCGGCCGCGGCGGCAAACCACGGGATCATCGCGCCGGCGAGCGGATAGAACGTCGCCGGCGACGCGAAGTAGGTCCAGCTGAAGCGGGATCGCTGCGGTGCGTCGGTCGGGCTGGCTGGTGAGGGCATCAGGGGTTCGGAATCGTGTCGGCGGGATCGGTGGCAATGCGGCGATTCGGGCCGCGAAGGGCCGACTCGTCCGCGACGCGGCGAATTCTATCATGGCAGGCGACCGGAGCCGTCGTACTGCGCCCCGGACGGGATGGCGTCGCTTTGTGCTATCTGGTAGATCGGGAGTCGCATCGATGTTGGTTTGGTTGCTGCGCTGCAGCAACACCATTATATTAGGGCGCCTTGCCGAATCTTCATTCGATACGTGAATGGGGTAATAGAACTGATTAATTCACGCTTCTGCATTACAATGCCGCGCGCCGAACGAGGCTGCGGCCTTGCGGATATGAACCTCGAATTTTGGAGACTCGATTGCAAATCGTTTGCCTGGACCTCGAAGGCGTGCTGGTTCCGGAGATCTGGATCGAATTCTCCGGACGAACGGGTATCCCGGAGCTGTCGAAGACCACCCGCGACGAACCCGATTACGACAAGCTGATGCGGGGGCGCATCGAGATCCTGGACCGCAAAGGGCTGGGACTGCCCGACATCCAGAAGGTGATCGGGGAAATGCGGCCGCTCGACGGCGCGCGTGTATTCCTCGACTGGCTGCGCGGCTATTGCCAGGTGATGATCTTGTCGGACAGCTACTACGAGTTCGCCGCGCCGCTGATGCGCCAGCTCGGCTACCCGACGCTCTTTTGCCACGATCTCGTGGTGGATGCGGGCGGCCGCGTGCGCGACTACCGGCTGCGCATGCGCGACCAGAAACGCGAGTCCGTGAAGGCCTTCAGGGCGCTCAACTTCCACACCATCGCCGTGGGCGATTCCTACAACGACACGACCATGCTCGCCGAGGCTCACGCGGGCATCCTGTTCCGCCCGCCTGCGAACGTGATCGCCGAGTTCCCGCAGTTTCCGGTCACGCAGAGCTACGACGAGTTGCGCGAGCAGATCGTCAAGGCGAGTCGCTGAGCCGCACGCGCGCCGCTGCGCCGTCGCACCCCTGCCTGAACCCGGCGAGCAGCCTGGCCTTATCCCGCCTGGCCCAGGGCGATCTGCGACGCATACCGCCTGCGCAGCGCCGCCTTGAGGAGCTCGATCGAGATGAAAACGCCCACACCCAGCGCCACCACGAATCCCACGTCCGCGAGCGTCGGCATGTTGATTCCGAACGCCTCGCGCACGGCGTCAAACTGGATCAGGACCACTATCAGCACCAGCTCCCAGCCGATTGCGATCAGCAGCCACTTGTGCGGAGGCGCCTCGAAGACGCTGTAGCGCAATGAGCGGAAGTTCATCGCCAGGATCAGCTCGATGATCACGAACATCAGGAAAATCTCAGTGCGTGCGACTTCGATGTTATCCAGGTCGTAGAAAAACACCCACAGGAAGATCGGGCATTCGATGATGGCCCCGAACAGGATGAAGGTTCGGACTTCGAACGAGAACACGCTTTCCTTCGGATTGCGTGGCGGCCGCTGCATGATGTCCTTGTCGGGTGGCGAGATGCCCAGTGCCAGTGCCGGCAGACCGTCGCTGGCCAAGTTGATGTAAAGAATCGCCGCCGGCAGCAGCGGCAGGTACGCGGGCCCGAGGTACATCACCACGCCGCCGAGCACCACGACCTCCGTGATGTTCGCGCGCAGCAGATAGGTCAGGTACTTCTGGATGTTGTCGTAGATCCAGCGGCCGCGCTCGATTGCCTTCACGATAGTGGCGAAATTGTCATCGGCGAGCACGATGTCTGCCGCTTCCTTGGCGACATCGGTCCCGGTGATGCCCATCGCTATGCCGATGTCGGCGTGCTTTAGCGCCGGAGCGTCGTTCACCCCGTCGCCGGTCATCGCGACCACATGTCCCTTGGCCTTCCAGGCGCGCACGATCTTGAGCTTATCCATCGGCGAAACGCGCGCGTAGACAGTCACCTTCTCCACGATGGCCGCGAGCGCCGCCTCGTCCATCTCGGCGAGTTGTTCGCCGGTGAGGACTTCATCGCCCTCGCGAAAAATGCCGATTTCCCTGGCAACCGCGACCGCGGTGAGCTTGTGGTCGCCGGTGATCATCACCGGCCGGATGCTCACCTGACGGCAGGTCTTTACCGCCTCCAAGGCCTCCTCGCGCGGCGGATCCATCATGCCCGCGTAACCGAGAAACACCAGATCCTTTTCAACCTGCTCATCGGAGTAGTGTTCCTGCTGCGACAATTCCTTGTACGCGATGCCCAGTACACGCAGCGCGTCCTTCGCCATCGACTCGTTCACCGCGAGCAGCCTGCTCCTCTCGCCGGCATCGAGCGGGACCGCCGCCGCGCCGCTCTGGACCGAAACACACCGCTCGAGCACCACTTCGGGCGCACCTTTCACGAAAGCGATGAACCGCCCGTCCGGCATTGCATGGATCGTGGTCATGCGCTTGCGCTCGGAACTGAACGGGAACTCCTCTATGCGCGGGGCGCTCTTCCGCGTTTCCTCCGTCTTTAGCCCGCCCTTGGCGGCGACGACCACGAGCGCACCCTCCGTGGGGTCGCCCTTGACGAACCAGCGCGCGCCGTCCTGCCCGATCACGGCGTCGCTCGCAAGCACCCCGGCCTTGAGCAGCAGCTGCAGTCCAGGATCGACCGTCGGCTCGCCGAAACCGCCTGCGGGGGAATAGCCTGCGCCGCTGACTTCGACCGTACGGCCGCCACAATGCAATTTTCGTACAGTCATTTCGCCCTTGGTCAGGGTGCCGGTCTTGTCGGTGCAAATCACGCTCGTGCAGCCCAGCGTTTCGACCGCGGGCATCTTGCGCACCAGCGCGTTGCGCTTGGCCATCTCGTGCATCGCAATCGCCAGGGCGCCGGTGACGATGGCGGCCAGCGCTTCGGGGACCGCGGCCACCGCGAGCGCGATCGCGAACAAGACGATCGGCAGGGTGGATGCCATCGTCAGCGTACCGTTCCAATACTCCCGCCCAACGCTGATTCCGACCACCACCACGCAGATGCCCAGCGTGATGATGCCCAGCCACTTGCCGATTTCGTCGGTGCGGCGTTCGAGGGGTGTCTTCTCCGTCTGCACGGACGCGACTTCCTGGGCGATCTGGCCGAATTCGGTCTGTATGCCGGTCGCGCACACGACTGCCTTGCCCCGGCCGTACGTCACGGTCGTGCCAGTGAACACCATGTTCCTGCGGTCGCCCACGAGAGCATCCTGCCGCATCGGCGCGAGTTCCTTGGTCACGGGTAACGACTCGCCGGTCAGTGGAGCTTCGTCGCAGTGGATGGAATGGTTCTCGACCAGCCGCGCATCCGCCGGAATCCTGTCGCCGGCCTCGATCACCAGCACATCCCCGGGGACCAGCTCCTTGGATGCGACTTCCAGCTCCGCGCCGCCCCGCAGCACCGTGATCATCGGGGTGAACATGCTTTTCAGCGCGTCAAGGGCGCGCTCCGCGCGGTACTCCTGCACGAAACCGAGCACCGCGCAAAATATGATGATCACCAGGATGATGGCCGCATCTATGTATTCGCCGACAAAAGCGGAGAGCAGGGTGGCGACAATCAGGATGACGATGAGGATGTTCTTGAACTGGTTGAAGAAGAGCGCCCAGGGAGATGCTTTTTCCTCATGCATGAGTTCGTTCGGACCGTACTGGCCAAGCCGGTTGCCGGCCTCCTCCGGCGCAAGGCCCCGGTGCGGATCCACCTGAAGGTCTTTCAATACTGCATCAACATGCATCGAGTGCCACAATTGCGTCGTCATGCGGTTCTCCAAATCGTCATGAGGCTCTCCAAATATTCTCAATCGGTGTGAGTGTGCAATTGCGTCTGTCGCTAAGGTCGATCTTCTCCGCGGGCCGTGGCAGGGGGCATTCTACCCGAGCGCCGCGCGCTATATCAGCAATAAGAGCCTCCACGACTGCCACCGCGACGGGCTCTGGATTCGGTGGCTTGAGGGCTGTATGATTGGGCCCCCGAACCGAGGCAGGAGACGGCGGATGAATTTCGACAAGGAACTGGACGCGCGCGGGCTCAGCTGCCCGCTGCCGATACTGCGCGCCAAGAAGGCGCTGGCGGAAATACAGAGCGGGCAGGTGCTGCACATCATCGCCACCGACCCCGGCTCGGTGAAGGACTTCGCCGCGTTCTGCAAGCAGACCGGCCATGAACTGCTGTCGCAGGCCGAAGCGGACAAGGAATACACCTTCTTCGTGAAGAAGAAGTAGCGCCGCCGGCCGCAGCGACGCAGGGCGGTATGCCCATGCCCCGGTCTAGGCGTCCAGCCGCAGCAGCTTGCCCGGATTGAGCAGGTTGTGCGGGTCCATCGCCCGCTTTATCGTGCGCATCAGCGCGATGTCCGATGCGTGTTCGTGTTCCAGAAAATCCATCTTGCCCAGGCCGATGCCGTGCTCGCTGGAGCAGGTGCCGCCCATCGCGATCGCCAGCTCCACCATGCGCCGGTTGATCGATTCGGCCAGCGCGACTTCCGATGCGTTCGCCGGGTCGATGTTCATCCAGAGGTGGAAGTTGCCGTCGCCCACGTGGCCGACCAGCATGATCGGGAACGGCGCGGCCTGCAGGTCGGCCTCGGTCTGGGCGATGCATTCGGACAGCCGCGAGATCGGCACGCACACGTCGGTCGAAAGAACCCTGCAGCCGGGCCGCAGCGCGACGCAGGCGAAATAGGCGTCGTGGCGCGCCTTCCACAGGCGCGAGCGTTCCTCGGGCGTCGCCGACCACTCGAAGCCTGTGACGCCGTGCAGCGTGGCGATCGCCTGCACGGTCTCGGCCTGTTCCTTCACCGACGCGGGGCTGCCGTGGAATTCGAGGAACAGGTGCGGCGAGGCGCGCAGCGCGAGCTTGCTGTAGCGGTTGATGCCGCGGATGGTGGTCGCATCCAGCAGTTCGCAGCGCGCTACCGGCACGCCCAGCTGTATGGTCTCGATCACGGTCTGCACCGCGTCGGCGACGCTGAGGAAGGCGCACACCGCGGCCGACACCGCCTCGGGCTGCGGGTATAGCCGCAGCGTGACCTCCGTGATGATGCCCAGCGTGCCTTCGGACCCCACCAGGAGGCGCGTGAGGTCGTAGCCTGCCGACGACTTGCGCGCGCGCGTGCCGGTCTTCACCACCGAGGTGTCGGCCAGCACCGCGGTGAGCGCGAGCACGTTCTCGCGCATGGTGCCGTAGCGCACCGCGTTGGTGCCCGAGGCGCGCGTGGCCGCCATGCCGCCCAGCGTTGCGTTCGCGCCCGGTTCGAGCGGGAAGAACAGGCCCGTATCGCGCAGCTCGCGGTTCAGCGCCTCGCAGGTCACGCCGGCCTCCACCGTCGCGTCCAGGTCCTCGGCGTGCACCGCGACGATGCGGTTCATCTGCGACAGGTCCAGCGTGATGCCGCCCTGCACCGCGAGCACGTGGCCCTCGACCGAGGTCCCGGCGCCGAAGGCGATGATCGGGGTCGCGTGCTCGGCGCAGTGGGCAACGATCGCCGCCACCTCGTTGGTGGTGTGCGGGAACGCCACCCCGTCTGGCGGGGCCGCGTCGAAACGCGATTCGTCGCGCCCGTGGTGCTCGCGCACCGCCTGTTCGGTCGAGAAGCGCTCGGCCAAGAGCGCGCGCAGCGCGTCGAGCAGCGCGGGGGGCGCGGTGCGGCGCGGGATTCCTGCGGCGGGCTGGGCCATGACGTGCATTGTCGCAGAGGATGGCGGGCACGATCCAGCAGCCGCGGGATTTGCGGTAAAGTTCGCCGCTTACGGGGGAGCGCGGGATGCGGATAGCAGTGCTGGGCGGCGGGCCGGGGGGGCTGTATTTCTCCATCCTGATGAAAAAGGCGAATCCGGCCGCGGACATCACTGTTTGCGAGCGCAATCGGCCGAGCGACACCTTCGGCTGGGGCGTGGTGTTCTCCGACAAGACGCTCGGCAATTTCGCGCAGGCCGACCCCGAGACCCACGGAGAGATCGAGCGCCATTTCCGCCACTGGGACGACATCGACGTTTATTTCCGCGGCACCAGGATTACTTCGGGCGGCCACGGTTTCTGCGGCATCGCGCGGGTGAAGCTGCTCGCCATCCTGCAGGCGCGGGCGGAAGCGCTCGGGGTGAAGCAGGAATTCCAGCGCGAGGTGGCCGATCCGGAGGAACTCATGGCGGGCGCGGCCCTGGTGGTCGCCGCCGACGGCCTGAACAGCATCACGCGCAAGAAATTCGCCGACGCGTTCCAGCCCGACGTCGAACTGCGCCGCTGCCGGTTCATCTGGCTGGGCACGAAGAAGCTGCTCGATGCGTTCACCTTCTCGCTCAAGGAAACCGAGTGGGGCTGGTTCACGTTGCACGCGTACCGGTTCGACGAGGAGACCAGCACTTTCATCGTCGAGACGCCCGAAGAGGTGTGGCAGAAGGCCGGCCTGGACAAAATGGAGCAGGAGGAATCGATCGCGTTCTGTGAAAAGCTGTTCGCCGACCTGCTCGAGGGCCACAAGCTGATCAGCAACGCGCGCCACCTGCGCGGCTCGGCGATGTGGATCAAGTTTCCGCGCGTGCTGTGCCGCAAGTGGCATCACAGGAACATCGTGCTGATCGGGGATGCCGCGCACACGGCGCATTTCTCGATCGGCAGCGGGACGAAACTGGCGATGGAGGATGCGATCGCGCTGGCGAAGACGCTCTCCGCGGAGCCGCGCGTGGAGCGCGCGCTGGAGTTGTACCAGGCCGAGCGCGAGACCGAGGCGCTCAAATTGCAGAGCGCGGCGCGCAACCGCATGGAGTGGTTCGAGCACGTGGACCGCTACGTGCACCTGGACCCGGTGCAGTTCTCCTACACGC
>MEQZ01000077.1:0-1392 GCA_001770425.1 Betaproteobacteria bacterium RIFCSPLOWO2_02_FULL_65_20 | reverse complement strand
TTTTGACCGGCAGCCAGCGGATCGGCCACGAGAATCTGAAGCTGCGCGATCCGAAATACGTGGCGACGGTGGAGCGCCGCATCGCCGAGCAGAGCGGATTGGCGCCGCGCGAGATTCCGCCGATGTTCACGCCGTTCCGGATCCGCGGCCTCACGTTGAAGAACCGCGTCGTGGTGTCGCCGATGGCGATGTACTCCTGCAGGGACGGGATGCCGGACGATTTCTACCTGGTGCACCTGGGCTCGCGGGCGCTGGGCGGCGCGGGCCTCGTCTTCACCGAGATGACCTGCGTTGCGGCGCGCGCGCGCATTTCACCCGGCTGCGCGGGGATCTGGAACGAGCGGCAGGCGAAGGCGTGGAAGCGGGTGGTGGATTTCGTGCACGACAACACGTCGGCGAAAATCGGGCTGCAACTGGGGCACGCGGGCCCGAAGGGCTCGACGCAACTGGGCTGGGAGGACGCGGACGAACCGCTCGCCGAGGGAAACTGGCCGCTGCTCGCCGCTTCGCGCGTGGCCTACGGGCCGAAGAACCAGAAGCCGAAGAAGATGAACCGCAAGGACATGGACCGCGTGCGCGACCAGTTCGCCGCCGCGGCTGTGCGCGGTGCAGCGTGCGGCTTCGACATGCTCGAGCTGCACTGCGCGCACGGCTATCTGCTGTCGTCCTTCATCTGCCCGCTCACGAACAAGCGCCGCGACGAGTACGGCGGCAGCCTCGAGAACCGGATGCGCTATCCGCTGGAGGTGTTCAGCGCGATCCGCGCCGCGTGGCCGCAGGACAAACCGATCTCGGTGAGGATTTCCGCGCACGACTGGGCGCCCGGTGGCAACACGCCGGATGACGCGGTCGCGATCGCGCGCATGCTCAAAGGAGCGGGCGCGGACATGGTGGACGTGTCCTCAGGCCAGACCACGCGCGAGGCGAAACCGGTGTACGGGAGGATGTACCAGACGCCGTTCTCGGACCGGATTCGGAACGAGGTCGGGATCGCGACCGTCGCGGTCGGGAACATCTTCGAGGCCGATCACGTGAACAGCATCATCGCCGCGGGGAGGGCGGACCTGTGCGCGCTCGCCCGGCCGCATCTCGCGGACCCGGCTTGGACGCTGCACGCGGCGGCGCAGCTCGGGTTTACCGAAATCGAATGGCCGAAGCAGTACCTGTCGGGGAAGGCGCAGTTGGAAAGGAATCTCGCGCGGGCGGCGCAGATGGCGTTGGTGGCTTAACGTTGCGCATAACCGGGCCGAAACGGCGGCGCGCAGCGCCGCTGTTGAGGGTCCGTGTTCATGCGCAGGTCGGGCTGTTCAGAGGAGCATGGACCCATTAGAGGTCTCGCGTGTAGCGCTCGTGCAACTCGGCTGGGCGAACCGCACGCTTCCTCATTCGGAG
>MEQZ01000076.1:7920-20384 GCA_001770425.1 Betaproteobacteria bacterium RIFCSPLOWO2_02_FULL_65_20 | reverse complement strand
CCCGCGCCCCTACAAGCCTTCGTGGACCGACGCCGAGGCATTCGCGTGGCTGCGCAAGCTCGCGCGGACCAAGTTCGACGAGGATTGCGTCGACGCGCTCGTATTCAACGCGAAAAAGGTCAAGGAGATCCAGTCGCAGTTCCGGGATGCCGGCGCGGAGCCGCTGTCCGGCCCCGGCGCCGCGCGCGGATAGCGGCGGAGTCATGCCCGGCGCCGGGGCAGCAGCTTCGCGAGTTCGGCGCCGCGCAGCAGCCGGATGCCGTGCTTGGCCGCAAACGCGAGCGCGTTGTCGGTGATCTCGCCCGCGGCGACATAGATGCATTCATGCGCGTCGCGCGCGCGCCGCTCGGCAAGCAGTTCGCGCAGCGGTTCGATGCCGGTGCGCGCGGCCTTCCAGCGCTTGCAGCCGACCAGCGAAATGCGCCCCGCGCGGGCGAGCTCGAAGTCGGCCTGCGTGCCGGAGGTCCGGGTCACGCCGTAGCCCTCGCGGCCGTAGGCGCGCTCGATGGCGCCGGAAAACTCGTCCCACGACATGGCGCGAACGGCCTCGAGCACGCCGGCGACCCGCGCGGCGCTCGGTGAGCGAAGCTGCCGGGCGCCGGCATAGCACCCGATCGCCAGGAACGGCAGCCCGACGAAGAACGCATACGCCTGCGGCAGCACCAGCCTCGCCGCCGCAAAAATTCCCGCGGCGATGGCCACGCTCATCCACCATGGCGAGCGCAGCAGGACCGCGAACAGCGAATTCTTGGCCATCTGGAATTTCATGTCACGTCCTCCAGCCTGCTCCCCCGCATCGACGTCTGCGGCAACCGTTGTGTCCCGCACCGAGGGTTCAGGGAAGCCTGGCGCATTCCGGCGGTTTGCCGCAGGCCGCACGCAGACACCAGAATGCCGGTATATCGCGCCCGGCGCAATCGCCTCCGGCGATATCCTTGGCATCGGCGCGATTTCTCTGCTCTACTGGTAGGATAAGCAGGCATCCGCCGTCTCCTCAAACTCTCGGGAGGCCGATCATGTACCGAAAGATACTGGTGCCGACCAACGGCTCCGCATTGTCCAACAGGGGCGTGGCCGAAGCCGCGCGGCTTGCGCAGGCGCTGGGGGCGGAACTCCTGGTGCTGCACGTCAGGTCTCCCCTCCTGGAGCCGCACCACGTCGAAGGCGGCGCGCTGTCGGACCTGGGCGAGGAAAGAATCGGCGCCGAGATCGAGGACGAGGAGCGCAAGCTGCTCGAGACGGCCATGGAGATCGCCGCCTCGAGCGGAGTGCAGGCGCAAACCGCGTTCGTTGCCGATCTCGCGCCCTACGAGGCCATCATCAGGGTTTCCCGCGAGCAGCACTGCGACCTGATCGTGATGGCGTCGCACGCGCGCCGCGGCGTGCCCGCCTTTCTCATAGGCAGCGACACCCAGAAGGTGCTGACCCACACCGCGACCCCGGTGCTGGTCGTGCATTGAGCCGCCGCGCCCGCGGCAGGATGCGCCGCTATCGCTCGAACCTGGCCGCGCCCAGCAGGCGCCGGGCATTGCCGTGCAGAATCTTATGCTTCGCCGGCTCTTCCAGCCCGAGCCGATCGATCATGTCGAGCCCCTTGCGGATGGACCCGAACGGGCAGTCGGTCGCGAATACGGTGTTGCCCGCGCCGAAGAAGGCCAGGCCGCAGCGCGTGGCTTCCACCGCGCCGTGCATCGCGGTATCGGCGTAGAACATGCGCATCATTTCCATCGGCGGGCGGCGCATGTAGGGACCGACCGATCCCTGTTCCTTCTTCGCGGCCTGCAGCCCCAGTCTGTGCAGCGCCCCCGCCACGCGCTCCTCGTGGAACGGGATCATCCCCCCCATGTGGTGGGTGATGATCTTCAGGCCCACATGCCGCTCGAACAGGCCGGCCAGCACCAGGCGCATCATGGTCGCCGCGGTCGCGTAAGGCCAGCCCAGCACCAGCCAGAGGTCGAATTGAGACGTTGATTCGGCGGCGAAATCAGGCATCCCCGGCGTGCGGGTCGGATGCAGCCAGATCGGCAAGCCGTATTGCTTCATCGCCGCGAATACCGGATCGAATTCGGGGTCGTCCATGGGGCGCCCGGCGACGTCGGTGAAGATCTGCACGCCGCAGGCGCCCAGTTCACCGATCGCGCGCTGCAGCTCGGTCATCGCCGCGTCCATGTCGCGCAGCGACAGCGAGGCGACGAACGCGGGAAACCTGTCCTTGTGGCGCGAGACCAGCTCGGCCATGGCATCGTTGGCGACGCGCGCGATTTCGGCGCCCTGTTCGGGCGTCATGAATTCCTCGATCGGGGGATTGCAGAGCGAAATGACCTGCACGTAGTCGCCGGCTTCGTCCATCAGGCGAAAGCGGTCGTCGAAGTCGTAGAGCTGCCGGGTATGGTCCACGCGCGAGCCCATGGAGCCGAAGTCGGGCGCGATGCGTTTCACCCGCTCGTACACCGGCTTGGGATAGACGTGCGTAGCGATGTCGATGATCATGCGTCCCGCCTGCTCCAGTGGGCGCCGCCCCGCGTCAGCGGCGGACGGTCGGTTCGATTTCCGGGGATTATCCTACCAAACCGCCGTTTCCGAAATTGCGGCGCTGGCGATCGCGCCGGATCACCGCACCAGCAACAATCAGGGCGTTCGGCGCTTACGGGCTATTCGGCTGCCCAGCGCGAGCGCCACCGCCGCCGACCAGAACGCGGCGGTCACACCCAGCGCGGAGCCGAGTGCGCCGAACAGCAGCGGCATCAAAGTCTGGCCGGCGGTCACGATCGTGGCGCGCAGCCCCACCGCCTCGCCCGTGCGTCCTTCCGGCGCGGTTTCGTGCACCAGCGCCATCACCATGGGCTGCGAGCCGCCCAGGGCCATGCCCAGAATGAACGCGAGCGCCATCAGCATCACGAAATGGGTCATTTGCGGAAACACCGCGTACACCGCCGCCGCGATCAGCATCGTGTCCCGCAGCAGGCGCCAGGGCGTGACGCGCCGGGTGATGAACGGCAGCGCGAGCCGCACCACAAACGTCGCGGTCGCAAACGAAGCCATGAGCGCGCCGATGGCCGAAGCCGACAGGCCAACCTGGGAACCGTAGATCGGCGTCATGAAACTGAACAACTCCCAGGCGATGGCATGCAGTCCGGTTATGACGAAGACGCGGCGCAACTCGCCGTGGCCCAGCAGGTCGGCAACGCGCGCCTTGCCCGCGAGCGGGCCCTGAGGGCGGTGCGGCGGCAACTTCAGCCGGTTGGTGGCGATTGCAGCTGCGGTCACAATCGGCAGCAGCGCCAGTATCGTGAACGCAGGGCCGTAACCGAGCCAGTCGATGGACAGGCCGGCCAGCATCGGGCCGGCGAACGACGAGGCGGCAAAGGCGCTCGCGAGGTAACTGAAGTTCGCTGGCCGGTCTTCGGCCGTGCCGATGAATCCGACCATGCTCTGCACCGACAGATGGGACGATACATAGGCCAGCCCGAGCAGCGGGCAGACGACGTAGAGCGTGCCCAGCCCGGGAATCAGCGCAGGCAACAGCATCCCGATGGCGACGACCACCGAGCCGACGAGCATGGGCATGCGCCCGCCGACGCGGTCGATGAGACGGCCGATGGCCAGCGAGAACAGCATCGGCAGCAGTCCGAACAGCCCGATCAGCGTGCCGACCGTAAACGGCGTGGCCTGCAGGTGTATCGCATACAGCGATACGGTCACCCGGGCGCCCATGAAGGCCGAGTGATTGAGTGTCGAGAAGAAGATGAGGAGATAAAGAGGCATCGGACGCCGCTGCGCAGATCCGGTGCACCGCCGCGGTGCCTCCGGGCTGCTGCATCGCGATTATCCGGGATATTGGCGCTCGCGGTTGCCCCGCGAAACGGATCGCCTCACCCCGGCAAGCTTGTCCCGCCTGCGCTACTGCTGCACGCCGCGTCGGAAACGATAGCCCTTGAAGCTCAATATCATGCCGTCGGGTGTAATCCGCTCCAGCGTCACGCCGGGCGCCGCGGATTCGCCTTCCTGCAGCGTCTGGTTGTTGATGGTGACGAAACGTTTCTCCGGGCGCGGCGAATACATGTGCAGCAGGACCTGCAGCGCGGGCAGCTCCTGCCGGATCGAGACAGGCAGTTCGGCCAGGGCCATCGCGTCCTGCGCGCCGGCGCCGGCCGCCACCTCCGGCGCGGGCGCTTGCCCCGGCGCGACGGCGGCGGTCGCAGGCGACGCTGACGCGGGGCCGGGCGCGCCCGGCGATGGGGCGGCGACGGCGGGGTTCTGGATCGGCGGCTTGGTCGCTCGGGTCAATGCAGGCAGCGCGGGCGGGATCGCCGGCGCACGGGTTTCGGGCGTGGCGAGCACAGGAGCCGCCGGCTGCTCCGGCTGCCGCGGACCAAGCCAGCCGATCAGCATCCCGGCGCCGACCAGGGCTGCCGCGAACAGGCCTTGAACCCAATACGCAGGCCGCCTCGGCGCCACCGCCGCCGCCTGCGCCGTCAGCAGTGTCGGCGCTGCGCCGCGCTGGCGCTGCTGATCGGATTTCCTGAGTGCATCGAGGATGAACGACATGCCTAATTCCTCCCCTGCTCGCGGACCAGCTTCGGCGCTGCCTTGTCCGCCGCGACACTGAGGCGCATCAGGGTCTGCGGTCCGAGGGTGGCGTCGGGTACCAGCCCTTGGTCGAACTGAAACTGTTTCAGGTGGCGCGCCATCGCATCGTCGAACACCGGATCGGCCTCCGCCGTCCCGCCCTGCACCTGCGCAAGCTGCCTGGCGAGCCATTGCACTGCAGGTCCGCGCTCGCCCGCTCGAACCGTCTTGGGCGCCTCGGGCAGCGTTCGCCACAGCAGGGTGTAGTGGCCGGACCATTGCGCCGCCAGCGCGCCCAGCGCCACCGTCGTGCCGCCCGCGCCGATCGCGAAGCTTGCGCTCCGGTAGTCGAGTCCGGTCAGGGTCGCAAAAAAGCTCCGGTCGCGATTCTGTCCAGCGGCGTCGCGCATCTGCAGCACCGCGGGTCGGTTGAACTGGCGCAGGTCGTCCAGGCCGCCGCGCGCCATCCGGCACCGCAGTCCCAGTCCTTCGGCCTGCTTGCACGCGTCGCCGCCCCGGTAGTCCGCACCCCAGGCCCGGAACAGCGCAGCGTAGGCGATCGACTTGCTGCCCGAGGTCGGCTCATCCTGCGGCCAGTCCAACCTGTCGGGCAACGCGGCTTGCGCCTGGACGGCGGATGGCGCGCCCGCCGCCGGCGCTGCATCGGTCTCGCGCTGTTCCCTCTGATACGCCATCACCGCCGCAGCGCCCCCGATCGCCAGGATCAACGCGGCAACGAGCGGGCGCGTCAGGTCGCGCCTCGCCGTCGGCTGGTGGAACACCTCGCGCGCCGCCTGGGCGAGCGTCGCGCGATCGACCCGTTCCTTGCCCTGCACGTAGGCGCCGAGCAACGCCCGGTCGCACAACACGTTGATCACCCGCGGAATGCCGCCGCTCAAGGCGTACACCTGCCCCATCAACCGGGCCGGAAACAGCCGCCTGCGCGCCCCCGACATATCCAGGCGATGGCGCACGTAGGCATCGACTTCCGGCTTGGCGAGCGGCCCCAGGTGATAGCGCGCGACCACCCGCTGCGCGAGCTGGCGCAGCTCCGGCCGGGCGAGCATCACCGCCAGTTCGGGCTGACCCAGCAGGATGATCTGCAGCAGCTTGCGCTGGTTGGTTTCCAGGTTGGTGAGCAGCCGCATCTCCTCCAGCACGTCGGCCGAGAGGTTCTGCGCCTCGTCGATGATCAGCACCGTCTGCCGGTCCCGGGCGTTGGCCTCGAGCAGGTAGGCGTTGATGCAGTCGACGTAGACCTTGATGCTCGCGTTGCCGGGCGGATAGGCGATGCCGAATTCCACGCAGATGGTCGAGAGCAACTCGGGCACCGTCAGCTTGGGATTGAAAATGTAGGCCACGTCGCAGGACTGCGGAATCTGCTCCAGCAGGCAGCGGCACACCGTGGTCTTGCCCGCGCCCACCTCGCCTGTGAGCAGCACGAAGCCGCCGCCTGCGTTCACGCCATAGAGCAGATGCGCGAGCGCCTCCTGGTGGCGCTGGCTCATGTAGAGGTAGCGCGGGTCGGGCGCGATCGAGAACGGCGCCTCGGTGAGGCCGAAGTGACTCTGGTACATGGGCAGGCAGAGTGTGATGCGCAGCGGCCATTATGCGCAAGTCCGATCAAGCGTGCTTGCGAGCCGGCCCATGGCCAGTGCGGCGTTTCTGCCCATGGAGGCGCAACAACCCGATGCGGAAAAGGCGTTTGACCGGCGCGCCGATGCCGAGGATACTCGCTTCGCGCCGTTTGGTTTGCCTAGCCGACATATCGAAACATGAAAGACGATCCGGGTAAAGAGGCTGCACGCCGCCTGCAAGCGCTGATCGCACGCGAAACCGGCGCGCCTCTCAAACACGCCGCCATGGAGGAGATGGAATCCATCATCCGGTCCGCGGGCGGGGACGCGGGCGGGGACGACGCGATACAAGCAGATCACTCCTTCGAGCGCCGCAAGGTCACCATACTGTTCGCCGATTTGAGAGGCTTTTCCGCCCTAACGGCCACGCAACCCGCCGGGGCGATGATCACGCTGCTCAATCGCTGCTTCGGACGAATGAATGAAATAGTCGCCCTGCACCAGGGCATCATAGACAAATTCATGGGCGATTCCATCATGGTGCTGTTCGGCGCGCCGATCGAGCGGCCGGATGATGTGCAGCGGGCGCTGGCCTGCGCGATTGAGATGCAACGCGCGATGATTGAACTCAACCATCGCCACCGGCAGGATGGCATGCCCGATCTGTACATGGGCATAGGCATCAACACCGGGAACGTCATGGCGGGAAGATTCGGATCCGACTTCTATTCCGAATATACGGTAATCGGCGACGAGGTCAATCTTGCCTCGCGCATCGAGGCTTTCAGCCTGCGCGGCCAGGTCTTGATCAGCGAAAACACCCTCGCTCACTGCCGCGACTTCGTCACCGTCGGCGAGGCCATGGAAGTGTTCGTCAAGGGCAAGACGCCGTCAGTCAGATTGCACGAGTTGCTGGAGATTCCCTCCAGGGCCCTCAAAGTGCCGCGGCAGGAGCTGCGCCGCAGCCATCGCGTGGAAGTCAGGCTCCCCTGCTCGCTCAACCTCGTTCAGGACAAGATCGTGATGCCGCACGGGATCAAGGCGGCCATCCGCGACATCGGTTATCACGGCCTGCTGATAGAACTCGACCACCCGATCGAGGCCCACGACGAAGTAAGGCTTGAATTCGAACTGCCGCTGGTCGACTTCACGGCAACCGACATCTATGCAAGAGTCGTCAAAGTAGAACCTGGCATCAACCGGCGCTTCGCTGGGATCGAGTTTACGTCGATCAATCCAGAAACCAACATGAAACTACAGCTGTTCGTCCAGCTGCTGGTGGCGGCGACGGCATAGCGCCTCAGTCGCGGCGCTTTGGCACACAAGCGATCAGAGACCACGGGCTTGCGGGGCAGTCCGCTCTACGCGCAAAGATTTCGGGCCTGGCGCTAACCGCCGGTGCCGTTCTGCCAGTCGCGCCAGCCCGACATCAGCGGAAAATAAAGACCCAGCCTGGCCTGTTCTTCTTTCCCCAGCGCACGCGCATAGCGCTCCAGTTGCGCCGCGTAACGCGCTCGCTCGCGGTCGAGGAACGCATCGACCTCCGCGCCCTCGTGGCTGCTGGTCTTGTAGTCCACGATCCAGCGCCTGCCCTCCGAATCGACGAATGTCCGGTCGATGATCAGATTGCGCCGCTCACCCTCGACCATGGCGGTGAGCCGGTATTCGTTGCGCGCCCCGTCCTGCGGCCCGAGCAGCCACTTGCCGCGCGGATCGTCGAGCGAATTGGCGAGCGCGATACCGACGCGCTCTGCCGCTGCAGCCAGTTCCTTCTCCTCCACCCCGCGCGCGACGAGTTCGTCGCGGAACGCGTCGCGCAGCTTTTCCACGCGCGCCCGGCTCCAGCCTTTCATCTGCTCGTCGGCGATGCGCTGCAGCCAGCGGTGGACGACGCTGCCGACGTGGCGCGCGGTCTCGCCCACCCAGGAGAATTCGATTTCGTCCTGTGACCGTGCGGTCTCCTTCGGCGCGGACCATGAGACGGCGGGCGGGGCTTCGGGGAAGATCCAGTCCGAATGCAGGCGGCGCAGGTCCTGGTCGACGGCCCCCTCATCCCCGCCCTCTGCCCCTGGCGGGAGCGAGCGGGATGCGTTGCTCTGCGCGGCCACGGGAGATCGGCGCGCGGCCTCGGCGAAATCGGCCTCCACCGCGGGCCAGAGCTTGGCGAGCAGGGAACCCGCGGCCGGTGTTTTCAGTTCCTGCGCGCTCGCGTCCAGCTTCGTGCTGCCCAGCAGATGCAGGTGCTTTTTCGCGCGCGTTGCGGCGACGTAGAGCAGGCGGCCTTCCTCGTGGCTTTCCTTGTCGCCTTCCAGGCGCACGAGATAGTCGTAGGTGGGGTCCGCATCCGCGCCGGTTTCCCTGATCGGCGCGAGCAACAGGCTGGATTCCCGTTTTCTCCGGGCCGACGAACCATCGCGTTCCATCCATAGGAAAAGACTCGGGTCGCGCTTGCGCGGCACGCGGCCGAGGCCGGGAAGTATCACGGTGTCGAATTCCAGGCCCTTGGACTTGTGGATGGTCATGATCTGCACGGCGCGCTTCGGATCGGCCTGCAGGTCGGGCAGCGCGTAGAGCTTGGCCAGGCCCTCCTCGAACGCGGCCGCGTCGGCGACCTCCCCCGCCTGCTCGGACTGCTCCAGGTAGTCGAGGTAGATCTCGGCGTCTTCGAGGTCGGTGTCGTCCTCGACGCATGCGGGACCGCCGAGTGCGAGCCAGGCCGCCTCGACGCGGTCGCGCAGCGCGCCGCGCAGCCGGTTCGCCAGCGCGTGGGCGAGCACACCGCGCACCCGCTCGATGCGGGTGCGGGCGTCGGCCGTAAGCCGTGCGAGCCGCGCCTCGTCGTGGAGCAGTTCCCATACGGTGCGATTGTCAGTTTTGACAACCGAATTGGCCGGACTGGCAGGCGGCACCTCGAGGTCGGCAAATAAATCTCTCTGATTGTCGGGCCCTGCACCTTTATCCGCGGCGCCCCTGCGTTGAGGCGGGACGCGCGCCGACACCAGCGCATGCAGGTCGGCGAGCGTCAGGCCGCACCAGGGGGCGCGCAGCGCGGCGAGCCAGGCCAGGCGGTCGGCCGGATGGGCGAGTGAGCGCGTGAGCGCGAGCAGGTCCTGCACTACCTGGCGGTGGCCGAGGGCTTCGATCTCGATGGCGCGAAAGCGCACGGCCCGCGCCTTCAGCCGCGGCACGATCTCCTCCAGGTGGCTGCGGTTGCGCACCAGGACCGCAACCGTCCCGTCGCGATCCGCTGCCTGCGCGGCCTCGATGAGCGCCGCCACCCGGCCGGCCTCGGCCTGCGCATCGCCGTTGAAAAAGGCGTGCACGCACACCGCGTCGCCCTCGACTGGGCGCACCGGGGTGCTGGGCGAATACGGAACCGCGCCGGCGGCGACGTTTTCCCGGTGCGGCATCACCTCGCCGAAGGCGCGGTTCACCCAGGCTACGATGCCGGCCTGCGAGCGGAAATTCGCCGCCAGTGTGAGCGCTTCCAGCGCCACCTGACCGATGCCTTCGTTGCGTGCCCTCAGGAACAGTCCCACCTCCGCTTCGCGGAAACGGTAGATCGACTGCATCGGGTCGCCGACCAGGAACAGGGTGCGGCCATCTGCGCCCTCCCCGCCGGTCCAGCCTGCAGTGAGCTTTTCCAGCAGTTCGAACTGCGTGAACGAGGTGTCCTGGAACTCGTCCACCAGAATGTGGTGGATACGGTAGTCCAGCGACAACAGCAGATCGGTGGGTGCATCGGGCTCCCCCAGCGCGGCCAGTGCGCCTTGGGCGATCTCGACGAAATCGGCCTCGCTGCGCGCGGCGAATACGAGCTTCAGTTCGGCCACCGCGATCGGCAAGAGGTGCGCGATCGCGCCGAGCGCGTCCCATTGCGCGTCGGTGTAGCGCGCGGGCGGCAGGCAGCGCAGGTCCCCGAGCGCTGCGCGCAGACCCGCTGATTCGGCAAGGCGCAGGACGAGCGCCGCGTGGCGCTCCTTCCAGTCCTTCGCGATCGCCTTGCCCGCACGGTCCGCGCCGGCGGGAAAGCCCAGATTCACATTGGCGGCGCGGCGCCAGTCGCCCGCCGCGGTGAGCAGCAGCTCGGCCAGGCCGAGCCATGCGTACAGGTCGGACTCACCCGCGCCCGGCAGCGCGGCGAGGTCGGCGCATTCGCGGACCGGCGATTCCCTGCCCTCAGCCGCCAGGTTCTGCGCGGCGTAGGTCGCCAGCGCGAGGAGTTCGCCCGCCTCGCCCGGGGCGATGAGCGAGCGCACCCGCGCCATCGATTCGCCGCGCACCCCGGCGAGCGCCGCTTCGAGCGCCGCCCGGTCGTCCGCGCTGCGCAGGTTTCTCAGCCAGTGATCGCGCTTGCGCAGCATGCCGGCGATCAGCCGCTCGGCGACGGGGACGTTGTTGTCCAGATGCGCGAGCAGCTTCGCCACGTCGCCGGCGGCTCGCTGGTGCGCTGCGCCCTGCTCTTGCAGCAGCGCGAGCGTCGAGCGCGCCGCCTCGCGGTACAGAGGGCCCGCGTCCTCGACGCTCTGCGGCTGCGCGCCGAAGGCGGCCAGCACCGGCATCTGGCGCGTGAGCGATGCGCACAGCGCGTCGATGGTCTGGATGCGCAGCCGCGCGGCGTTGGCTTCCAGGCGCCAGCCGAGCGCGCGGTCGCGCTCGAGCGCGGCGCGCGCATGCTCCCAGGTGAGCGCGCGGTGCGGCTCGGGCGGCTTGTCCTCGGTACGCGCCTGCGCGAGCGCTTCGAGCACGCGCTTTCTCATCTCCGCGGCGGCCTTCTTGGTGAAGGTGATCGCGGCGATCTCCTCGGGGCTGTGCACGCGCGACAGCAGCACCAGATAGCGCTGGATCAGCAACTCGGTCTTGCCCGAACCCGCCGGCGCCTGGACGATGAACGAGCGCTGCGGATCGAGCGCATGGCGCCGGTCGTCAATGTCGGGGATGTCAGCGCTCATTCGCCCGCGCCCTCGTCCCGGCGCCCGATCGAGAACACCCGCTCGTTGATGCGACACAGCGGCGCCAGACTGCAGTAGCGGCAGGTCTGCTCGCCGCGCTTGGGATCGACTCGAGCCTCGCCCGAGGCGAATTCCGTCCCGAGCGCGTCGAGTTCGTAGCGCCAGCCCGCGAGCAGATCGGCCCATGAGTCATAGTATTTCGCCGCGCCGGAGCGCTGCTTGTCGAGCGTGGCGACGCCCGGGATGGACGCTTCATCGCGCGAAATGCCCCTGTAGCCCATGTCCCCCGCTTTCAGATGCGCAAACGCGACCGCCGACACCTCGTCGGTCCCGCTCACCGCGTACAGCGGCAGTTGCGGATCGTCCGGCCTGGGCCCCAGCCAGTCGCCGATGCTCGCGCTGCCGGTCTTGTAGTCGATCACCGCGCGGCCGCCCGCGTCGAGGGAATCCATGCGGTCCAGCCTGGCGTTCACGGTGACCCCGCCGAAGCTCATCACCCGTCTTTGTTCGATCGCGGCGACTTCGAACGGCGGACGCCGGCGCTCGATGGCTAGCCACGCGCGGCCGAGCTTCGCGAGGCGCGCGCGCTCCAGCTCGGCGAAACGGCCTTCTATCGCATCGGGCCGCCGCCGGCGCAGGCGATCGATCGCGTGATCCGCAGCGAGGGCGAGCAACGCATCGAGGTCGGCGTCCGATGCGGCATCGAGCCGCGCTTTGGATTTCAGCTCCTGCCAGACTCTTGCGAGCATCGCGTGCAGCAGCGTGCCGCGATCTGCTGCATCGAGCCCCGAGGGCGGCGATTCCAGCCCTTCGGCCTGCAGGCGGTGCAGCGCGAAGGCGCGGAAGGGACACGCGGCCTGATCCTTGAACACGCCGGTGCCGCCTGAAACCGTGGACGGTACATCGAGGGCCGGGCCACGCTCGTCGGGGATGCGTTCTTCGCGGCGTGCGCGCCGGATCGCATCGCGCAGGTCTTCGTACGCCGGCAGCGCGAGGTCCTCTGGCGTCGATTCAGGCAGATCCCGGATCAGCGGACTGGGCACGAGTTCGCGGTCCTCTGCGCCCAGCGGATGCGAGAACACGACCTCGCGCGCCGCGCCGAGCCAGCCGCGGGTGATCCGCGAGTCCAGTTCCAGCGATGCCGCGGCCGAAGATTCGGGCACGCCGGCTGCGCGCTGCAGCGCCACCGGGATGAACGGATTGGGCCGCGCCGGAATCGGCCAGGCCTCGTCGGTGAGCCCCATCACCCACAGGTGATCGAACTCCAGGCCCGCCGATTCCAGCACGCCCAGCACTTGTACCGGCACCTGCTGCGCCTCGGGCTGGAACAGCGTGTCAGCGACCATGCGCGCCAGGTGAGCGCAGG
>MEQZ01000076.1:7724-7896 GCA_001770425.1 Betaproteobacteria bacterium RIFCSPLOWO2_02_FULL_65_20 | reverse complement strand
CGACCCGGTCCAGCGCAGCGAAGCCGGCGATCGCCTCATGGAGTTTCTTGAGCGTCTGATACTCGACCGAGTCGAGCGTGCGCTCGCCGGGGAAGCCGACCGCATCCAGCAGCGCGCAGATCACCTTTCCCCATTCGCCCGGACGCTTGGCGCCATGACCATGCTCCCTGGC
>MEQZ01000076.1:7545-7634 GCA_001770425.1 Betaproteobacteria bacterium RIFCSPLOWO2_02_FULL_65_20 | reverse complement strand
GCGCCGCAGCCGCTCCAGGCCGATCTTCGGCCCGGCGAGCGTGCGCAGCTCCGCATCCAGCCGCGCGCGCTGCGCGAGTTCGGACTCGG
>MEQZ01000076.1:0-7460 GCA_001770425.1 Betaproteobacteria bacterium RIFCSPLOWO2_02_FULL_65_20 | reverse complement strand
CGGCCGCCGTTCCCGGCCGGGCAGGCAATGCGCGGGTTCCATCAGCCGGGCGAAAACGCGCTGCACGGCGTTGCGCGACTGCGCGAGGTCGGGCACGACGACGCCGATGCGCGCGTGCGGATCCGCTTCGAGCCTGGCGCGCGCCCAGCTTGCCGCGGCGCGGATCTCGTCCTTTGCCGACGCGAACGCCACACGGCTCACCTGGACATCGCGCCCCTCGCGAACCAGGGGACCGCAGGCGAGCACATCCACACCCGCGCGCGCGAACGCGGCGAGCCATTCGCGCTGCTGCGGGTTGACGATGTCGAAGCCGTAGGCGACCAGGGTCGCGGGCTTCCTCAGCGCGGAATGGGCCAGATGCGGCATGACGGCGTCGGCCAGGCGCGCGCGGTCGCAGTGGCGCTCGCGCTGCGTGCGGCCTTCGTAGCGCCACGCCCAGTCGGCGAAGGCCTTGGCGTCGTCGTTGGCCGGATAAGCCTTCAGTTGCGGCATCAGCCGCCAGGCGTGCGCAAGCTGCCAGGCTTCGCGCGCCAGCGCCGCCGCGCTCGGCGCCGAGAGCAGCGCCGCGCCCGCCTCCGAGCCGCGCACGATGTCTTCCCACAGCGCCTGCTCCTGCGCGCCGGTGAGCAGCAGCGGAAGCCGCGTCGCGAGATCCGAGTACAGCGCGTCTTCGTAAAGCCGCTCGACGAACGCCGCCAGCGGCAGGATGTCCGCCGCCTCCCAGGCTGCGAGGCCCGACGCGATCTGGTGCGCATCGAAGTCGCGCCCGAGCGCGGCCGCCAGGCGCAGGTTGGGGGTGACGACGCTCGTGCGCGCCGCGTGCCCCGCGGCCAGGCGGCCGAGGAGTTCGGACTTCGGGATTCGGGGAAACTCGGCGCCGCTGGTCATGGGCGCCTACTTTAACGCGGAATGGCGTCGTCCTCCCTGCCGCCGCCCATCCAATCGGATGATTGTTTCCCCTGCCGTCCGGGTATCGATTACCGAAAATGCCGCTGGCTCGCGCGCCGTCAGAGGCTTAAATTCAATCTAAACAATGATTCTGCGTTCTGATAGGCAATCTTCCTGGCCAAATCAATTGGCAGCTGATCCAGTAATTGCCCGATTCGTTGCAAATCTTGCTCGGTTTGTTCTCGCATATTAGTGGGGGCATAAAAATAATCCGAGCCCAATACAAACCTGTCCGGAAAGTCCTGTAACAACGCCAACCACTCAGGCTTGATAACTGGTTGAGCAGCAAAAATCTCGCCTGGCTGCGCATTTCCTGCTCCGATTCGCAAACTCATATAAAGATTGGGATACGTGGAAAGCAGTGTGCGTTCTAAAGTGGGTACACGAGTTTGAAGTGGATCGCTTCCTGCGTGCGCCCAAGCGATTTTCGCTGATGGATTGTGAGCAAGTAATCGCTCAAAACCAGAGAGGTTTTCTGTCAAGTAGGTCGGCGTCGCCGGGTTAAAAATCTGCCGCGGTGGCAAACCCATGTCTTGTGGCGCGACATCAAGGTGAATATCAAGCGGCAATCCTTTTTGCGCGGCTAGATCGGCAAGCGCAAACAACAATGGATGATCTCCCGGCGCATCTTCATAGGGGTGGTTAGATCCCATCTTAATCATAGATAAATGCCGAATCGCAATTTCCCCAAAACCAACGACCGGCATTGCCGCCAGGGTGTTTGCCTGATTGAGAAATGACTGCTGAACAGAAGCCGTGACTGATTGGGCGCTCGTCGTTTGGATAATTCCATTTAGCGCGGCCCCCCCGGCGGAAACAAACAGCTTGTCCTGATGGCCATTTATCGACGCTACCAAGTCTTGAGCATCGAGTCCCGCTGTCGTCGGACGCGGCGGGGACATTAGAATGGTATGGGTTATCCCGTTTCGCTGCATTATTTCAAGTGCAGTTGTTACGCCCAGGTCCAACGATGTTGTAGGATCAATATGTGCGTGAGTATCTACTACGGGGTAATTGCGAGAGCTAAACGAACCCCCTACGGAAATAACGCTTCCTACCGTAATAGTCACATTTGTATAAGTACTGCCATCAACCTGAACGGAAGGTATCGTCAGCAGGCCGGTCGCCGAATCGTAGGTATCAAAGCTCGCCGTTGGCGTTCCACCTGCCACTCCGACAAGACTTCCTACCGTAATGATCACATTCGTATAGGTAGTGTTACCGACTGCTACTTGTGGAATTGTCAGGTATTGGCCATCGAAGGTATCTGTTGCATGAGCCAAATTCGCTGCAATCAGACTGAGTGCGATTGAAACGGCGAGCAACAACTTACGGAGCCAGAATATTGAGGTTTGCATAAGTCATCCTCCTGCAATACGTACGAATATGACCCGCCCAGCGCTGCCGGTCAGCAGTGTTTTCGGAAGGCCGATCACTCCGCCTCTGTCACCGGCCAGAGGTGGTGCATCGATGGCGGGGCCAGCCTAGCGTGAGGTCAGGGCAGTCCATCGTTCACAGTCCGGGCGCGTTCGTGATTCGTAGTATGTTCTTGTACGCTATCTTCTCCGCCGTCGCGGGCGAGAGCTGCCCGAGGACTTTTCTCATGTACGCCGTATCGGGCCCAAAATACTGGATGTTGCTCTCGATAAAAATATCCACGGCGTGCAAGAATCGGTCGGGGTAGCTTTCGAACAGGTCTTTCCAGTCCGGATCCAGTCTCCCGTCCGCGTCGAGCAGCGACCATCTCTGGCAGCTCGGGAGCGGGCTGAGACAGGCGAGATCGGCGTACAGGTTGGGGTGCCTGGCCAGCAGGACCTTGATATCGGCCGGTACGATGCGCGGGGCGATGGTGGGGGGAACACTGCCCACATGCGCCCAGATCACGGTGCACAGCCGGTTGTATGCGAGCAACCTCTCGAGCTCGGCAACATACATGATGTCAAGGTGCACGTTGACGGGCATGCCGCGGCCCGCTGCCGTATCGCAGATCGCCTTCATCCCGGCGTTGTCGCCGGGAATGTCGACCGTGGCTCTCCCGGTCGGCCAGTGGCGCAGACCCACCTCGCCGATGCCGTAAAACAGCCCGGTCGCCAACGCCTGCGCACCTACGCTGATTACATCATTCCGTCTGAATTCCTGCAGAAAAGGGATGATCCTGCTCGGATATCTCGCGTAGACCGCCGCCGCGTCGGTGCCTTCCAGCAGCAGCACGGTCCGGCTCACGCCCGCTCGATCCATTTCCGCGATCTGGGTCTCCACGGGGATCTCCTGTTCGCCATGCATGTGGGCGTTGATCAGCGGCCCGGTATAACCCGCGCCGAGGCGCAGACTCGTCGACAGCCAATCGGATGCAGCGCCGAGGTCGACGACTTGATTGTTCGATGCCGGTCCCAGGTAAAGAAATCTCCCGTCGGCGGTGGCGAGATACGCGCTGGTGCCCGGGTAATAGCGGTAGTAATAAGCACCCTGCGTCTGTGATGTTGCGCCAGAGGGCGAAAGAAACTGAGGATAGGTCGCTTCAGCGTAATTGAAGATCAAGTCGGAATCGTTCGGCGCAGGCGTGGCGGCAAGATCGGCCGATGATTTGAGCGGCGCCACCGCGGCAAGGAACAGCACCAGCAGCAACCCGTGACCGCGAAGATGCCCGATCATGATCCTGTACTCCCCATGCTGCGTTCTACATATTCTCCCATGACTCGGACCGGCGTTGCCGACTTGACCCGGTTCTCCGGGTCCGTCACGCCCGGGACGGCGCCCGCCACGTCGTCGAGCAGGCGGACCACGTGACTCTTGCGCGAGCGCAGCTTGCCGGCCACGTGATCGATGAACTCGTGGTGGACACCTCCAGCCCCAGCGCTTCGGCGACGCCCTGGGCGATGTCCTTTCCGAGCGAACCCATTTCGCACGTCATGGATTTGTCTCCCTCATCGAGAACCGCGCAGGTTTCGCTCATTCGACAGCACCAGGCGGCGCGGACGACCCAGATCCGATTCTCGATCGTCGCAACGAATCGTCGCAATCCCCCATAGGTATGAGCCGGGATCGGCCAAATGCATGAGGGTCGGTGCGCAATCGCCGCGCTTGATCTGATGCCGGAGGTCGCCATCGCCATCGACGCATGCCGGACCGCCGCGTGCAAGCGCAGGCAAACCGGCCTGCGCTGGCGCACGCTGTTGCGATGCATCATTTCGGATAACTATCCGATTTGCACCGGCCCGGTGCGCCGGGACCGCGCGCCGCGCCCGCGCGTGGCGCAGCAGCGTGAAATTTCCGGCGTGCGGGCGGTACAATCCAACCTGACTAGCCATCCACGAAAGGGAAAATCGTCATGAAAGCGAACGTCACGCGGGAGCAAGCGCTGCGCTGGGGCATCCAGGGAATGCTGGTCGTTCTGGTGCTGGTGGCGGCATTCGCCGTCGTGCAGTACATGAAAGCCGATGAGATCGAGTCCACGCTGTCCCAGGTGCGCGCCGAGTCGCAGAAAGCGAGCCAGGATGCGGCTGCGGCGCGCAAGAAGATACAGGATGAACTCAAGGCGGCAAACGCCAGGACGGCCGAACTGGAGGCAAGACAACGCGAGGCCGACAACCTCAAGGCGCTGCTCGCAAAAATCGAGCCTCAGGTCGCGCCCGTGCTGGAAGCTGCCGCCAAGGCCGGCAAGCCGGAATCGCGGGCAGCGGCGCTGACCGGAATCGGACTGATCCGACAGATCGCGCACGGGGCGAATCATGACGCAGCGCTCGGGGCGCTGGGCCGGGCGCTCGCATTGGACAAGGGCAATTGCGTCGCGGGCCTTGCCGTCAATCTGGGCGGCGCCATGAAAGTCGAGGTCGCGCCCGATTGCCAGGCGCTGCTGCCGGCCGCTGACGCAAAACCGGCCGCCAACACTAAACCTGCGGCTGACGCCAAGCCGGTGGCAGCACCCGAAAGCGGCGTCGGCAAAGCGGGCAAGAGTTGACCGCAGCGCCCTGAGCGGCCCCAGTCCTGCCGAGGCAGGAGCTACCTGCGCGTTTCAATCGCCGCAGTGGATGCCCGCTTCAACGACGCGGAAGCCCGCGCGATCCCCTGTGGCATAATTTGGTCCGCCATGGTGAAAGCCGGCGCCAGACAGTCTGGAATAGACCAGAAATGATCGGAACTCCGTTTTCGAACACCACACCCAATCTGGCAAACGGCAATTGGACATGAACGCGACGCCGGATCCTGACGACCTGGACTTCACCCACGCATTCGACGGGCCTCCCAAAGCCCCGCCGTCGCTTGCAGCGAGTTCGGAAGCTCAGAAGAAGGAAGTCACGGCGGGAGCCGTCAAGCTTCAGCAGACCGGCTATTACATCAACATCGTGCGCCCGGCGCCCAATGTCGCGCCGCTCGCGCCCGGAGCGAAGCGTTCCATCCTGTGCATCGACGACGACGTGCCGCTGGTGCGCATCCTGGCGAGGAAACTCAGCCTGGACGGCTATGACGTGCGCACGGCGTCCGATTCCCAGACCATCGTCGCCGAACTGAAGAAACTGCCGTCTCCCGATCTGATACTCCTCGACGTGGGGCTGCCCGGGATCAGCGGCTTCGATCTGCTGCACAAGCTGCGCAAGCACCCCACGCTGAGCTCGCTGCCGGTGATCATGCTCACCGGTCACGTCACCCCGGAAGACGTGCTGCACGGCATGATCAGCGGCGCCGATGGCTACGTGTCCAAGCCTTTCCAGTTCGACGCGCTGGCTGCCGCGATCAAGACGGTTCTGGGGATGGAGTGACCGCTTCGCCGTTCGGGCCCCGGTCGCTGGCGCCGGAAACGCCGCAGCAAGGCGAGCCGATTGTCGGTTCGTGCATCATCCCCCCGGCCCCGCATAGGCCCCGGCCGTATGCGGAAACATCGCTTTGACGATCTTGAGCTTGGAGATGTCGACCGTCGCGTCCATGTGCAGGAAGATCGCGGCATCGCGCAACAGCTTCTCGATGCCGAAGTCCAGCATAGCGCCGTTGCCGCCGTGCAATTCCATCGCATGCTGTGCCACCTTGAAGATTTCCTCCGAGGCATACGCCTTGACCATGTTGCACAGCTGATCGGCATCCGGCGCGCCCGCGTCGACCGCCTGCGAGGCTTCGCGCAGTTCAGCGCTCCAGCAGCTTCTTCTTGTCCGTCGCCTTCGCCCACTCGTCCGCGTCGGCGGGCGCATCCTTGCGCTCGATGATCTGCTTCCAGTTCTTGGACAGTTCGGCGTTGAGCGCGATGAATTCGCGCTGCCCGGCCGGCACGTCGTCCTCGGCGAAAATCGCCTCGACCGGGCATTCGGCGACGCAAAGCGTGCAGTCGATGCACTCCTGCGGGTCGATGACAAGCATGTTCGGGCCTTCGTGAAAGCAGTCGACCGGGCAGACGTCGACGCAGTCGGTGTACTTGCACTTGATGCAGCTTTCGGTGACGACGTAAGTCATGGGGCCTCGCACGCGGTGAAGGGCAAGAAGTGCAGCAAAACCGGCTGCAAATTGCCGGGAAATTCTAGCACGCCGGGCGGGCGGCGCCCGGCAATCCGGCGCAAAGAGCAGCCCTCTTCCCGAAAAGGACAAGCCCCATTATCACACAGGGTCACACGGGATCACGCAGCCACCCGCACCCCGACGCGGTTTTTTTGTTAGCATTCGCCTATAGGCGCAATAATCGACCTGCGCGGCGTCCGCCGCACATCCCCAACTGTCTGAAGCGAGGAGTTCATGAGCGATTTCATTCAACACGTGACCGAGGACACCTTCGAGCCCAGCGTCCTGAAATCGGACGTTCCGGTGCTGGTGGACTACTGGGCCGAATGGTGCGGCCCGTGCAAGGCCCTCGCCCCCCTGCTGGAAGATCTTGCCAAGGACTACGGCGGCAAGCTGAAAATCGCCAAGGTCAACGTGGACGAGAACCAGCAACTCGCCCGCAAGTACAATATCAAGGCCATTCCGACCTTGATGCTGTTCAAGGACGGCAACGTACAGGCGAGCAAGCTCGGGATGATGTCCAAACCACAGCTCACCGCTTTTCTTGACAGCAACATCTGAACCCTTTAATCTTAGTCTCAGAATGAAGGGCGGCGCAGTGGTTACCTGCCGCCGCCGCCGATAGCCCAGCGCTTCCGGGCAGTCGCTTCGAAGCGCCTTTTCCTTCCAGCTTTCTTTCCCCCGGGTCGTCTGAGGGCCGGGGCCATCCCGCAAAAGTCCATATGCAATTATCCGAGCTCAAAACCCTCCACGTCAGCCAACTGCTTGAAATGGCGGTGACCAACGAGATCGACAACGCCAACAGGTTGCGCAAGCAGGAGCTGATATTCGCCCTGCTCAAGAACCGCGCCAAGAAAGGCGAATCGATATTCGGGGACGGCACCCTCGAAGTGCTCCCCGACGGCTTCGGCTTCCTGCGTTCTCCGGACACATCCTACCTCGCCTCAACCGACGACATCTACGTCAGCCCCTCCCAGATCCGCCGCTTCAATCTTCACACCGGCGACTCTTCAATCTTCACACCGGCGACT
>MEQZ01000075.1:27622-28737 GCA_001770425.1 Betaproteobacteria bacterium RIFCSPLOWO2_02_FULL_65_20 | reverse complement strand
CCGCCTCGACGAACTGCACCAGCCGCTCCTCCGGCGACCCCTGATTCACGCAGAAGAAGCTGTCGTATTTGCCGGCAAAGGCGTTGCCGAAACCGTCTTCCAGAAGGCTGGATGAACGGACGATGATCGGATACTGGCCGAAGTGTTCCAGCATTTTCTGGAACTCGCGCTGGATCTCGACCGGAAATGTTCCCCGAAGGATCAGTTCGCGCAACTGCGCCGCGCCGCTCAGGTAGCCGGTCTCGCTCCGCTGCCACATGAACAGCTGCCACCAGCGGTTATTGACTATGTAGGAGTGAAACAGATCGGAGCCGATATAGAAGGAGTCGTGCGGCTCTAGGAACCCGTCCCATCCCCCCTCAGCGTCCGAGTGCAGGATTGCGCGCGCCAGCAGCATGCCGACCGATTTGCCTCCGATGAAGCCGGTCCCGATCAGGCGGTCCTTGATGCCCAGCAGATCTTCCAGGGTCAGGGAGCGACGGGCGAGCGCGAGAATCCGCTCGTCCCGGCCGATCAGAAGTCTGCAGAGCTGCGCCACCATGGCCTGCCGGTCGGGATCCTCCGCGCGGGACGCAGCCAGGTCGGAAGCCCGAATGAACAGGCGCTCCCAGGAGTCCAGGTGACGCTCTACATTGCCGGACGGGCCGCCGAGCAGTCGGTTGAACAGGCTCGTCGCCTCGCAACTCACCGTGATGGGCGTGAACTGCCCCGCTTCGTGGCGATGCGGCAGAAACATGGTCGGCGAAGACCGCTGCCAGACCTTGAGCGGGTGCAGGTAGAGGACGCCGCCCTCGTTGTAGAGATCGATCAGAAGCTGGGTGGTCGCGCGGATGCCGTCAATGGTGGCGAAGGAATGCGCCCCCCGCTTGAGCGCGAAGTAGGCCAGGGTATTCAGCTCGAACAGATAAGGGCACGTCACCCGGAAAAAGTTGGCGATCATGCCGTCGGTGGCCCAGGCATCGAGCAGATCCGACAGGCAGTCGAAGACGTAGAAGGCTTCCTTGCCCTCCTGGCCGATGATCGTGTGCAGGCGCACGGTGAAGGACTCGAACCCGCGCAAAGCGTCCAGGTCGTGGACGGCGCTGACCGACGCCTTCTCGACCACCGGCGGGTGA
>MEQZ01000075.1:0-27606 GCA_001770425.1 Betaproteobacteria bacterium RIFCSPLOWO2_02_FULL_65_20 | reverse complement strand
CCCCCGACTGATGGGGGAAGGTCTACGCGTCCACCGCGCCGGACGATTCCGGGCGCGCGGTTTTACGCCTTGTTCACGCCTGTCAGTCCGTTCGGAGCGGCGCACCGCGCATGACCATCGGGAACTCCCGCATCGCGGCGAAACCGCAATGAGACGTCAGGACCCAGCGGATGAAACGCCCGCTCAGAACGTGTACACGAGGCTGAAGCGGTTGTTGGTGAGCATATCGATATCGGATACACCGTAGCCCACGAAGATCGAAACGCCGCTGAGCGTGCCCGGATTCACGTCCTTGATCGCGTCTATGGTGGTGCTGGCCAGCGGCCCGGTCTTGTACGCGGGCAACGTGCCGCCCGTGTACAGGATCCATCCGTTGCCGTCGTGCAGATAGACATCCGCTCCCGCCTTGGCTGCAAGAAATACCTTGCCCTGCCTGCCCTGGTGGTTCCTGGAGACGTTTACGTCGATGCTCAGGGTAACGGTACCGTCGTCGTCGGAATCGAGGGCAGGAACAAAACTGGGAAGCAGGTCCTGCGTCGTCCCGGACCCGCTGGGCAGCGTGGTGGTTTCGGCATTGAAAAGCACCCTGCCACGCAGCGCAGGGGCCGCTTCCTGCTCGCAATGCTGCTCAAAGTCCGCGGCGAAGACCAGGATTTCGTCGCCGGCGCCGTAGGTCATCTCGGTAATCGTGAAGGTTCCAAACAAATTATTGCAGCCGCGCCCGCTGCCTGACACGTCCAGGCCCGGGCTGGTCGACACCTGGAACGGATATCTCGTGGCTCCGGTGTAGGTACCGGCCGCGAGCGCCACCATTTCCGGCGCGGCAAAATTCAGATCCCACCACACCTGGGATCCGTCATTGAAGGAGATTCGGACGCCATTGTCGGCGTTCTTGATGGCAGTAAATGTGCCGTCGGCCGGCGTCCAGGTCTTGACCTGACCCTGGCCGATGTAATCGCCGCTCGTGCTGTTGAAATACAGGCCGGTCGTGGCGGCATGGACCGGCGAAGATGCCGCGCAGGCGATCATGGCGACGAGTGCGAATTGCAGGGCGCGAGTCATACGACATCCTGTTGCGCGGGTCATGGCAGCCCCTTCACCGGTGGTTCCGTTCGTGCCCGGTGCTCCGCTCCGCCGGAGCGGCCGGCACCACTCCATGAACTATAGTCCAATTCATTTCGCCTGTTCGCGCGTACGCGGCGGCGCCTGCGCGCCACCCGCGTTGCATGCCGGGCGAGCCAATAAGGAAAGACGGCTCATCGCCGCCTTTCCCGAATCCGCGCAGTCATGCCGGAAATCTCACGCCGCAGCTGCGCCCCTCATATGCCGGCCATGACTATTCGCTCAGAACGGGCTCGTGCACACGTTATCCCCGGAGGCCGGGTCGCCCAATCCGAATGGACTTAACTGGCCGGGCGGCGCGACGGTCAGGTCCGAGTAGTCCTTCGCCTGGCCAGGCAGGAAGAACGTGGCTGTGGATGGCGGATCATTGCCAACGACACCGGCGCGGGCTTCGAGCACGACTTCGGCCCAGTACGCATACTCCTTCGCGTAAGTCAGGATCGCGGTCGCAAACCCGTTGGCATCCGTGATTGCCGATCCGGTAACGCCGGCAACGTTTCCGGGATCCAGCCTCCCGTTTCCATTCGTATCTTCGAGGGGATCGGCGATGCCGTTGTAGTTGACGTCCTCGTTGACGCATGTCGTGATGTCGGGCGGATCCTGGATCCACATCGTCGCGCCCGGGCTGAACTTCCCCTTGGCGTAGCGACTGGGACGCAGGGCGAAGCGCACCTGCGTGCCGGCAGCAACCGGGTTTCCGGCCGCATCGGTAACCAGCGCGATATAGTCCTTGGAGTAGGCAACAGGGTTGATCGGGGATACGCCCACCGAGTTGTCTGTTCCCAGGCGCACGAACAACGCAGTTCCGCCCACGGTCAATGTCGCGCTGCCCGGCGGCACCGGAGGCGAGACCGCAGTGCCGCTGATGTCCACCACCGTGGCACTGATTACCACCCCGTTTTGCGGGCTGGTGGTCGTACCGGCGCGGTACGTCACCGAGGCCGAACCCGACCCGTCCGTCGTCGCGGAGGCCGCGCTGAGACTGCCTCCGCTGGGATCGGCGGTGATGTTGAAGTTGATCCGCGCGTTCTGCACCAGATTGCCGACCCCGTCGCGCACCGTTGCGGAGATGGTCGACGTGTTATTGGTCTGGCTTGCAGCGCCGGAGGTCACCTGCACGACGCCGGGGCTGGCCTGCGCGGTAATGTTACCCGCGCTCGTGGCGACGAACACGACGCTCAGCACCGCCGCGGGCGTGCCGCCCGGCCCCGAAGCGCTGATGATCGCCGGACCCGCGGAAGTAGACGAAATCGAAATGGAAGCAGCACCGGTTGCATCGGTGGTCGCAGGGGTTCCCGCAGCGACGCCGCGGGTGGCAGAGAAAGTCACCTGTTTGCCGGAAGCAGCAACGCCGGCGCTGGTCCAGAGGACGGAGACCGATTGCGAGGTATTGAGCGGTATGGTCGCGCCCGCTGCCGGGGAGGTGAACGCGAAGCTGTCGCCCGCTATCGTGAGCGCTTGCGCCTTGCTTGCGCCTGCCGCGGACGCCGTAATCACGTCGTTGCCGGTCTTGGTCGCCGTGACAGTAGCCGTAATCTGGCCCGAGTTGTCAGTAACGCCGTCGGCAGGCGTGGAAACAATCGTGTTTCCGGTCTGCGATTCAAGCGTCACTACGGCTTTCGGCAATGGTGTTCCCGCCGAATCCTTGACGACAAAGGTGAGCGACGTGCTGGCACCGAACGACAGCGAGGTGCTACCGCTCACGGTGATCGCCGTTCCCGTGACATCGACCGTGTTGGTCGCCTTGATGCCATCGGTGGTCGCGGTTACCGTGATCGCGCGGTTTGTCTTGTCCGACCCGAGATTCAGCTTGGCTGTCACTGTGCCGTTTGCATCGGTTACGCCAGATGCGCTGATCCCGTTGATGAATGCGGTCGTGTCGGTACTCGACGAGAATTCCACCGTTCTTCCAGCGAGCGTCTGCCTGGTGGAGCCGAGCACGACCGCGGTGAGGTCAATCTGCGTTGCGCCGGAGGACGGCATCTGCGGCGAACTCACCAGCAGCTGCACCGATGCCGCGGTGGGTTCAGGTGGCGTGGTGGGCGTTACGGTCGTCGTTGCAGATTGCGGGCTGCCGCCGCCGCAGCCCGTTAGCACGGCCAGCGACGCAGCCAGCAATACCCATGCGGAACATCTTGAAAGATTCTGATCGATGGAGAAAAAATTCCGCACGGAAGCCCTCCTTTGCCCGATTGGCCCAGTGACTATTATGGGCTATTATGCCGCCCTTGCGACGGTTCAGCAATCTCCTCGGTAGACGCCTGCGCCACTACATTTAGCGGTGCCTATCAGGGATTCGTCCCACATTTAGTGGCTGCGTGTCTCACTCTTCTGCGCGCTCAGCCCAATTCCTCCCGATACTCGATCAGATAGCGCCCGGGCGCGGCACCGGGGCGGCCGAGCGTACGCAGGATGGTGTTCAGGTTGCCGGCGTTTTCGCCTGGCGCGGAGGCCTCGCCGGCAAAGCGCAGCGACCGGGCGGACAATTCTCCGGACCCCGTGATCTGCAGGCGGCCGCGGGTCGTCGCCAGGTCGAAGCGCAGGGCCTTGCCTTCGGCAGTCAGCCGCAGCCGGTAGTCGCCCAGGGGCGGCCCCGGGACCTGAGCGACGGCCGCGTTCTCCCATGTCAATTCGATCCGACCGGTGCACTGGGAACTCGCCCATAGACAGTGGAATTCGTCCGCGCGCGCGCGCATCCGCCCGGACCATCCGTAGTCGCCCAGCGTGCCGGGCAGCAGCGCGGCGATCTGGTCGGCCGACACCACTGCATCCAGCCGCTCGATCGACCAGCCCCGGATTGCGGCTGCGAGCCGCGCCCCGCCGCCGCCGTCCAGATCGGCCTGAACGGCCAGACGCCCCCGCAGCAGCTCGCCCCAGGCAAGGCGCCAGCTGATGCCGCGTCCCGCGTGCCAGCGCCCGCTGGGGCGATCCAGACCGTAGACGGTAGCGCGGCCCTGCCACAGGGTGCCTTCGACGCCACCGAGCCGCCAGCGTTGATGGGTCGCCTGCGCGATCCATGGCGCGAGCCACGCCGCCGGCAACTGGACCACTGCCGCGAACGCGAACAGCCCGACACCGAACAGCCACAGACGCTTCACTGTGCGCGAAGCAGGTTCAGCCGGCTTCCGGCAGCGAAAAAAGGGCGTCGATCCTGGCCGAGCCGGGAACTTCCCCCGCTTCGATGCGGCAGGTGACCAGCCTGATCCGCCCATCTTTCTGCAGCGCGGCGACCCATTCGAGCCAACGGTCGAAGGGCAGGCTCGCGCGCAGGCGCAGCCGGCCGCGGCCCTCCAGTCTGAGCTGCTTCGCCGCCTCGGGAAGCGCCGCGGCGTTCGCGCTGGCGACTGCGGCAGCGAGCAAGCCGTTGCCGTCGATGGATGCCGGACTCGGCTGCAGGGTGCTCAGCTGCTGCAGATCGGCCGCCTTTCGCTGCAGGACTTCGACCTGCTGGCGCAATTGCGGGATTTGCTTTTTCAACCGTGTGCGCGCCTGGTGGCTGGCCCAGAGCCCCTGTGCCAGCAACGCGCCGCCGACGAAAATCGCCAGGACGATCAGGAACGCCTTTTCGCGCTGCTGTCTCGCCGCCCAGAAGGCGCGCCAACGTGCAACCAGGTCCTTCATAGGCCCCGCCGCACGCTGAACGACGCCTCGATGCCGGTTCCGGCCGGCCGGGATTCGCGCAGGGTGGGAGCAAGCCCCCGCTGGGCGAGCGCGTCGCGCAGTCGTTCCGCTGCACGCGCATTCGGTAGCGTGATGGCGAGCTCGAGCCGCCCCTCCTCGAAGCTCAGGCTGCGATACGCGCCCCCGCTCCCCAGTGTTTCCGAGACGGCGGCGAGCAACGGAAGGAAATCGCTCTCGCCCAGCTGGCCGCGCTCGCGTTTGGCCTGGTCGTACAGGCGCTGCATCTGCAGCGACGGATCGACGATGGTTTGGACCTGCGGGAACGCGGCGCGGAAAATCTCGACCGTCCGCGCCCTGAGGCGGCCGGCCTGCTGGTCGAGCCAGATCCATTCGCCGATGCTGAACAGGGCGTACAGCACCAGCACCAGCGCGGCGAGCGACGCCGCCGGCCTGAAGGCTGCCCAGGCGGCGCCGCGCTCGCCCTGCGGTGTAAATTCACCGGTCAGGAGATTGCGCGCCGTGCGCGTGGGCAAGTTCCGCCACTCGTACTCGCCGGCGCGGCGAAACGGAACGCCGAGCGCCGATTTCCAGGCGCCCGCGTCCAGGTCGATGCCCGGGGCGCAATAGACGTCGATCGACTCCGGCGGGTTGTCCGCCTTCTTCGCGGCCGCAAGCGCGAGGTGCAGCGCGACCGGGGGCTCGGCGCGCGCAGAGCCGGAATCGAAGACGAACCCGGCCTCTGCGCCGACCCGGACGAAACCGCCCTGCGTGCCCAGGCACACCGACCAGCAACCCGAGGCAAGCGGCAGCAGCTGCAGCTCGCTGAAAGCACGGCGCGGCGCGCGCGCCAGCTGCTGCAACGCGCCGAGCAGCGCCCGCAGCCGGGCCCGGGCTATGACCCAGACCTGCGTTTGACCGTCGGGGCGCGTTTCGCCCGCGACGAAATGCTCATGCTCGACTTCGCCGACCAGCCGCTCTTCGATGGCATAGGCGATCAGATCACCGCCGCGGGCGGCGCCCCTGACGCCCGCGGGCAGTTTCACATCGAGGGTCAGGCACTGGTCCGCGGCGAGGACGAGCTCGCAGTCTTCGGCCGCAGGCCAGTGGCGAGGCTCGCTCGAGCCGCGCTGCAGCAACGATCCTTTCGTGTCGTACAGGGCCCACTCGCACGCGGTGGTCCGGGCCGGCCATGCGCCGGTGATGTAAAGCCGCAGCAGCGAGCTCATTCGTATTTCTGCCATACGATCGCCGGCCAGCCGGTGCCCTGGCGGTCCAGCAGCGCTTCGGCGACGACTGCGGCGCGTTCGTAGCGCGCGCGGATGCGGACGCTGAAGTAACGGCTGCGCGCGTCCAGCTGCTCCGGGTTCGGCGAAATCTCCGGTCTGGGCAGGCGCGAGCGGAAGTCGGCGAAATCCCTGAAGGGGATGGCGGTGCGCATGGCCACCAGCGCCCGTATCTCGGCGGGCGACAGTTCGGAAAGCACGGCGGCAAGCACCATTGCGCTGGCGGTATTCACGTTGACCCTATGATATCCCGGCAGCGCGGTCACGTGCGCGCGCAGGCGCTCCACCACGGCGTCGTCGAAGCCGCGCACGCGCCGCAGACCGTCGACGTCGGTCAAGGCCCGGTTGGCGCTGCGGTAGGGCGGCGACAGCGTGAGGTAATAGGCGTCTTCGGCGCCATCGGGCGAGGTTTCGTCGTCCGAGTCCAGCCAGTCCGCGAGCGCGGATGCCAGCACCGGCGGAAGCTGGAGCAGCTGCAGCAGACGGCGCATCACCTCCATGCCCCCGGCGTTGACGCTGCCGTCGCCCGAGAGCAGATTGTTCAAATTCCATTTCGCCTGTTCGTCAGTCATCTCTCCACCGATTTCCCCGCCTTCCACGCGACTGGTGGGCACTTTGATCGCCCAGGCTTCGCCGAGATGGTCGAAAGCGCTGGTGCGGGCGTCGTAAGCGAGGACGGCGCGCCCCCATTCGATACCCGCGTCGGCGATCAGCCGCGTCTGGGCAAGATCGCGCTGCATTTCCACCTGCCTGAGCCACATATCCTGGCGCCACAGCAGCGTGGTCGAAAGCGTGGTCGCGAGCGCCACCACCAGGAGCGCCATGATCAGTGCCGCGCCCCGCTGCGCGGGCTGCGCCGGGTGCGATGCGATCATGGCAGCGCGAATATCCTTCTCACGGTCGGACCATCGGCGAGGGTGAACTCGATCGCTACCGCACGCGGCAATGGCTCGGCTTCCGTGACAGGCCACTGTTCCCGCCAGACGCCTTGCGCGTCCAGATGCTGAAACCGCAGCGCGCTCACGTTTTCGAGAATCGGGTATACCTCGACCGTGGAAGCGGGGGCGCGGTCCAGCACGCGCCAGACCAGCAACTCGACGTTGCCGCCGCGCAAACGGTACCCGAGCCTGGATTCATCCTGGCCGGGCGGCGACTTGCGCGAAAACTCGAACTGCGCGTCGGCACCCGCGGGTTCGCTCATCGCGCGCCCCCACCACGCCGCCAGAGGCGCGCCTGCGGGCCCTCGCACCGGCCGGCGCGCGGGCTGCGACACGTCAGCCGCGAATCGCTCGAGGAACAGCGTCGCGGCGCGCCAGCGTTCGCTCTCGACGAGCGTGCGCTCGTTGGCGCGCGTCATGCTGTCCAGGCCGCGATACGCGATCACCGTCACCAGCGCGAGCAAAGCGACGGCGACCATCAATTCGATCAGCGTCAAACCGGACTGCGGCCGCTGCATGGCGATCATCCGCCCGGCTTGACCATGAACCCGGTCAGGGTGGCGAGCGCCAGATCCGGTTCCTGCTCCGCAAAAACGCGGACTTCGACGCGCCTGAACTGGTAATTGGGCGTGCCGACGATCTTCTCCTCCCAGCGGAAGCGCACGCCACCTTGGGTTTCTTCGCCGTGCACCGGCCCGATCGGAAGCCAGTCGCGCCGCGCGAGATGTTCGGCCAGCCGGTTCTGCGCCACCCAGCCCGCGAGCAGCCGGTTGCGGATTTCCACGGTGTTCTGCACGCCCGCGCTGCTCGCGCGCAGCGCCGCCAGCAGCGCGATCGCCAGCACGGTGAGCGCGACCAGCATTTCCAGCAGCGTAAAACCGCGGTCTTTTCGCGGTCGTGAATTCATTGCGCTTGCGGCACCTGCCGGACGGATTGCGGGTCCGCCTGGGGATCCGCCTGCAGATCCACCTTGCCGCTGGGCAGCGAGCGCAGGAACAGCGTGCCCTGCGGCGCATTCAAGGCGATCCGGAACAGCGGCGTGGCAGCGGGGGAAAACTTCAGGAGCGCGCCGGGCGCCAGCGCCTGCCCCTCGACCTCGATTCCCGATACGCCCATTCCTTCGGCCAGCAGATGCGGCCGAAACAGGTCGTTGCCGGTGATCGGCTCCCAGCGCCGCTCGCCGTCCTGCTGCCAGAACCGGTAGCTGTTCGCGTCGGCCGACCATGCGATGGCGCGGCCGCCCCACTGCGCCTCCTGCAGCGCGGCTTCGAGCAGCAGCGCCAGTCTCTGGGCCTCGCCCGCAGCCTGGCGGCGCGGGTCCGGCGCCGTGGAAAGCGCAACGAAGATCGACAGCACGCCCAGGATCGCGAGCACCACCAGCATCTCGATCAGCGTGAAACCGCGCCGCGGCGCTCGCGGTTCAGAGCGACCAGTTGCCGATGTCGGCATCGAAGCCTTCTCCGCCGGCGACCCCGTCCGCGCCGTAGCTGAACACGTCGATCTCGCCATGCAGGCCGGGATACAGGTACTGGTAGGGCTTGCCCCACGGGTCCAGCGGCAGTTTCTCCACATAGCCTCCGGCCTTCCAGTTCTCCGGTACCGGCGCCTGGCTCGGCCTGGCAACCAGCGCCTGGAGTCCCTGTTCCGTCGTCGGATAGCGTTTGCTGTCCAGCCGGTAGAGCTTGAGCGCCTGCATCAGCGCCGCGATGTCCTGTTTGGCTGCGACGACGCGGGCCTCGTCCGGACGGCTCATGACTTTCGGCACGATCAGCGCGGCGAGAATGGCGAGAATCGCGATCACGACCATGACCTCGATCAGGGTGAAGCCCGCGAATCGCGCCAATCTGCGGTGAATTCGGTTCAACGTCGTCTCCTAATCCGGATGAGCCGGAACCAAACGGGTCGGCTCGTTTCGCATTTCATGATCTCCCGATTTTGGGAAGTTGCGAAGTTGCAACTTCCCAAAATCGGGAGACGTATGTAGGCCCAAAATCGTCGCCCATTGTGTCAACACGTGAGTGGCGGAGTCATAAGCGGACTAACGCAGCAGCAGGTTGATGTTGATGATGGGCAGCAGCACCGCCAATACGATCAGCAGCACCAGTCCTCCCATCAGCAGGATCAGCAGCGGCTCGAACAATCCGAGCGCGATGACAGTGCGATGGTCGAGTTCGGCCTGCTGCTGCTGGGCTGCGCGCGCGAGCATCTTGTCGAGCGTGCCGCTCACCTCGCCGCTCGCGATCAGGTGGATGAGCAATGGCGGAAACAGCCGCTCGGCCGCAAGCGCCCGGTGCAGCGGGCTGCCCTCGCGAACCAGTCCGATCGCCCGCTCGACCGCGCGGCGCAGCACCAGATTGCCGATCACGCCCTTGCCTGCCTCCAGCGCGGCCAGCAGAGGCACCCCACTGCCCACCAGAATGGCCATGGTGCTGGCAAACCGGGCGCTGTCCATGGTGCCCAGGAAGCGCCCCAGCAGCGGCGCCTTGAGCAGCCTGGCATGCCAGCGCAGGCGCAGCGCGTCGTTCCTCAGCGCGCGCCGGACCAGCAGCGCCGCGGCCGCCGCGCCTGCGGCCAGCCACAGGCCGCTCGAGCGCAGCACGTTGCTGACCAGGATCAGCGCCTGGGTGAGCAGCGGCAGCGCCTGCTTGCTGTGCGTGAACACGCCCACGATCTGTGGAACGACGAAGGTCACCAGCCCGGCAATGACCGCGAAGGCGACCACGACCACGATAAGCGGATAGAGCAGCGCCTGCAGGATCTTCTGGCGGGTCGCCTGCGAGGTCTCGAGATAATCGGCCAGGCGCGCGAGCAGCGCGGAAAGTTCGCCCGACTTTTCGCCCGCGTTCACCAGGGCCCGGTAGATGGGCGGGAAGACGTCCCCGAAGCGGCCGAGCGCGTCGCGCAGCGAGTTGCCGGCCAGCACCTCGGCGCGAACGCCGGCCAGCACTTCCTTGACCCCCTGATCCTCCGTCTGCTCGATGAGCGCGGTCAGGGATCGCTCGAGCGTGAGTCCGGCGGCAAGCAGGGTCGACCACTGCCGCGTCACCAGACTGAGCGAGGCGGCGCCTATCCCGGCATGGCCGCCCTGCGGGCGGGCCAGCGTGCGAGCGCCCGCCGGGGTGACTTCGATGGGAGACAGTTGCTGATCCCGCAACTGGCCGCGGGCGACGCGGCTGGTTTCGGCCTCCAGGACGCCGCGCACTTCGCGGCCGTCGGCATCGAGCGCGCGGTAGTTGAACGCAGCCATGGGTGCGGCCCCGCCGCTCAGTCGCGAGTGACGCGGAGCACTTCTTCCAGGGCGGTGTCCCCGCTTGCCACCCAGCGCAACCCGTCGTCTTTCAGCGGGCGCAGCGCTCCTACCGCCCGGCAATGATCGCGGATCACCTGGTCGGATGCGCGCTCGTGGATCATGTGCCTCAGCGGCTCGTCGACTTCGAGCAACTCGTAGATACCCATCCGGCCCTGGTACCCGCTGTGGTTGCAGGCGGCGCATCCCACCGCCCGGTACAGCACCGACGGCGGCGCGGCGCGCTCGAACTGGGCGCGCTCGGCGGCGTCCGGCGCATAGGGCTGTCTGCAAGCCGTGCAGAGCCGGCGCACCAGGCGCTGCGCGAGCACGCCGACCAGGCTGGAAGCAAGCAGGAACGGCTCCACGCCCATGTCGACCAGCCGCGTGACTGCGCTCGCACTGTCGTTGGTATGCAAAGTGGCCAGTACCAGGTGCCCGGTCAGGCTGGCCTGGACCGCGATCTGGGCCGTTTCCAGGTCGCGGATTTCGCCGATCATGATGACGTCCGGATCCTGTCTGAGGATCGAGCGCAGCGCCTTGGCGAAACCCAGGTCGATGCGCGCATTGACCTGGGTCTGTCCGATGTTGGGCAGATCGTATTCGACCGGATCTTCGACGGTCATGATATTCATCTGCCCCGCATTCAGCCGCGACAGCGCCGCATAGAGCGTCGTGGTCTTTCCCGAGCCCGTGGGTCCGGTGACCAGGACGATGCCGTGCGGCCGGCGTATCAGCGTGTCGGTGTGCGCCAGCGTGTCCGGCGCCATGCCCAGCACGTCCAGCACCAGCTTCGCCGGATCCTTGTCCAACAGGCGCAGCACGACGCGCTCACCGTGGGCTGCCGGGATCGTCGACACCCGCACGTCGATCGGCTTTCCGGCGATTCGGACGGTGATGCGGCCGTCCTGCGGCAGGCGCTTTTCCGCGATGTCGAGCTGCGCCATGATCTTGATGCGCGAGGTCATCGCGGCATGCAGCGCACGGTGCGGCTGGATCACTTCCCGCAGCACCCCGTCGATGCGAAAGCGCACCGAAGAGTGCCGCTCGAACGGCTCGATATGAATGTCCGAGGCGGCTTCGCGCACGGCCTGCGTGAGCAGCGCGTTGATCATGCGTATGATCGGCGCGTCGTCCTCGCCTTCGAGCAGATCCTCGATCGGAGGCAATTCCTGGACCAGCCGCGAAAGATCCAGGTCCTGGCCGATATCGTCGGCCACTTCGGCCGCGGTCTGGTCAGTTCGGCTGTAGGTATCTGCGAGCTTGCGCTCGAAATGGACCGCGTCGAGCAGCGCGATTTCGAACGGCGCGCCTATCGTGCGCCTGACTTCCGCCAGCGCGTATACCGGCGTCCTGTCGCTGACGTAGGCCTGGAGTCCGCCGTCTTCCCCGGCGCCCAGGATGATGGATTGGGATTTTGCGAACGTGTAGGGCAGGCGCACCAACGGGCCCGACGGCGGGTTCATCGCATCCATCATCGCCCGGCGGGCTGCTCGGCGGCGCCGGGTGCCTGCGGGGCGACACCGCGCGGCGGCAGAGTCGGCGCCGGCGGCTCTCCGCGCATCACCCGCGCATCCTTCGCGCTCTTCTTCTGCTCGCCGATCACGTAGTCGTAGCGGTCCGCGGTGATGCCCTGATACGCGGCCGCGTCGCGTATGATTTGCGGCCGCAGGAAGACCATCAGGTTGGTCTTGGTGCGTTTTCGGGTTTCGTAGCGAAACATCGCGCCTAGCACCGGGATGTCGCCCAGTACGGGCACCTTGTCTTCTCCGATCGACCAGCTGTCTTCGATCAGTCCGCCGATCACGACGATTCCCCCGTCGTCCACGACAACCGCGGATTCGATGGAGCGCTTGTTGGTAACCGGGCCGGCGGGGTTCGACAGCGTCGCTCCCTGGATGCTGGATGATTCCTGGAATATCTGCATGCGCACGATGCCGCCTTCGGAAATCTGCGGTCTGATCTTCAGCGTCGTTCCCACGTCTTTCCGATCGTAAGTCTGGAACGGCGTTGCCGTTGCGGAGGCGCCCGTTTGCGCATATTGGCCGGTGATGAACGGGACGTTGCTGCCGACCAGGATCCTGGCTTCCTCGTTGTCCAGGGTCAGTATGTTCGGTGTCGAAAGAATATTCGCCTTCGCCTCGGTCTCCAGAAAGCGCGCAAGCACAGCGAGATTGGGCACACCGCCGGCGGTCGTTCCGGCAATAACGCCGAGATTCAGCCCCGGGCTGATTCCCAGCGTGCCGGTTGTACTCGCCGTGGCGATGTTTTGCATCAGTCCGACGATGTTGCTGCCGCCGGCGCTGAAATTCGTTCCACCGATGACGCGGGCAGCACTGGGTCCGCTGCCGGTCAGGTTCTGCCACTGAATGCCGAATTCCGAGGCGCGGTCCGATTGCAGTTCGACGATCAGCGCCTCGATGTAGACCTGCGCGCGGCGTTTGTCGAGCATGTCGACGACGCGGCGCAGATTGTTGTAGACCGGGTCCGGCGCGGTGATGATCAGCGCGTTGTTGGCCGTATCGGCCTGGATGAATCCGCCGCCGGTCAAGAGGCCGCCAGGCGTTGCGCCAGGGGGCTGCGACGCCGCGAGCTGCGCGGTCCGCAGCGCGCCGGTAGCGGCCGCCGTGCCGGCCGTCGGTGTGCTGCTCAGTGACGCGGAGGGCAACGGGGACGGCGCCTCGCCGGTGACGATGGCCCTCAGGGTCCGGGCCACCCCCGCGGCATCCGCGTTCTTGAGATAGATGACGTGGATGTTGCCTGCCGCCGCGGTCGGCTGGTCGAGCGTCGCGATCAGTGCGCGGATGCGAGCGACCTTGCCCGGGTTGTCGGAACTGACGATGAGGCTGTTGGCGCGCGAGTCCGCGAGGATACTGACGCGCTGACTGCTGTCGCCAGGAGCGCCGGATGTGGCGCCATACAAACCGCTCAGCATGGTCGCCAGATCGATCGCCGAGGCGTGGCGGATCGGGATTACCTGGGGTCCTTCACCGTAGGGCGTGTCCAGTGCGTCGATGATTCTTTCAAGGCGCGCGAGATTGTCCGCGTAATCGGTGATGACGAGGGTGTTGTTGTTTGCATAGGCGTTGATGCTGTTGTTGGGCGCGATCAACGGGCGCAGCACCGGCACCAGCTGCACCGCCGATTCGTGCTGCAGCGCAAACACCTTGGTCAGCATCTGGTCGCCCCGCGGCCCGCCGGCGCCGCTGCGCGTGGGCCCGGCCTGAGTCTTGGCCTCGGCCTCGGGCATGACTTTGGTGACGCCGTTGTATTCGACTGCGGCAAATCCCTGCATGCGCAACGCGGACAAGAGCAGCGGATACGCAAGCGACGAAGGCACCGGTCTTCCCGATACGACGTTGATCGTGCCTTTGACGCGCGGATCGAGCAGGAAATTCTTGCCGGTGATCTGGGAGACGGCCTTGATCACCGACTCGATTTCCGCATTGACGAAATTCAGCGTCACGCTTTCCTCCGCGGCGCCGGCCGGCCGCGGCTTCGCCTTGTCGTTCGCCGCGCCCGCGGCGCTCGCGGGCCCGGCCGCAATGAGCCCGCCGGCCAGGAACGCCAGGCCGATTCGCATCAGGGAGGAAGCTCGTATCGTCATGAGTTTGGCCATGGTCAGGGTCAGGTCTTGCCGCGCTCCGGAAGCGCCAGCGTAAGGATTTGTCCCCCCTGGTCGATTTCCACGGATCGCGGGAGAACGCGGTGCAGCGTCACGCCGGGCAGCACTTCCTCGCCCACGCGAACGGCGACCGCGGGCTTGCCCTGGCTGGAGAAAATCGCGATGGCGGTATGTCCCCGCCTGCCGGGCGCAACCACGCCGTGCAATTTGAGGCCCGCGGCGGTTGTGCCACCGGCGCCGATGCGTTCTTGCGCCGGCGCGACACCGAACACATGGCGCGCGGCGAGGGCCTGAGCGACCCGCAGCGCATCGGTATCTACGACCATCGCCGGTTCGGGCGTGGCGGGAGCCGTGAAATTCCAGAAAATGCGCGCTCCCATCCAAGCGAGCAGCGCAATGATCGCGATCGTCGCGAGTCTTCCCAGCCAGGGAATCGCGCGTGGCGCGAGCGAGGATACGAACGAAAACGAATCAGCCATTTCGATTGATCAACGATGCCCCGAAATTCGGCAGGGGAATATCCCGGCTGAGCCGGAATATCGGCGCGCTCAGTATATCGCATCATGGTCGCCTCGCAGAACCCGCCTCGCCCGTCGCGCAGAAAGTCGCGGGTGTCGAACCGGCAGGACCTCAGTCCATGGCACCCAGCGTGGACTGAAGCGCATCCTGCGGCACATCGCCCCGGAGGACAGCCGAGCCGATGCGGTCCAGCAGGACGAAACGGATCCTCCCCGCCGCCGCTTTCTTGTCCACGCTCATCAGCTCGATGAACCGCGGTGCGGCGATCCCGCTCACGGCGACCGGCAGCCCCGCGCGCTCCAGCAGCGCGGCCACCCGCCCTGCATCCTCCGCGCTCAGCGAACCGAGCCTGCGCGAGAGGTCGGCGGCCATCGCCATCCCGGCAGCCACTGCCTCCCCGTGCAGCCAGACGCCATAGCCCTTGGCGGTTTCGATGGCATGGCCGAAGGTGTGTCCCAGATTGAGCAGTGCACGCGCCCCGGTTTCCCTCTCGTCGATTGCGACGATCTCGGCCTTGATCTCGCAGGAGCGCCGCACCGCGTGGATGAGCGCCTCGGGATCCCGCGCGAGCAGCCGCGCGATGTTCGCCTCGATCCACTCGAAGAAGCCGAGATCCCTGATCAGGCCGTGCTTGATCACCTCCGCGAGGCCGGCGCGCAGCTCGCGCTCGGGAAGGGTCGCGAGCGTGTCCACGTCGGCGAGCACCGCGAGCGGCTGGTGAAACGAGCCGATCATGTTCTTGCCGCGCGGGTGGTTGATCGCGGTCTTCCCGCCCACCGAGGAATCCACCTGGGCGAGCAGCGTAGTGGGCACCTGGATAAGAGGCACGCCGCGCTGATAGGTCGCCGCGGCGAAGCCGGCGAGATCGCCGATGACGCCCCCGCCCAGCGCGATCAGCGTGGCCTGACGGTCGCAATGCGCCTCGAGCAAGCGGTCGTAGACGGCATTGAGCGTCTCCCAGTTCTTGTAGGCCTCGCCGTCGGGCAGGACGATGCCGAACAGATCAATGCCGCTTGCGCGCAGGCCCGTGGTCAAGCGCTCCAGATAGAGCGGCGCCACCGTGGCGTTGGTGACCACGGCCGCCCTGCCACCCCGAATGAACGGCGCGAGCAGCTCCGGCCGGGCGATGAGCCCGCTGCCGATATATATGGGGTAGGCGCGGCTGCCCAGTTCTACGCGGAGAGTTTGCATTGCGGTCCGAGCTGCTCCAGAAGCTGGTTTACGAGCACGTTGACGCTCTGCCTGCCGGTGTCCACGACCAGGTCGGCAACCTCCCGGTAGAGCGAATCCCGGGCCCGGTACAGTTCCTCCTGGCGCGCGCGCGGGTCCGCGGTATTCAGCAGCGGCCGCGACTTGTCGTGCCGGGTCCGCTGCCACAGGTCCTTGGGCTGGGCGTGCAGATAAACGACCAGCCCTCGCGCCTTGAGCAGCGCCCTGTTGCCGGGATCGAGCACGGCGCCGCCGCCGGTGGCGAGAACGATGTTCTCCAGCGCGGCGAGGCGCCTGAGTTCCTCGGACTCGCGCTTGCGGAAACCCGGTTCGCCCTCGATCTCGAAAATCACCGCGACGCGCACGCCGGTCCGGGCCTCGATGTCGTGATCGCAATCGTGAAACGACTTGCCCAGGCGCTTGGCGAGCAGCCGGCCGACGGTGGTCTTTCCCGCGCCCATCATGCCGACCAGGAATATATTGGCGGAAGATTTCACAGCTTCATTGTAGCTTTCTCGCCTTCCCGGCGAGGGGTGAATGCCAGCGCGTCCGAGGCCGGGCGTGCGGCAGCGCGGCGCAGACGACGCCTAGCGCTGCCCGACCTGTTCCTGAACGATGCGCGGCGTGATGAACACCAGCAGTTCGGCCTTGGTATCCGAACGCGTGTTGCTGCGGAACAGGTTCCCGATGACCGGCAGGTCGCCAAAAAACGGTATCTTGGTCGTGGCGTCGCCGGTCGTCTGCGTATAGATCCCGCCTATCACCACCGTGCCGCCATTCTCCACCAGCACCTCGGTCTTGACGTGCTTGGTGCTGATCGCGATGCCCGCCGACGAAGCGGTCGTAGGATCGGGGGCATCCTTGTTCACGTCCAGGGTCATGATGACGTTGCCGTCGGGCGTGATCTGGGGCTTGACCCTGAGAGCGAGGCTCGCCTTGCGGAACGAGGTCGATGTGCCGGACGCGCTGGTAGTCTGGTACGGTATCTCCGTGCCCGACTCGATCAGCGCTTCGACGTTGTTGGTGGTGAGCACCCGGGGATTGGAGATGATCTTCCCCTTTCCGTCATTCTGCAGCGCCTGGATCTCCAGGTTGATGAAACGGGTCTGCATACCGTTGAACAGGCTGATGGCGAACGTTCCAGGACTTCCCGTCGTGCTGCCGGAAATAGGCAGATTGACGTTGGTCGCGCTGCCGGCGGCGGCACCCGCCCCCGCCGCGGCCGCAGCCGTCAACGACTCCAGTGTCGGGGCCGTCCGGAACTGCGTGTTCAGGGCGGCCATGTTGTGTATGCCCGCATCGTTGAAGCCCAGGCGCGCACCCAGGCTCTTGGCGAAGGTGTCGTTGGCCTCCACGATCCGTGCCTCGATCAGCACCTGACGCACCGAAACGTCCAGCTTGGCGACGAGCTTGCGCACGTCCTCAAGCCGGCTCGACACGTCCTGAACGAACATCTGGTTGGTGCGCGCGTCGACGACGACACTGCCGCGCTTGGAAAGGATCGACTGCTTGCCGTCGCTGACTATCCTGGCGACGTCGGCGGCCTTGGCGTAATTGAGCTGGAACGTCTCGGTCCGCACGGCCTCCAGTTCGGTGATCTGCTGCTTCGACTCGAGCGAGAGCTTCTCCTTGGTCGCGAGCTCGTCGCGCGGCGCGATCCAGACGACATTGCCGTTCTTGCGCATGTCCAGTCCGCGGGTCTGCAGAATGATATCCAGCGCCTGGTCCCAGGGCACGTCCTTCAGGCGCAGCGTCAGGTTGCCCTGGACGCTGTCGCTGGTGATGACGTTGAGGTCGGTGAAGTCGGCGATGACGTTCAGGACGCTCCTCACCTCGATGTTCTGGAAGTTCAGCGACAGCTTCTCTCCCTGGTATCCGGCCCTGCTTGCCTGAACCAGCTTGTTCGGGTCGTAGGCCACCGCCTTCACCTCCAGAACGAACTGGGTATCGGTCTGGTATGCGTTGTGCTCCCACAGACCCTTGGGTTCGATCACCATGCGCACGTTGTCCCCCTGCGGGAACGTGCTGACGATCTGCACCGGCGTGCCGAAATCGACGACGTCGAGGCGCCTGCGCAGGTTGTCCGGGATGTTCGCCTTCAGGAAATCAACGATGATCTGCTGGCCCTGCTGCTTGATATCGATTCCGGTCGAGGCATCCGAAAGATCGACCATGATCCGGCCTTCACCCTGGCGGCCGCGCCGGAAGCTGATGTCCTTGAGCGCGTGCCCGATATCGGGACGGCCTTCGGCGAAACGCGACGCCGCAGCGGACGGGGCGCTCGAGGTCATGGTAACGAGCAGCGTGCGGCCGTCAACCTTGGCTTCGTAGCGCATCAGACTGCGCAGGTTGAATACGACGCGCGTGCGATCGCCCACCTGCACGACGTTCATCGAGCGAAGATCGCCCTCGCCGATTTCCTGGCTGCTGCGCCCCAGACCGTTCGCAGTGCCGGGAAAATCGAAAGCGATCCGCGCTGGGCTGGCAACGGTGAAGCTCCCCGGCGCGCCGGCAAGCGGCTCCTTGAAGCCCATGCGCACGATGACCTGGCCGGCCTGGCGGGTCACGTTGACCGAATCGATCGCGTTCTGAGCCAGTGCGGCCTGCGCCGCAAACAGGCCGAATGCGAAAATCACCGGCCCGAAGAACTTACGCAAGCTTGTGCTCATCATCTTCCTCCTGCTTCCTGCAGCTGCAGCGTGCTGACCCGTTCGGCCCATTCCCCCGAGGCGTCCTGTACGAGTTCGCGCAACTGAACCTGGGCATCGGTGATGCCGGTGATCAGACCGAAGTTCTGGCCCATGAAATTGCCGACCCTGACCCGGTACACGCTCGCATCGGCTCTCACCAGCGCATACGTCTGCTTGCCCTGCTGCAGCATGCCGACCACTTTCACCGACTCCAGCGGGAATGACTCGAGCGGCTCCCTGGGCCGATTGAGATCGGGCTTGAGCCCGCCCGCGCTGCTGGTGATCTTGGTCACGAGCTCGATCTTCGCCGGACCGAACGGGTCGGGAAGATCGAGCGCCCTGTAAGGCACGGGCTCGTAAGGTTTGACCACAGGCAGCGGATCCACCTTGCCGCGCAGATCGGCGGTGAGCTTCTTCAGCTCTTCCTTCAGATCCTGATACTCCCCCCCGCCGCACGCGGCGAGGAACAGGCCCAGCGCGATGGCGAGCGCGCGCCTCATTTCCTCCCTCTCTTCGCGCCTTTCTGCGCGGTCGCCCGGCGCTGCGACGCGACCTCCTCTTCGTCCAGGTAGCGGAAGGTCTTGGCGGTGGCGTCCAGGGTGAGCGCGCCGCCCTTGCCGCCGCTGAGGGCTAAATCGTTGAGCGTGACGATCCGCGACAGCCCGCCGATGTCGCTTGCGAACGCGCCGATGTCGTGATATGTCCCGATCACTTTGAGCTGAATCGGCAGTTCGGTGTAGAAGTCGCGTGCGGATTCCTGAGCCGCGGGCTTGAACAAATCGAACTGCAGACCGCGCCCGAGCCCGGCCTGGTTGATGTCGACGAGCAACGCATCCATCTGCGAGCGGTTGGGCAACTGCTTGAGCAGCGCGCCGAACGAGCTGTCGATCTCGCGCAGCTGCTGGCGGTACAGGTCCAGGTTGATCGATTTCTGCTTCTTGTTCTTGTACTCGTCCTTGAGTTTGGCTTCCTGGGCGACACCGGCATCGAGTTGTTCGAGCTGGTCGGACCAGTCGAGGAAATACGCCCCGACCAGGAGGCCGATAAACAGCACCAGCAGCAGCAGCACCTTGGGCAACGGTGGCCAGGCGCCCGGGTCCTTGGGATTCAGGCCTTTGAACTGATCGAGCAGCGTCTTCAACATGCCGCGCTATCCCTTCTTGGCGGCGCCGGCCTTGGCCGCCCCCGCCGCGCCTGCCTTGTCCGCCTCGGCTTGCGGCGCCTTCAGGCTCAGGTTCATCGTGAACTCGGACACGCGTTTGCCGTTGACCGTGGCCGACTTGATCTCCACCAGCACCGGCTTCTCGAGATGAGACGAGGAGGAGATGTTGCGCATCAGGGTCGACACGCGGGCGTTCGACTGCGAGTAGCCGTTCATGAATATCTTCAGCCCCTGCTGCCTGATGGTTTTCACATAGACGCCGTCTGGCACTTGGCGCGGAAGCTCGTCGAGGAGATACACCGCCAGCGCGCGGTCGGTCTGCAGCCGCTCGATCACCTGCTTGCGCGCCAGCAGTGCCGCGATCTCGCTCTGGAGCTTCTTGATTTCCTCGATTTCCTTGTCGAGGCTCGCGTTTTCCTTCTTCAGGAAGGTGTTGCGGTCGGACTGGACCGAAATATAGCCTGCAATCACCCCATGGATGAGCACGACGATCGCGATCGCGAGCGCGCCCACCATGCCAGCGAGGATTCCAAGGTGCTTGCGCTGTGCCTTGCGCCGCTCCTCGCGGTGCGGCAGCAGATTGACGCGGATGGTCACGTGTCGAACCTCCGCATGGCCAGGCCGCAGGCGATCATCAGCGAAGGCGCGTCGGCGATCAGCTTTTTCAACTGAATCCGCGGGTTGACGGCCATGCTGGCAAAGGGGTTGGCAATCAGGGTGTTGACCTGAGTGCGCGTGGACACGGCCTCTTCCAGACCGGGTATCGCCGCCGAGCCGCCGAACAGCAGAATGTGCTCGATGCTGTTGAATTGCGTCGAGGTGAAGAAAAACTGCATCGCACGCTGGATCTCGAGCGCCGCGTTCTCTATGAACGGGCGCAGCACCTCTGCGTCGTAGGTTTCCGGCAGGCCGCCTGAGCGCTTGGCCGCTTCGGCCTCCTCATGGCTCATGCCGTACTGGCGCATGATGTCCTGGGTGAGCTGATTGCCCCCGAACGCCTGCTCGCGCGTGTACACGGGCTGCTCGTTTCGCAGCACCGTGATGTTCATGACATTGGCACCGACGTCGACCAGCGCGATATTCTGGTCCTTGGCATCGTTCGGAAACTGTTTCTTGATCAGGTCGAAGGCCGCCTGCATGGCATAGGACTCGACGTCCATGACCAGGGCCTTGAGGCCCGCAGCCTGCACGACGGCGACCCGGTCCTCGACTCTCTCCTTGCGCGAGGCCGCGATCAGCACTTCCACCTCCTCGGGGGAGGAGGGCGCCGGCCCGACGACCTGGAAGTCCAGATTCACTTCCTCGAGCGCGAACGGAATGTACTGGTTCGCCTCCGTTTCTACCTGCAGTTCGAGTTCTTCTTCCCGAAGGCCGGCAGGCACGATGATCTTCTTGGTGATCACTGCCGCCGTGGGCAACGCCATGGCGACGTTCTTGGTGCGCGTCGCCAGTTTCTTCCAGCCGCGCCCGACGGTCTCTTCCACCGCCTCGAGGTTGGCGATGCTGCCGTCGACGACCGCTTCCTTGGGAAGGGGCTCGATCACGTACCGCTCCACGCGGATGGCACCCTTGCCCGCGTCCACGAGCTCCACCATTTTGATCGAGGACGAACTGATGTCCATCCCGAACAAAGGCTGGGCCTTCGGTTTGAAGATGTCGAAATCGAGCGCCAAACCCAATTTCCCTTTCTGATATCGCCGCTTAGGCGCGAAAAATATAATCCACGTTAAATCCTAGCAACAACTCCGTACACTGTAAAGCAAATTATTCCTGCGTGTTTTCAGGGCCCTGTGGGCAGGACCTGCTGCCCTCACCTATATAATGGCCTCCTTTTCAAGGATTGCCCGGAATGCGGCTGCGCTGGCTCGTTTATCCCATTTTCCTCCTCGCCGGGGTCGGCGTCATGGGGGGGGCGATCGCCGGTTTCGTGCTTCTGCTAGCGTACCCCAATCTCCCCTCAATCGAGGCGCTCACCGACTACCAGCCCAAAATCCCGTTGCGCATCTATACCGCGGATGGCGTCCTGATCGGCGAATTCGGCGAGGAACGCCGATCGCTGGTCCGCATCGACGATGTCCCCCCGTTGATGAAAAACGCCATTCTCGCCGCGGAGGACGAGCGCTTCTACCAGCACACGGGGGTCGACTACGTCGGCGTTCTCCGAGCGGCCTATTCTAATCTACTCACGGGAGGTAGGCGGCAGGGCGCGAGCACCATTACGATGCAGGTGGCCAGAAACGTCTTCTTGTCCTCGGAGAAGACCCTGACCCGCAAGGTCTATGAAGCGCTGCTCGCTTTCAAAATAGAGGCCAGCCTCAGCAAGGAGCAAATTTTCGAGATCTACATCAACCAGATCTACCTCGGGCAACGCGCCTACGGTTTCGCCTCGGCAGCGCAGACCTACTTCGGCAGGCCGCTGGCGCAGCTGTCGGCCGCCGAGGCGGCGATGCTGGCGGGCCTGCCCAAGGCGCCCTCGTCGTTCAATCCCGTAATCAACCCCAAGCGAGCCAAGCAGCGTCAGCTCTACGTGCTGCGCCGCATGCGCGAAATCGGGTACCTGACGGAGGACCAGTACGCCGAGGCCCAGAAAGCACCGCTTGCCATCAAGCGTGAAATCGACGATTACACGGTCCACGGCGAGTACGTTGCGGAAATGGTGCGGCAGATGCTGCACGAACGGTATCCGCAGGAGGTCTACAGCCGCGGCTTCCGGGTCTACACCACGATCCGAAAGCACGACCAGGAGGCGGCCTACGCGGCGCTGCGCCGAGGGCTGCTCGACTATGACCGCCGCCACGGCTACCGCGGGCCCGAAGGCTACGCCGACCTCAGAGGCGCCGTGGAGGGAGAAGAAGCCTATGACGAGGCGCTCGCCGACCATCCGGATAACGACGACATTCTGGCCGCACTGGTGCTGCAGGCGACCCCGCGCGAAGTGCGCGCCTGGCGCCGCGGCGGGGAAACGGTCGCCATCGGCGGCGATGGCCTGAAGTTCGCCGCGCGCATGCTCGAGGACACGGCGGCGCCGAACAAGCGCATACGGCGGGGCGCGATCATCCGCATCGCCAAGGACGAAAAAGGGCGCTGGCAAGTCGTGCAAGTGCCCGAAGCCGAAGCGGCGTTCATTTCCGTCAACCCTCAGGACGGGGCGGTCCGGTCCCTGGTCGGCGGATTCGACTTCAGCCGCAACAAGTTCAACCACGTGACGCAGGCGTGGCGCCAGCCGGGGTCGGGGTTCAAGCCGTTCATCTATTCCGCCGCGCTGGAGAAGGGATTCACGCCGGCCACCAGCATCAATGACGCGCCGGTCGTTGTGGACGCATCACTCACCGGCGGACAGGTCTGGGAACCCAAGAACTACGACGGCAAGTACGAGGGCCCGATGCGCATGCGAACGGCGCTCGTAAAGTCGAAGAACATGGCTTCCATCCGCATACTGCAGGCCATCGGACCACAGTACGCGCAGGAGTACATCACTCGCTTCGGCTTTGACGCCGACAAACACCCGCCCTATCTCACCATGGCGCTGGGGGCCGGTTCGGTGACTCCGTGGCAGATGGCGCGCGCCTACGGCGTGTTCGCCACCGGAGGCTACCGGATCGAGCCCTACATCGTCGCCCGCATCGTCGACGACCGCGGCAACACGCTGGCGCAGGCCCAGCCCGCGCTGGCGGGGACCGAATCGCTGCGCGTCATCGACGCGCGCAACGCGTTTCTCATGCACAGCATGATGCACGACGTGGTGAGCCACGGTACGGCAGTGCGGGCGATGTCCCTGGGCCGGCAGGATCTCGCCGGGAAGACCGGCACCACCAACGACTACGTCGATGCCTGGTTCAACGGCTACCAGCCTGAGCTCGTCGCCATTGCGTGGGTCGGATTTGACCAGCCGAGAAAACTCGGCTCGAACGAAACCGGCAGCCTGACCGCGCTGCCCATCTGGATGGGCTACATGGGCAAGGTGTTGAGAAACATCCCCGAATCCTTCATGGCCATGCCAGAGGGCGTGACCATCGCGCGCGTGAACGAATCCGGGCAGTTGGCCCCGGATGGGAAGCCCGAGTTCTTCTATCCGGAGAATCTGCCGCCGCCGCAAGGGAACGGCGGCAGCCGTTCGCCGGAGGACGTCAGAAACCAGCTGTTCTAGGTGTACCCTGAGTCTCCTCTTAGGGCCCCGAATGTAGCCAGCCGCTGCGATGAATTTGGGTTTATATAGCTCTCCCTGTTTTGGGACGTTGCAACGTCGCAACGTCCCAAAACAGGGAGATTGATGAAAGGCAAAATCCGGGCTGGCTGTTTGGTTTTCGCCGGGCCGGTTCAGATCCGCTCGCTCAGTACCACCGGCGAACCCGATTGCTCGCTGACGCAGCGCGACAAGGTTGCGAACAGCGCTTCCCCGTCGCGCGTGTTCACCCAGCGCGCGCCGTCGAACCGGTAGTGATATCCGCCCGATTTGGCCGCGACCCACACCTCTTTCGCGGGGGCGTGGCGGTTGACGATGATCTTGCTGTGATTTTCGAACTCCAGTTCAAGCACGCCGTCGCCTTTGAACTCGCAATCGCAGTCGACCCCGCTCGATTCCAGCGCCCGGACGACCGACGCCAGCGTGCCTTCGGCCAGCGCGTTGAACTCGGTTTCGTTCATCGCCGTGATATCATGATTTTCAGAGTGAACACGATGTTCCACCGCGCCGCAGCTATCGTGCTGTTGGGCCTACTCCTGCAGGCTTGCGGGACCAAGGGGCCATTGTACCTGCCTGCGCCCGACCAGAAACCCGCCCAGAGCGACCCGCAGCGCAAATGAACCCTCTTTCCCTGAGCAACGGGGCGCTGTCGATGGAAGCGGTCCCGCTCGAAACCGTCGCACAGCAGTTCGGCACACCGTGTTATGTGTACTCGAGAGCCGCCCTCGAGAGCGCGTGGAACGATTTCGCGACCGGTTGCGCCGGGCGCGACGTGCTGGTCTGCTATGCGGTCAAGGCCAATTCCAACCTCGCTATCCTCAACCTGTTTTCCCGCCTGGGCGCGGGCTTCGACATCGTCTCGGGGGGCGAACTGGCGCGCGTGATCGCTGCCGGCGGATCGGCGTCGAAGACGGTTTTCTCCGGTGTAGGCAAGACCGAGGACGAGATGCGCACTGCACTGGCAGCGGGCATTCTTTGCTTCAACGTCGAATCGCAGGCCGAGATCGAGCGGCTAGACCGGGTTGCACGCGGCATGGGCCTCAAGGCCCCGGTTTCGCTGCGCGTCAATCCGGACGTCGATCCCAAGACGCATCCCTACATTGCCACGGGGCTGCGCGACAACAAGTTCGGGATCACCTACGACGAGGCCCTTGCGCTTTATCGCAAGGCGGCGATGCTCCCCGGCGTGCGGATCGTCGGTATGGACGTTCACATCGGCTCGCAGATCACCGAAATGGAACCGTTCATTTCCGCTCTCGAGAAGGTGCTGCAGTTCGTCGACACGCTCGACGCTGGCGGAATACGGCTGGAACATCTCGATATGGGAGGCGGGCTGGGCATCCGCTACCGCGACGAGGAACCGCCCGCGATACGCGACTATCTGGCGCGGCTGTTCGCGCTGCTCGGGGAGCGCAGGATCAAGCTGTTGTTCGAGCCCGGGCGCGCGATGGTGGGCAACGCCGGGGTGCTGCTGACCCGCGTCGAATACCTGAAGCACGGGCAGGCAAGGAACTTCGCCATCGTGGATGCGGCTATGAACGACCTCATGCGCCCGGTGCTCTACGAAGCCTGGCACGACATCGTTCCGGTGCGGCCCCGCAACGGCGCCCCGGTGACCTACGACGTGGTCGGTCCGGTCTGCGAATCAGGCGATTTTCTCGGCCTCGGACGCAGCCTGGCGGTGCAGGCGGGCGACCTGCTCGCGATCCTTTCGGCGGGCGCCTACGGCATGAGCATGAGTTCGAACTACAACACCCGGCCGCGCGCCGCCGAAGTCATCGTCGACGGCGCCGACGCCCATCTGGCGCGAGCCAGAGAACCGGTCGAAAGTCTTTTTGCGTTAGAGCGCATTTTGCCGTAGATTTCGGCGTTGCCGCAGCCGGCTGCAAGCGTGCGAGCTGCGCCGACCGGGAACTCGTTCGTCTCTTGGGAGGGGGAGTGGCTTTCGCATTCCTTGAACGGCATATGTTGAAAATTGTGGAATTTCAGACGGCGTGCATCTGTTCGCGTCAGCACCGTTACGAGCAAGCAGCCGCATGACGCCGAGCCTCCATTCCGCTTCCCCTTCCCCTTCCCGCGCACCGAGGCCGCGCGCGCTGCTGGGCCTTGCCGGCATCGCGGTCGTCGCCTGCGCCGTGCTCGCGTACATCGGCCCGGGCAGTTTCGCCCAGGGGTCGAAAGCGGGGAAAGGCGGCGGCGCTGCTGCTGCGGTGCCGGTCACCGTGGCCACGGTCGCGCAGCAGAATGTCCCTTTCCGGTTGCAGGCGATCGGAAACGTCGAGCCCTTCTCCACCGTCGCGCTTAAGGCCCGGGTCGACGGGCAGATCGTCGAGGTCAATTTCAAGGAAGGACAGGAGGTCCGGCAGGGCAGCGTGCTGTTCAAGATCGACCCGCGGCCGTACGAGGCGACGTTGCGCCAGGTTGAGGCAACCCATGCGCGCGACGTGGCCCAGCGTGACCAGGCGCGCTCGCAGGAACGGCGCTATCAGGAGTTGCTGCAGAAGAACTTCGTTTCGAAGGAAGCCTACGCCCAGATCCGCACCAATGCCGACTCGGCCGAAGCCGTGGCGCAGGCGAGCAAGGCGGCGCTGGACAACGCCAGGCTCAATCTCGAGTACTGCACCATCCGTTCCCCAATCGACGCTTTTACCGGGAAAATCCAGATCGCAAAGGGTAATCTGGTGAAGGCCAACGACAGCACCGCGCTGGTCGTGCTCAACCAGGTGCATCCGATCTACGTCAATTTCGCCGTGCCCGAGCAGCAGTTGGGCGCGATCCGCAACTACATGGCTCGGGGGCCGATCGTGGTCGAGGCAGCGCCGCCCAGCACGGACAAGGCGGCCGCATCCGGAAGGCTGGTGTTCGTCGACAACGCGGTCGACCAGACCACCGGCACGATCAAGTTGCGAGCGACCTTCCTCAACAAGGACAACGCGCTCTGGCCCGGCCAGTTCGTCAATGTCACCGTGAGCTCTACGATCAAAAGGACGCGATCGTGGTGCCGACCCAGGCGGTTCAGACCGGGCCCGACGGCCAGTACGTGTTCGTGGTCAAGCCGGACATGACCACGGAAGTGCGCAAGGTGGTCGTGGACCGGACCGACGGCGACGATTCAATCATCGGCAAGGGGCTTGCCCGGGGCGAGCAGGTGGTGGTCCGCGGCCAGCTGCGGCTCGCGCCGGGCGCAAAGGTCACGATCAGGAACTGACGCGCCATGAACCTCTCCGAACTGTTCGTACGGCGCCCGGTCATGACGATGCTGGTCATGATCGGCATTCTCATTTTCGGCATCGTGAGTTTCCGGCTTTTGCCGGTATCGTCGCTTCCCAACGTGGACTTTCCCACCATCCAGGTCTCGGCCAGACTGCCCGGTGCGAGTCCCGAAACCATGGCCGCGGCGGTGGCAACCCCGCTGGAGAAGCAGTTTACGACCATTGCCGGCATCGATTCCATGACTTCGGTGAGCGGCCAGGGCATCGCCAGCATCACCATCCAGTTTTCGCTCGACCGCGACATAGACGCCGCCGCGCAGGACGTGCAATCGGCCATCGCGACCGTGGCCAGACGGCTGCCCTCGACCATGACTGAGCCGCCGTCTTTCCGCAAGGTCAACCCCGCCGACTTTCCGATCTATTACCTGGCGCTGAGCTCAGACACGCTGCCGCTGTACACGGTCAACGAGTATGCCGAAACCTTCCTGGCGCAGCGGATCTCCACCATCAGCGGCGTCGCGCAGGTGCAGGTATTCGGGCAGCAGGAATACGCGGTGCGGGTGCAGCTGGATCCCAGCGCGCTCGCCGCGCGCGGTGTGGGCATCAACGAGGTGGAGCAGGCGGTTGTGCAGGCGAACGTCAACCTGCCCACCGGCACGCTCTACGGAAAGGACCGCGTGTTTGCGGTGCAGGCGACCGGCCAGCTCTACAATGCCGCGGCGTTCCGGCCCATCATCGTCGCCTACCGAAACGGCT
>MEQZ01000074.1:25104-28573 GCA_001770425.1 Betaproteobacteria bacterium RIFCSPLOWO2_02_FULL_65_20 | reverse complement strand
CGAAAGACTTGTTGTGACCTGTGCGCTCGTCGCGTTCATCGCTTGATCTTGAGCAGACGCGCCGCATTTCCTCCCATGATCCGGTCCTTTTCTGCGCGCGAAAGGCGGGCCACGCTTTCGATGAGACCCACCGGATCCACCTCGCCCATGTCGAAGGGATAGTCCGTCCCCAGCACGACGTGGTCGTCGCCCCACTTGTCTATCAGGTTGCGCAGCATGTCGCGGTCGAAGGTGATGGTGTCGAAGTAGAACTTGCGCAGGTAGCTCGTCGGTTTTTTCCTGATGACGGTATGGCAGTCCGGACGCGCACCGTGGGCATGGTCCATGCGCGCCCAGTAATGCGCCAGGTAACCGCCCGCGTGCGGCAGCACGATATTCAGTTTCCGGAAGCGTTCCATCACGCCGTCGAATATCAGGTGGCTCACCGCCACGGTCGTCTCCAGCGGGTTGCCGATGACGTTGTTGAAATAATGGTCCATGAACCGCTCGCCCTGGGTGAATCCGAGCGGATGCATGAATATGACGACGCCCAGTTCCTGCACCTTCGCAAAAAACCTGTCCAGGTTCAGCCGCGGGTCGGTGAGATCCATTCCGTTGACGTTCGGGTTGATCTCCACCCCGCGCAGGCCGAGCTTGTTCACGCAGCGCTCGAGCTCTGCGACCGCCATGTCGGCGTTCTGCAGCGGCACGGTGCCCAGGCCGACGAAGCGGTCCGGCCAGGTGGCGACGATCTCGGCCAGGCGGTCGTTCACCATGCGCGAAAGCTCCAGCCCCAGGCCCGGCTCGGCCCAGTAGGAGCACTGATTCGGCGCCGGGGACACCGCCTGGATGTCGATGCCCATGCGGTCCATGTCCTTCAGGCGCACCTCGATCGTCGAGAGCTTGGGCGCGCGGTCCTTCATCTGTTTGACGTTGACCTCGCCCGTGAGCGCGTTGGCGTACACGCGCGAGGGGTCGTACTGCGCCGTATTCATCGGCGCGACCCTGGCCTGCACCTCCGGGTTGAGATAGTGGCAGTGGATGTCGATGCGCAGGCTGCGTCCTTTCCTGTTGCGAACCAGCTTGAGCAAGGGCGCCGCGCGCGGCGTCTTCGTTGTCTTCGCGGCGCCCTCGCGGGCTGAAAGAGCCGGGCTGTGGTCGCGGAGGGAGTCGGTGTAGCCGGGCGCGGCGCAGGTAAACATCATGGCGATTTTCCTTTCTGAGCTTGAAAACTAGAAGACACCGAGGTGCTGGGTAAGCATGGCCTCGTCGTTGCGTATTTCCTCCACGCCGCCGGTGAACGCGACACGGCCCGTATTGAGCATGATGACGTCGTCGGCGAGCCCGAATGCGAGCTTGATGTTCTGCTCCACCAGCACGATCGACAGGCCCTCCTGTTTCAGGCGCGCGATCGTCTGCCCGACCTCGGCGACGATCCGCGGCGCGAGTCCCTCGGAGGGTTCGTCCAGCAGCAGCAACCGCGGGTTGCCCATCAGCGCGCGGCCGATCGCCAGCATCTGCTGCTCGCCGCCGGATAGGGAACCGGCCTGCTGCTGCGCACGCTCGCTCAGCTTCGGAAACAGATCGAACACGCGTTCCAGCGTCCAGGGCTTTGTCGATTCGGCACGTTTCTGGCGCGCGACGATCAGGTTCTCGCGCACCGAGAGCGTCGGAAATATGCGCCGCCCCTGGGGACAGAAACCGACGCCCTTGCGCGAGATCGCTTCCGGCGCAAGCCGATGGATCGGTTCGCCGAACAGCCGGATCTCGCCGTCGCGCGGCTGCAGGAAGCCGATGATGGTACTCATGCAGGTCGTCTTCCCGGCGCCGTTGCGGCCCAGCAGCGCGAGCACCCGTCCCGAGGCCAGCGAAAACGAGACGTCGTGCAGCACATGGCTGTCGCCGTAGAGCGCATTGATGCCGGCCAGCGCCAGTGCCTCAGCCGTCGCCAAGGTACACCTCGCGCGTTTTTGGGTCGGCCACAACCTCGGCGCGCGTGCCTTCCACGATCACGCTGCCGTAATGCAGCACGGTGATGCGCTCGGCCAGGTCCAGAGCCGTGTCCATGTCGTGTTCGATCAGCAGCACCGTTACTTCGCGCGTGATGCCGGCGATCAGCTGGGTGACGCCTACGCGCTCCTCGCGCGAAAGTCCGGCCAGCGGTTCGTCGAGCAGCAGCAGCCTCGGATTTTGCGCAAGAGCCATCGCGATCTCGACTCGCCGTTTCTCGCCATAGGAAACCTCGCTGATGTGGCGCCGGGCGAGATGTTCGAGCCCGACGCGGCCCAGCACGCGCCGGGCCTCGCCATACAGGTCGGCGTAGTCGGTGAGCGCCCGGAACGTATTCCAGCGACGCCTCGACAGTCCGAGTTGCGACAGCGCGATGTTGTGCTCGAGCGTGTCGTTGGGAAACAGCGTGATGATCTGGTAGGTGCGGGCCAGGCCGCGGTGCGCCCGGCGATGCGGCCGCAGCCGCGAGACTTCCTCGCCGAACAGCCGGATCGTGCCGGCGTCGGGCGCGAGGTCGCCGGTGATCAGGTTGAAAAGCGTCGTCTTGCCGGCGCCGTTCGGTCCGATGATCAGCCGCCGCTCGCCCGGCATCACCTCCAGCGACACGTTGTCCGTCGCCGGCAGGCCGCCGAACGCCTTTCTCAGAGCGCCGATCTGCAGCGCGGGGGTCACTTCGTTCTCCAGCGTGTCCACAGGCGGCGCACTCCGGGAACGAGCCCGTCGGGCACGAACAGCACGATCGCGACGAAGACGAATCCCAGTAGCATGTTCCAGCGCTCGATATACGCGGAGACGTAATTCTTCATGAGCACCACGATCGCCGCGCCGACGACCGGGCCGGCGAGCGTGCCCGAACCGCCCGCGATCACGCCGAGCAGTCCTTCGGCCGAATTGGTCAGCGACAGCGCGGTGGGATGGATGTACTTGTTGTAATACACGTAGAGCAGGCCGGCGACGGCTCCCCAGAACGCTGAATAGACGAACGTGATCCAGCGGATCAGCCAGACGTCGTGGCCGAGCGCGCTCATCCGCCGCGGCTGGTCGCGGGTGCCGCGCAGCGCCGCGCCGAACGGGGAATTCACGAACTTGCCCATCATCCAGAGGGAAAGCGCCGTGACGGCGAGCGCGAAATAGTAAAAGGCCGCGGCCTCGTCCAGGTTGATGCCGAACGGAGCGGGGCGCGTCAGGCCGGTGAGCCCGTTGTCGCCGTTGGTCACCGACGCCCAGCGATACGCGGTTCCCCACACCACCTGCGAGAGCGCAAGGGTGATCATCAGGAAACCGAGCCCGGTCGCGCGCAGCGCGATCCAGCCGAACACCCCCGCGACCAGCGTCGTGCCGACCAACGCGATCGGCGCCGAGAGCATGTGGCCCACGCCCATTTTCAGAAACAGCCAGGCGGACGTGTAGGACGCCAGGCCGATCCAGGAGGCGTGGCCGAGCGAGGTCAGGCCCCCGTAACCCACCAGCAGATTGAGGC
>MEQZ01000074.1:0-25087 GCA_001770425.1 Betaproteobacteria bacterium RIFCSPLOWO2_02_FULL_65_20 | reverse complement strand
GCGACGAAGATCTGGCTGCCGAGATTGACGTAGAAGTCGCCGGCGACCAGCGGAAAAACGGCCAGCGCGATGGCAACGACGGCCCAGCTCGTTCGATTCACTCGGCCGCCTCCGAAAGGCTTCTGCGCATCCCCGTCGCCGGAGTCCATCGCTTCATGTTGACGCACGTCCAAACAGACCGCGGGGACGGAATGCGATCACGAAGATCATCGGTAGGAACAGGATGACGTAGGCGAGATCGGGAAACAGCGCCGTTCCGAAGGTGTAGATGAAGCCGATGATGAAACTGCCCACGAGGGCGCCGATCAGGCTGCCGACGCCGCCCAGGATCACGACGATCAGCGCCAGCGGCAGCATGTCGGCGTCCAGGCCCGGGTAGGCCGACATGATCGGTCCGCCTATGATGCCGCCCGCCGCCGCGAGCAGCGCGCCGAGGAAGAACACCGTGGTAAACAGCCTGGAAACAGGAATGCCCACGGCCCGCGCCATCTGCATGTCGTCCACGCCGGCGCGGATCATGGCGCCCAACCGCGTGCGTTCCATCAGCAGGTAGAGTCCCAGCCAGGTGGCGATCGCGATGCCCAGCACGACCAGCCGGTAGCTGGGGAACGGCAGGCCGGCGATGATGATCGCCGACCGGAGCGACTCGGGCGTGGGCACCGGGATCGGGTCGCCGCCCCATACCATGAGGCACAGGTCGGCGACGATGAACGAGACGCCCAGGGTGACCAGGACCTGGCCGAGCACGTTGCCGCCGAGCGCGCGCAGCACCAGGCGCTCGAACAGCGCCCCGCACGCGGCGACGATCAAGCCGCCGACCAGCGCCGCGAGCCACAGGTTCGGAATGAACTTGAGTACGGTGACCCCGACGTACGCCCCGAGCATGAACAGCGAACCATGCGTGAGATTCGCTATGCGCATCAGCCCGAAGATCAATGAAAAGCCCGACGACAGCAGGAACAGCAGGCCGCCCAGCGACAAGCTGTTCAGCGTCTGGATGGCCCAGAACTGGAGCGGATAATTCATCAAATCGGCAATAACCTAAGCCGGACAAGCCGTAACGAACCGGGCATGCTCGATTTTGCTTTTCATCATCTCCCCATTTTCGGAAGTTGCAACTTCGCAACTTCCGAAAATCGGGAGACCTAGTAAACCCACATTCTTCGACAGAACTGTCAAGACTTGAGTCGGAAAAGACCAAATCAGTAATGCAGGGCCCGGCGCACATCCGTCGGCCTGCGCCCCGGCGTGCAGCGGATTCCGGCGCCGCGCGGTGGCGCGGCGCAGGCGTAACCGCGGCCCGGCGCGCGCCCGGGCCGCCGCGGCATTATTTCTCCAGGTTCTTGGCCGGCGGCGCGTCACGCGAGTAGACCGGTTCCTTCAGGAAAGCCTGCTTGTTGTAGGTCCAGAACTGGCTGACATTCGGGTAGGTCTTGATCACCGAATTCACCAGCCTTCCTTCCTTCCTGGTCACCTTGCGGATGTAGACGTTGCCGACGATGTTGCCGAACTCGTCGAACGACACCGGCCCGCGGACGGTATTGGCTTTCACGTGGCGCAGCGCATTCATGAACGCTTTCTTGTCCTCGATCTTGCCCTTCACCGCTTTGAGCGCGGTCTCCAGTACCGCGGCTTCGGTGTAGGTCGCGGCCGCGTAGAAGCCGGGGTCATAGCCTGCTTCCTTGCGGAATGCCGGCGCGAATTTCCGGTTTTCCGGGTTGTCGAGTTCGGCCGAGTACCAGCAGGAGGTCAGGATCCCGAGCGCCTCGTCGCCCATGTTGCGCAGCACCGCTTCGTCCAGCGCCGTCATGCCGCCGACCACATGCACCTTGTCCTTCATGCCGTACTCGTTGAGCTGGCGCATGAAGCGGAAGCCGTTCGAGCCGGCGAAGCCGAGGAAGTAGCCGTCGACATTGGTCTTGAGCTGCGCGAGGTAGGTGCCGTAGTCGGGCACCGTGAGCGGCGGAAACAGCTTGGAGACGACCTTGCCGCCCAGATCCTCGAACAGGCGCTGGAAGCCGGCGACCATCTCATGGCCGTAGGCGATGTCGTCCGCGATCACGCCGGCCCGTTTCCATTTGAGGTTCTCGATGCAGTAGTCGGCCATCGGGTACGCGCTTTGCGCCGAGGTGGAAGTTGCGCGAACGAACCAGGGGTTGGGCTTGCGCTGCGTCATGTCCTCCGCGGCGGCGACCGAAAGGTTCGGCACTTCCTTCTGGCGGATCAGGTCGTCGATGGCCAGCGCCTCGAAGGTCGCCAGCGGTCCGATCATGACCTGGATCTTGTCCTTGTCGACCAGCTCCTGGTACTTGGTGCGTGCCTGGGCCGGCACGCCGCCGCTGTCGGCAACGAACAATTCGACCTTGCGGCCCGCCAGGGTGTTGTTGCGCTCCTTCAGGTACATGAGCAGCGCGCGCTCCATGTCCAGGCCTCCGGAGGCGAGCGGACCGGTCTTAACCGTCATCAGCCCGAGCCGGATGGGCGCGCCCTGGCCGCGCACGATGGCCGGGAAGCCAAGTGCAGAGGCCCCGAGTCCGGCGCCGGTGGCCTGGATGAATTTTCTGCGGTTGAATGCCATGCTGATCTCCTCCTTGCTGGGTGGGTAGTCTGGATGCCGCGGACCTTCGGCCTTCAGGACTCAGGTCCACAGGTTTTCGCTGCGGCGTCGTTTGGTGCCGGATTTTCTGCGGCAGTTATAGCGTGACCACTTCGCTTTGTCCACATATGCTATCGCACGGCACCCCCCGACGCCCCGATCAGCCGGCGATGGCCGCGTTTCGGCCCGCTTGCGCCGCGCCGGCGCGCGTCTTCTCGAAAAACTGGTCGTTGGTGAGGACCCAGCCCAGGCAGCGCGAGATGTTCTGCAGCCCCAGTTCGTGCAGGTCGTCTCCGTACATGCTGCCGACGCAATCGGACAGCACCACGACCCGGTAGTCGAAATTGAAGGCGGTGAACGAGGTATTGAGCACGCAGGTATTGGTGTTGATGCCCATCAGCACCACGTTTTTCACGCCCAGCGTGTCGAGGAGGAAACGCAGGTCGGTGCCGTAGAAACAGTCCAGGCGTTTCTTGTTGTCGATGACGTAGTCGCCCTCGCGGTACAGCTCCGGAATGATCTGAGTGCCGGGGGAGCCCTCGATGTTGTGCTCGCGCACGGTGCTTCGACGACCGGGAGTGAGCCTGTCGTCCTCGGTCATCGCCGCGTGCATCGCCTTCCAGAACGGCGACACCATGCCCTCGCTGCCCAGGCCGGGAATGCGGCGGTAGACCAGAACCACGTGAATGACCGGAATGCTCTGCTCGCGCGCGAAATCGAGCGCGGCGCGCCCGTTGGCGATCACCCGCCTCGCGTCCTGCGGGTCAGCCGGCATGGTCGCCACGTCCATGTCGAGGTGGCCGCGGTGCATGTCCACGGTGACGATCGCGGTCTGCCCGGGGTCCAGCACGAGTTCCCGGTACAGGCCTTCGATCAGGCTGGAGCGATCGACGATATCTATCTGTGCCATGAGTTCCCCTAAGCCGGTGCGGTCGACGCTCGAGTGAGAATCTATTTCCTGCCGGGAATGACCGGAATCAGTATGTAGGCCTGCTGTTCCGGGCCCATGTGCAGCGTGTTCCTGCCGCCGTAGACCGCCGCCGGTCGGTCGCGCGGGTCGTCGTGCAGGAACGGGCCGCAGCCGCGCAGTTCGTTCTTGAAGTTCGACAATTTGGTGCCCGTCGATTGCTGCCATTGGTAATCCTTGCCGCGCACGCTGAGCGCGATGCGATGGCCGGCCGGCACCACGATCGAAGTAGGCCAGAGCTCGATGTCGAGCGGCACCGCTTCCCCGGGCTTGAGCGGTTGCAGCTCGTCGTGCGTGTGATACGGCCGATACTCTTTCGAGAGTTTCGCGTCGAGCTTGCGGTGCGATGCGCGCAGCCAGCCCTGGGCGACCGGCGTGTGCGGGTCGATCGCGCCCTGAAAAACCACTTCCCGCAGGTCCGCGGTGAACACGCGGAACACCAGGAAGAGATCCGCGTCGGTCGTCGACGACGACACGAAAAGCTTCGCCGCCAGCGGTCCGGTGATTTCGGTGTCGCCCTCGAGCGGCGCCGATACGAACGTGGCGCCGTCGCCGAGCGCCTCGTAGCTGAGCGACCGTGCCGCCTTGACCGGCTCCTTGCTCAGACAGTGCCCGTCAGGGTCGAGGTAGAAACGGGTCCACTGGGTGCGCGCGATCGGCCATTCTCCCTCGTGCCGCTCGACGAAGCGGTCGACATGACGCACCTGCAGTTGCACGCGCGGCTGCTTTCCCCAGCCGTTATCGACGCCTTTCAGAAAATGCTCGAAAAAACGCTTCTGCAGTCGGACGCCGTAATCGGTGTAGAAATGAGTCCAATGCTCGATGCCGTGCGCCTCGAGCCATTTGTCCTTCGATGCCGCGCGCATGTAGCCCTCGAAATTGCCGCGCGGGTGCAGTCCCTGTCCGCCCCAGTTGGCGGCCGACAGAAAGGGAACGGTGATCTTGTCCCATGCGGCCGAGCGCGCCTTGTGATAGTCGTCGTCCAGCGGATGCGCCAGGATATCGTCGCCGAAATCACAGCGGTTGTCGTAGAGTTCCTTCTCCGAAAGCGTCACATCGCCGCACACCAGTTCGCCCGTGACCGGGCTCTTCGGGCCGCGCTCGCCCAGGCCGTACTGCACCGTCTTCACCTGCATGTCGTACCAGTTGGCCCAGAAGGTGCTCAGGATGCCGCCGTGGTGCGTCATGTCGCGGTACCAGTCGGCCGACCCCTCCCAGATGCACATGGCCGTCAGGTGCGGCGGCGCAAGCGACGCCACCTGCCACTGGTTGATGCCGTAATAGGAGATGCCGTTCAGGCCGACCTTGCCGCTGGACCAGGGCTGCACGCCCGCCCATTCGATGCAGTGGTAGAAATCCTGCGTCTCGCGCGGCGAGAAATGATCCACGTAGCCGGGAGAGCGGCCGGTGCCGCGCGAATCCACGCGCACGCAGACGTAGCCCTCCGGCACCCACTTTTCCGGATCGACCACCTCCCAGTTCTGGTACTTGTTGGTCGAACCGTAGGCCACGTCCGGGTGTTCGGACACCATGCGCTGCCACGCGCTCGGATAGCCTTCCTGGAAAGCGAGGCCCTTGGCGTAGGGTCCGTAGGACAGGATCACCGGGTAGCGGCCGTCTTTGACAGGGCGGAACACATCGGCCCGCAGCACCAGGCCGTCGTCCATTCCGATCGGGACGTCCCAGTCGATGCGCATGCGGTCGCGCACTTCGCTTGTCGGTGCTCCCATTCTTTCTCCCCCCGGATGGCTGCCGCCCGGGCGCCGCAATCGGGACGCCCTGTTGATTTTCGCCCGCTACTTTGACCCCGCGGTCGGGCGCATGTCAATCGCGCGCGGGCGCCGCCTATCCCGGCGGCATCCCTGCGAACTGCGGCACGGGCCCGGTGATGTCGAACCAGGGTGCCTTGTCGGCGACGAAAATATGTGCCTGCGGTCGCAGACCCGGGTCCGTGTCCAGCGATCCGGCCGGGACCACGACGATGCCTCGATCAGCGGCAGGCTTGGGCACCTTGCCGCCGCAGCGCGAGCAGAACGCTGCGGTGTGGAAGCGCGCGTCGGCCACCTTGTACTCGGTCGCGAGCGCAGCGCCGCGCACCCAGCGGAACTGGTCGAGCTTGAAGAACACGTTCGTCGCGTGCGCCGCGGCGCGGCCGAGGCGGCAGCGGCTGCAGTGGCAGCACATCATGCGCACTGGCGCGCCGGTCGCCTCGTAGCCGATCTCAGCGCACAGGCAACTGCCCTCGGTGACGCCTGCGCGCGGCGTCACGGCAGGGCGGGGCACGCCTTCGGCGCCGAATCCCGGCGGGTAGGCATCGAACTGCGGCAGCGCGTCGGTGATGGCGTCCCAGGGCGCCTTGGAGCCGACGAAAATGTGGCCCTGGGGCTTGATGCCCAGGTCGCCTTCCAGGTTCGCAGCGGGCACCGCAGCGATGCCGTGCTCGGGCATGGTCGAGGGGCCCGCCGAACCGCACGCGCTGCAGAAGGTGCGCACCCCTTTCGGCGACGATCGATAGAGCGCGAGCCGGTCCTGTCCCGAGATCCAGCGCAGGCCGGCGATCGGCGCGACGACGAAGGTGGCGAAGCCGGTGCCGTGGTGCTTGCGGCACATCGAGCAGTGGCAGTGGATCATCGCGCTGTACGGGCCGTCCAGCTGGTAGGCGAGCGCGCCGCACAGGCATCGTCCCTTGGCCATGGTTCTCTCCTCGCGCCCTGCAGATGGGGGCGCAGCGTGCAAGGGTAACATCCGGCGGACAGCATCGACATCCTGCTCAACACCTGGTCGACGGGCTTGGATCCCAGCCATGACCCGCGCGAGCTACGTCCCTGCGGCTCCAAGGCGCTGATCGATGCCTGCAAGCCGCACCGTTACCTGAAGGAGTTTCCCCCGAGCACGCTGCTGCGCCAGAGCGTTTACACGAACGCGTGCGCGACCGCTGGACGGAACCGGGATTCTCCAGGCCCGCGCCGTCATTCGGCGACTTTCACCGCGGATAGCGACGGACCGGGAGGGCGCACTCGCGCAGGGCCGTCTGCTCGACCGAGCGCGGCGAGTGCTCCTAGATCGCCGCGCGGTCTATGTCGTTCGGTGCCTCCATGCGCATGCCGGCGTGCCCTCATGCGAAATGCTCTGCCCGGAACATCAGCCTACGCCAGGCCGGCACCGGCCATCATCGCGCTGCTCGCGCACCGGTTCCCCCGGCCACGGTCCGACCGGGACCGTGCCGAACACCCTGTTGCCGGCCGGCGGCGTAACGGCGATGGACAGGATCGCGCCCGGGGTTGTTACCCTCTGCACCGCGCTGACAAGCGCGTTTTAGTTTGTGCGTGGTGACGCTGGATCTGCGCTTCGGCGCGCTATTTCCACGCGATGCTCTGGATCACCCCGAGGATTGCGGACTGGCCAAGATAGGTCCCCCTGATGCCCTGCAATTCAAGCTCGATGATCGAGCCGTCCTGGCGCGCGGCAACGAATGCACAGCTGACGGGGCCTTCTTCCTTCTCGAGCATTCGGCCCAGGGCCTCGGCTGCCGCCGCAACGTCCCTTGCGGCCGAAATCGACGACGGGTCCTTGTCGATCAACTCGGCTGCCGACGCGTAACCGAGGATTTCGGCGGCGCGCGGATTGCAGTAAGCCAGCCTTTGATCCTGAATGACGACTATTCCTGTGAACCACTGCTCGAGCAGACTCCGGAACTGGGTCTCGTCGTCGACCGGTTCGCGGTCGGTCTTACTACGTCCGGTGATGTCGCGCCAGGTGGCGGCGGTCTTCAGTTCCCCGTCAACGCCGCGCACGATGGCCGCGGACACCGAGCACGGAACCAGGGATCCGTCGCGGTTTCTGAACACCGATTTCACGTCGATCGCCTGGCCGCGTTGCCTGATCGCTTCCTGTATGGCGTCCCCGTAAGGGGCATCGGCATACAACGCGTCCACCGATGTTCCGACGAGATCCTCGCTCTTGTATTGCCCCTTGGACAGTGTCGCGACCTTGGGACTCATCTCCAATATGGTTCCGTCCAGACGCGCTTCGACATAGACGTCCTGCAGATTTTCGTAGATGCGCCGGTATTTTTCCTCGCTCGCGCGCAGCTGGCGGTTCACCGCCTCCAGTTGCGCCATCTTGTCCTCGAGCTTGCGCGCAAGCGCCTGCCCGTGCAGGGCGTGGGAAGTGGCGTCGTCCAGCGGCGCGGCGAGCTCAGGCGCGTCACGCCCGGCCCAATGCTTCAGCACCTGGCGCAGCTCCTCGAGAAACACCGCCGTCTCGACGGGTTTGATGAGATAGCGCACGGCGCCAAGCGCGAAGGCCAACTTCTGGTCGTCCGCGCGGACATAGGTGCCGGAGTAGAAAATGAACGGAATGGCCCTGAGCGCCGCATCCTGCATCCAGTGGCGGCACAGGGTGAAGCCGTCCATGTTCGGCATCTGCACGTCGGACACGATGACATCGGGCCGGTCGCGCCGCGCGGCGTCCAGCGCCTGCATACCATCGCCGGCAACTGTCACCCGGTAGCCGTTGGCCACGAGCAGCATTTTGAGGAGAGTGCGGTTCTCCTCGCGGTCCTCGACAATCAATACGTGCGTCATGAGACCTCCTACCGCGATATCGTCGACGCGCAAGCCACCGAATCGCGGAACCCGGATTCTTCAGGTGGATCGCTTACGCCGCCAGAATTCGACCACCGGCGAATAGCGCCCATCACATATATCCAGCTCCGACCGGCCCGCTCCCGGTTTGTTGAACTTCTGACAAGGATTTGTTGAAACTCCAACATCTCCCTCTTGCGGCGAATGGGCCAGCTTCGCGCCGCTGCTGCTGTCGAAATGCAACACGTTGAAAATAAAACACAAAATCACTGTGGTGGAATGCTCTGAAGCCAGGGAGCATATATCAAGCAATTAATGTGCCGTGCGCGGTTGCCGCATAAGGGAAGCGGGTTCCGGTTCCGCGCGCGCCGATATAGGCTGGGCACCGCGCCACGCATCGATTCATGCTGTGGACCCGGGTTGATCTTCGAATAGGCCGTGGGCGCGAGCATGTTGCACGTGCTTGCCGCCGATGGAGCATTCCTCGCCGACGGGCGCTTAGTCGCGCTGCCGGCGGTGCCAGGAGTTCTTCTTGCCGAGCGCTTTCGGCGCGCGGTGCTTGCGTTTCTGGAGAAGAGCGGCGCGTTCTGAGGTGGGTTTTGTAGTCGCGTGGATCGCTTGCCGCCAGCGCAGCCACTTCGGTCTCCAGTTCGCCGAGCGCAGCGTCGAAAGTCCGGAAATAGTAGAGTTGCCAGCCCTTGACGTTCACGACAGGATTTCCGCGACAGTTCGCCGATAATCCGTCTTGTCCGACTAGCAGATCCGTCCCGCAAGGCAGTGGCCTAAGTCGGCAAGACGCGAGGCGTGCATTCCGATCAATACGGACCCAACCGAGTTGACGCAGCGAGGCTACGTATGTCAGCTTAGCGTCCGCCGGCGCGATTCGGGCGCCGCGTACACAGGGAGGCATGCTTGAAACTCGGCGTGGTCGGTATCGGCAGAATGGGCGCGGCGATCGCAGGCCGCTTGTTGGGCCTCGGCCACGAGGTCACGGTGTGGAACCGCACCGCCGACAAGGCGCGCGCGCTTGCATCTGCCGGCGCGAAGCTGGCGGCGAACCCTGCCGAGCTTGCAGCGCAGTCCGATTTCGTCGTCTCCATCCTGAGCAACGCCGAGGCCATCGACCGGGCATACGGCGGCGCCAGCGGGCTGCTGTCCGCAAACGTCGCGGGGAAGCTGTTCATCGAGATGAGCACCGTGCGCCCGGAGACGGGGAGAGCGCTGGACCAGAAGGTGAAACAGAAAGGCGCCGCGCTGATCGAATGCCCGGTGGGAGGATCGGTCGGTCCGGCCAGGGACGGCAAGCTGTTCGGATTCGTCGGCGGCGCTGCGGCCGATGTCGCGCGCGCCAAGCCGCTGCTCGATCAGTTGTGCCGCCGCGTCGAGCATGTCGGCGCGGTCGGTGCCGGTGCGGGCATGAAGCTGGCGATCAACCTGCCGCTGCTCGTTTTCTGGCAGTCCTTCGGCGAAGCGCTGTCGCTGTGCGAGCCGCTGGGCCTGGATCCGGCCCGGCTGGTGGACATATTCGCCGACACCTCCGGCGGCCCCAACGTCCTCAAGGGGCGCGGGCCGATGATCGTCGCCGCGCTGCAGGGCAAGGATACCGGCCCGATCACCTTCGACGTCGACGGGATACGGAAGGACCTGCGCAACATGATCGAGGAGGCCGCCGCGCGCGGGGCGACGCTTCCCGTCACCTCACAGGCGCTCGAGTGTTTTGACGATGCCGCACGCGATGGGCTCGGTGCGAGCGACGCGGTCGCGCTCCCGGTCCGGTGGATGAAGCGTGCGAGAGCGAAGAACTAAGACTGTCCGAGCCGGCGTAGCCGGGCACGTTAAACTAGCGCATCGCTCTTGACCCGGAGCGGCGTCGCCGGCGGCTCCGGGTCTCCAAACAATCGAAAGGAAGACAGATGGCATCAACGCTACCGGGGGCTGGATCCCGCCCCGAACAGACGCTCGCGCTGAACATGCGTCTGCTGGCTCACCATGAGTTGCAGGGTTTCGGCGGCATCGGCGAAGGCATGGGGATGCAGATCACGCGCGACCAGCGGCGCGTCCTCTGGCTCGCGCACGAGTCCGCGCCGAAGAATTTCACCGCGGTGGACGTGACCGACCCGCGCTCGCCGAAAGTCGTCGTGCAGACCGAACTGCCGCACGCCAAGGTGCGCTCCAATTCGCTGGATATCGTCGGCGACACCATGATCGTCGCCTACCAGACCAGGGAAGTCGGCATGAAGCCGGCCGGGTTCGACATTTTCGACATCGGCACGCCCGAGGCGCCGCGCCTGGTCTCTCACTTCGATGCGTCGGGGCCGCATTCGCGCGGCGTGCACGCGGTGTGGTTCGTCGACGGCGAGTTCGTTCACATGGCGGGCGGTGCAGCGGATTTCACGCCGACCCATCCGGCCGACGACCAGTTCTACCGCATCGTCGATGTGCGCAATCCCTCCAGGCCGGTCGAGGCGGGCCGCTGGTGGTATCCGGGCACGCGGGTGGGCGACAGCGCGCCACCGCCGCAGCGCATGGAGCCCAAGTTCGACCTCGGATTCCGCGCCCACAACACCAATGTGTTCCCCGAACGCCCCGACCGCGCCTACATCGGCTACATCGACGGCGGTGCGGTGATCCTGGACATCGCCGACAAGGCCAACCCGAAGCTGGTCACCATCTGGCGCTATTCGCCGCCGTTCAACGGCTTCTGCCACACGGTGCTGCCCTTGTTCGACCGCGGCCTGCTGATCGTCAGCGACGAATGCGTGCGCGACGACGGAGGCGACTGGCCCAAGCTGGTGCGGGTGGTGGATGCGCGCATGGAGACCAACCTGGTTCCCATCGCCACCTTTCCGCTGGCGCCCTACAACACCTTCGCGCATCGGGGCGGGCGCTCAGGCGCGCACAACCTGCACGAGAATCTGCCGGTGCCGGCATCGTGGAGGTCCGACCGGATCATCCTCGGCACGTTCTTCAACCAGGGGGTGCGCGCCTACGACATCAGCGATCCCTACCAGCCGCGGGAAGCGGCGTATTTCGTTCCCGGCGCGCCGAAAATGTCCCCGGCCGGCGCGGTGCAGCTGAACGACGTCTACGTGGACGACCGGCGCATCGTCTACACGGTCGACCGCTTCATCGGCGGCCTGTACATCCTGGAGATGACCATCTGATGCAGGCGGGTTCCCTCGGCGCCGGCGCCGACCCGCTCGCCAGCCGGCTGCCGGTCACCGTCATCACCGGGTTCCTGGGCAGCGGCAAGACCACGCTGCTCTCCCGCCTGCTGCGCCATCCGGACATGAACCGCGCCGCGGTGATCATCAACGAGTTCGGCGAGGTCGGGATCGACCACGAACTGGTCGAGGCATCGAGCGAGCAGATGACGTTGCTGTCCAATGGTTGCCTGTGCTGCACCGTTCGCACCGACCTGCAGGAGACACTGCGCGAGCTGTTCGTGAAGCGGCGCTCGGGCGAGGTCATCGACTTCGACCGGGTGTTTCTCGAAACGAGCGGACTCGCGGACCCCGCGCCGGTGTTGCATTCGCTGGCGAGCGACGGGCTGCTCGGCGCCCAGTACCGGCTGAACGGCGTAGTGACGCTGGTGGATGCAGTAAACGGCATGGGGTCGCTGGACACGATGCCCGAGGCGGCCAAGCAGGCGGCGCTTGCCGACCGGCTGGTGGTCACCAAGACCGATATCGCCGACGCTGCCGTGATCGAGGCGCTCGAAGCGCGGCTGCGCGCGATGAACCCGTATGCGCTGATCAGCAGGGCGGTCGACGGCATGCTCGATCCCGATACTCTGCGCGAGATCACGCCTGCGAGCGTCAAGGCCATGACACAGGATCCGAACCGCTGGCTTGCGGGGGCGGGTGCGGAACTGGCGCCGGGCGAGCGCGCCAGCTACCTCGGGCAGCGCCTGGCGCGAAAAAACGGCGTGCACGACGCGGCCATCCATTCCTTCTGCCTGTGGTTCGATGCGCCCTTCACCTGGGATGCGCTGACCGCATCGCTGCAGGTGCTCACCGCGCTGCGCGGCCCGGACCTGTTGCGCGTCAAGGGCATCGTCAACGTGGAAGGCGAGCCGGGACCGGTGGTCATCCACGGCGTGCAGCACATTTTCCATCCGCCGATGAAACTGGAGCGCTGGCACGACGCGGACCGGCGTTCGCGCATCGTGTTCATCGTCAGGAACATCCCGCGCGCTTCGATCGAATCGCTGTTCGGCGCGGTGGGAACGCTGGGCGCCTCAACGGGCGGCCCCTGATCGGGATCTTGCTACCAGGGGCCGGAAATGAAGTCGGAATTCCTCAGGTAGTGCACCTGGTCGCCCGCCAGCACCGAGCGATCGTTCGCGATGTTCGGGTCGAATGCCGGCGCGGCCGGCGCAACAAGGGGGTCTCTCGCCGTGAGGGTGTTCGCCGCCGTGTCGACCTCGAATCGATACAGCCCGGTCTGCGTGTACCCGAAATAATCGCTCGGGGCGCCGGAGTAGCGGTCCGGCGCTTTGTCGTGCAGGTTCACCGGCAGCGCCACGCGCGCGACGCTGCCCACATTCTGGATCGCGATGCCGTGGTGGTCGTGCAGCACAGTGGCATCGGTGCCGCGCCTGCCGATGATCTGCCTGGCGACCTCCTTCGGCGCGGAGGGCTGGGCGACGTCGATCAGCGACAGCTTCACGCCCTGGTACCAGGCGAAACGGCCGTCGCCCGCCGAGCCGTCGGATACCGCGTCCTTGCCGATGCCGAGCAGCAGGTTTTCGGTCAAGGCAAACAGGTAGTCCGAATAGCCCGAGACCTGCAGTTCGCCGCCGATCTTCGGGTCCAGCGGATCGGAGAGGTCCAGCACGTAGAGCGGATCGGTGAGCCGGTAGGTGACCAGGTAGCCCCGGTTGCCGAGAAAGCGCGTGGCGTAGATCTGCTCGCCGGGCTTGCCCAAGGGCGCCGGGCGGCGGTCATTGGGCAGCGTGGCGACCAGCCTGAGGGCCGCAGGGCTGGCCGTTTCCTCGAGGATGCTGAGCGTGGCGGGGGAGGCGGGCGTCGAGGGCGAGGCGGGCCCAAGTGTCAGAATCTGCGTCGCGCCGGTGAAGGTGATCACGCGCAGGGTGGCGTTGTGCTCGCCGAAACGGAAGGACTTGCGGTTCTGATCCCATCCCAGGTGTCCGTCCACCTGGCCCGAACCCCGGTAATCGATGCCCAGGCCGTTCAGCGCGAACTTGTGTATGTCGGTCGACATCGTGGCCGGGTAGGACGCGACGAGGCTGGTGCGCGCGTAGGCGGTCCGTGTCGTGGCGAGATACAGGCTGCGTTCGGAAACGTATATCGCCTCGGTGCTGCCGACGAAGCAGCGGGCGGCGGTGCGCGGCGCCGCGCTCGCGAGATCGACGGCGACGATGGTGATGATGTCGGAGGTCCAGTAGGCGTTCGCATCCTGCAGAAAACAGTCGTCCGCGGCCACCAGCGGCGCGGCCGGCTGCTTGTCGACCCGCACCGTCGGCAACAGCGACTGCGCCTGCAGCGTCGAGAGGATCTGCTGGTTCCTGGCGGTGCTGGCCTGCGCCCACGCGTAGTCGAAACCGGCGATGCTCGGATAGCTGCGCAGCACCAGATACAGCGTCGAGTCGATGCGCCGCGAACCCACGATCTGCCCGTCCAGCCGCAGCTTGTAGCGCTCCCGGGTGGCGTCCGGGTCGGACACGTCGAGCAGCAGCACCTCGGTGGCGTTGGTGCGCCAGTACTGCGGGCTGAACCACAGCGTGTAATAGTCGGGGAACGAGGACCCGGCCACTGCGGCGAGTTGGCCGCGGGCGGCGTCGAGATACAAGCCGTTCAGGACCACGTCGGCGCCGAACTGCGGCGCGTAGTCTTCCATCAGGGCGAGCGCGGTGCCGCTGGCCGGAATCCGGTGGCGCCGGATGGTGCGCGCGGATCCGGAAGCGGAGATGCTGTAGATCACGCTGCCGTCGGTCTTCACCAGGTCGGCTTCGTCGACGCCCGTTTCCTGCAGGGTAGTGGTCGAGAAGCTCGACGCTGCGCTCGTTGCCGCAGTCGGCGCGCCAAGCGCTGCGCTGACCTGGGCGTAGGCAAGCGTGTCGCCCGCGTAGCTGGCGTCTCGCTGCAGCGCGGAGCGGAAATAGCCGGTCAGCGAGGTCTCGCTTGCCGGCTGCAACGCGGACGTGGCTGCAGGCGCAGAGCCTGCGGGCGGACTGCCGCCGTCACCGCCGCCGCCTCCGCCGCTGCAGCCGGCCAGGGCCAGCAGGCACAACGCGATCACTCCGGAGCGAGGGGCGGGAGGCATTTCTTCGTCTGCCAGGGGAGTTGTCGAAGGCAAATATCAGCTTACGCCCCGCATTTCCCTTTCGTCAGTGACGGGGCGCACATGTTGAATTGGAAAGCGGGGCGCTTGCTTATGCCAGCTGCTGCAGCTCGCGTGCCGGCGGATAGATCCAGTCGCGGGTGAGCGGCAGCGAGCTCTTGCCCCGCGCCTTGACTGCCAGCACCTGATAGATATTCATCCAGTTGCGAGCGAAACCGAACGCGCAGCCGGCGAGGTAGATCGACCAGATCCGGTAGCGCTTTTCGCCGGCGATACGCACCGCCTCGGCGCGGCTGTTCTCGATGTTCTCGACCCAATGCTCGCAGGTACGGGCGTAATGGCGCCGCAGGCTTTCCACATCGGCGACCTCGAGGCCGGCCTCCGACATTTCGCGCAGCACCAGAGAAATGTGCGGCAGTTCGCCATCGGGGAAGACGTACTTGTCGATGAACTGTCCCACGCCCATGCCGACAATCCGACTATCGGTATGGGCGGAGGTGATGCCGTGGTTCAGGACCACTCCGCCCTCCGCAAGCAGGGCGTCCATCTTGCGGAAGTAGGCGCCGAGGTGCTTGAGCCCGACATGCTCGAACATGCCCACGCTTGCGATCCGGTCGTAGGCGCCTGTTTCCGGGACATCCCGGTAGTCCTGCAGCCGTACCTCGCAGCGCCCCTCCAGCCCTTCGGCCCGGATATGTTCGCGGGCCAGGTCGTACTGGTTGCGCGACAGGGTGATTCCGGTAGCCAGGCAGCCGTATTTGGCTGCGGCCCGAATGATCAACGCGCCCCAGCCGCACCCGATGTCCAGCAGCCGGTGACCGGGTTGAACGCGCAGCTTGGTCAAAATGTGGTCGAGCTTTTGTTCCTGTGCCTGTTCAAGCGTGTCGTCATCGCTGCGATAATAGGCGCATGAATACACCATGTTTCGATCCAGAAACAAGCGGTAGAACTCGTTGGAGACGTCGTAGTGGTACTGGATTGCCCGGCGATCACCCTTTGGGGTATGGTTGACCGCCCGCAGCAGACGCTGGATGCGATCGGGTTGCGCCCCCGCGTGCACAAATCGGGCGCAGGCCTCGAAGATGTCGCGTAAAGACCCTTCCACACGGATCCTGCCTTCGACATAGGCTTCTCCGAGCTTCATCAGATCGGGCGGCAGGAAGCAGCGTAGCGCACTCTTCTGCGGGACTACAATAGTCACCTTCGGATCCGGGCCGAAATCGAGATTGCGCCCGTCCCATAGTGAAACGCGCAAGGGCGCCGGTTGGGTATTCCTCAGCCGCGCCGCCAGTTGCGCCAAACGGTTCTCGAAGAACATGGATGGTCCTCCCCCTGCTGGCTCCTCCACGATTGCCAGATGATCGTATTTGGCCGCCAACCGCCCGGATTGACCCTGGTCAAATGCAGCACGGGAAACCCTCCGATTGGCGGGACGACGCGTCGCAGAGTATGCAGCCGAACCGCGCGAACAGTCCATGATCAGGGCGCCAAGGCGTCGGGACCTCCGGACTAGTCGCAGCGGATTTCGGCGTCCTTGCGCCGGTACCACCACCAGGTGCCGAGCACGCAGCTCAGGTAGAACGCGGTAAAGACGTACCAGGCTGCGCGCGGGCTGCCGGTCGTCTGCACCGACAGGCCCACAGCCACGGGAATGAAGAACAACCCGAAAGCCGCGATGGCCGCCGTGAATCCCAGGGCTACCGATGCCTCGATCTCGCCCTCGCGTTTTGCTCTCGCCATGGCCTCACCGCCCTTTCCCGTGGCCAGGCGCTCGTGGATGGCCAGAAACACGCTCGGCACCATCCGGAACACCGAGCCGTTGCCGATACCGGTCGTCAGGAAAAGCGCCATGAAGGCGTAGAAGAACAGGGCGGCATTTCCGGGGCTCGTCGCGGAAGGCAGGAAGCTGAATACGGCCAGCGATGCGGCGAACATGACGACGAAGTTCCAGAACGTGACCCGAGCGCCGCCGACGCGGTCGGCCAGCCAGCCGCCCAGGGGCCGGATCAAGGCGCCGAGCAGCGGGCCGATGAAGGCAAACTTGAGCAGGCCCGAATTCGCGTACTGGGTCGCCAGCAGTGTCGGGAAAGCCGCCGCAAAGCCGATGAAAGAGCCGAACGTCCCGCCATAGAGCCAGCCGAGCATCCATGAGTGCTTGCGCCGGAATATCATGGCCTGCTCGCGGAAGGTCGCCTGGACGCCGCGGATGTTGTTCATGCCGAACCACGCGGCAAGGGTTGCGAGCAGGATGAAAGGCACCCACATATAACCGGCGTTCTGCAGCCACACCTGGCTGACTGCAGGGTCGGCGTAGGACTGAGGACCGCCCCCCAGAATTGCGTATGCGCCGCCGTAGATACTGACCGGCGCCACTGCCTGCATGACGCCGACGCCCAGATTGCCGGCACCGGCGTTCCAGCCGAGCGCCGTTCCCTGCATCCTCTTCGGGAAGAAGAAGCTGATGTTGGCCATACTCGAAGAAAAATGGCCACCACCGAGGCCGCAAAGCAGCGCGATGACGACGAATACCGCGTAGTTGGTGTTCGGATCCTGCACCGCCAGCGCAATCCACAAAGCCGGCAGGAGCAGCGTAGCGGTACTGAATACCGTGAAGTTTCTTCCGCCGAATACGGGCACCATGAACGAGTACGCCAGCCGCAACGCCGAACCCGAAAGCCCCGGCAAAGCAGCCAGCCAGAACAGCTCGTTGGTGGTGAACTTGAAGCCGATCTTGGGCAGTTCGACGACGACCACGCTCCATACCATCCACACGGCGAACGCCAGGAACAAAGACGGCATGGAGAAGATCAGATTGCGCAGGGCGATGCGCTTTCCGCTTGTCCGCCAGAAGTTCTCGTCGTCGGGGCGCCAGTCGATGAGCCAGCTTCCGACCGCGGCCTTGGCATCGAGCAGGTGTTCCTGGACCAGTTGATCGCGCAGCTTGAGGTCCTTCTCGAGGATGGCTTGACGCTCGCTGCGTTCCGCGGCCCAGGTCCAGATCATCACGCCCGCGATCACGGCGTACATGAGCATGAAGGCGCTGCTGCGCATGTTGGTGGCATCGGACGCAATGCCGAACATGATGGGCAGGGTGAAGCCGCCGAGGCCGCCGATGACGCCCACCAGCCCGCCGACGGAGCCCATGTTGTCCGGGTAGTAATCGGCAAGGCTGCGATAGACGCTCGCCTTGCCTATGCCCTGCGCTATGCCGACGATGAACGCCAGCATCGTGAACACCGTCACCCCGACGCCGATTTTGACGCTGAAGTCACCTTTGATGCCGTGTACGACCAGCGTCGTCGGCGGATAGGCGAGAAAGAAAAGGCAGACGATGCACACCCAGAAGACCCACCAGGTCACCGTGTCCCCGCCCCAGCGATCGGATACCCAGCCGCCCAGCGCGCGTATCACTCCCGAGGGCAGTGTGAAAATCATGCTGATCAGGGCTGCCGTCTTCAGGTCCAGCCCGTACTCTCCCATGTAATACTTCGGCAACCACAGGGCGAGCGCGACGAAGCCGCCGAAGACGAAGTAATAGGCGAGGCCCAATCGCCACACGCGGGCTTCGGTCAAGGGTGCCAATTGCATCCCGAGCGTCAGGTGTTCCTTTTTCAGTTTGCGTTGTTCGTGCTTCGGATCGGGGTAGGTGAAGAACCAGAAAACGATGGCCATCACCAGCATCGATATCGAGTAGACCTGGGGGACCATCCGCCAACCGTAGGCCACGACGATGAGGGGCGCGACAAGGTTGGTGACGGCAGCACCGGCATTGCCGGCACCGAATATGCCCATCGCGGTTCCCTGTTTCTCCTTCGGGAACCATGCCGAGGTGTAGGCGATGCCGATTGCGAACGAACCGCCGGCCAGACCGACAAACAGGCCGATGGTCAGGTACTGCCAGTACTGGGTCGCGAATGCCAAGCCGTAGGTCGGGATGGCGACCAGCAGCATCTGAATGAAGTAGACGATGCGCCCGCCGTAGCGATCGGTGAGCACACCCAAGGGCAAACGCACCAGAGAGCCGGTCAGGATCGGCGTGGCCACCAGCAAGCCGAACTCGGTGTCGCTCAGGCCGAGTTGCGCCTTTATCCTGATGCCGATGATGGAGAACATGGTCCAGATGGCAAAATTGACCGTGAAGGCCAAGGTGTTCATCGTGAGGACCGATATGCTCTTACCCTTCTCTGTCGTGAACATGAGCGAGTCTCCGTCGAGTCAAAACTGGCATAGTCTGGTTTTCGTGGCAGCTGCAAGCGCCCCGCGTACCGCTCGGGGCCTTAGTCTCCATCCGCGGTCCGAGCGACGATGCGAGACACGGACAGAAGTACCAACCCGATACTTCCGATGATGCTTTGTACGATGTGTCTAAGTTTAATGTTCCACCTTCAGCCCCAAGTGCTTGAGTCGAAATGGCTGCCAAGCGGCGCTCGCAAGTGAGCTTCCCGGTGAACGGCTCCCCACGGCAGTCCCCTCCAAGACATCGCGCCGTCCCTCGCAAGAGACCGAGGGATTGTGCCTACCCATATATCAAGAGACCATGAGGAAACTATTGATTTACGTCATGTCCTCGATTCTCCACTTTGACCGGACGGTTGCCGATGACTGCTCCGGGTGCTTGAGGTGCGCGTCGCTCGCCGGCAGCCTGCCGCATGGGGGTGTCGTTCGAGACGCCCCCGCTCGAACGCGACATGGAGGTGACGGGCCCCGTGGTGCTGGTGCCGTGGGTGTCGAGCACGACCGAGGACATGGACATTTTCGCGACTCTGCGCAATATCGACACCGAGGGCCGCGACGTGTTCGAACTCGGCCAGCAAAGCCAGCCGGTGCCGGTGGCAAAGGGCTGGCTGCGCGCTTCGCAGCGCAAGCTCGACATGGCGCTGACCCTGCCTTACCGGCCGTATCACGCGCACGACGAGCGCCAGTGGCTCTCACCCGGCGCGCCGGTCAGGGTGGAGGTGGAGATCTGGGCGACCAGCATGGTGTTCGGGAAGGGTCATCGCATCCGGCTCGATGTGCAGCCGCGCGATGGGGTCGGAAGCGTGCCCTACACGCACTATTCGGCGGACTACAACACCGGGACGAATACGGTCCACGCGGGCGCAAGCCGCGCGTCGTACCTGCTGCTTCTGGTCATACCGGCAAGCTAGGACCGCGCGCTCAGGAGAGCGGCAGCACCACGTGCTTGCGATAGGCGGGGCGCTCGGCCAGGCGCCGGTACCAGGCATCGAGGTTCTTCATCGCCGGGCGTTCGATCGGCATCGCGTACCAGGCGTAGGCGAAACAGCCGAGCGGAATGTCGCCGATGGTGAGCTGTTCGCCGCCGAGGAAACGCTTTCCTTCGAGTGCGGCGTCCACCATCGCCCAGAGCTCGGCGCACTTGTTGCGCGAGGCCTCGATCTGCTCCATGTTGCGCTTCTCCGGCGGCGTGCGCACCATGCCCCAGAACACGTCGCGATACGGGCCGTGCAGCGTGGACAGCGTCCAGTCCATCCATTTGTCGGAGGCGGCGCGCGCGCCGGGGCCGGCCGGCCAGAGCGTGCCGCTGCCGTACTTGGCGGCGAGGTAGCGCACGATGGCATTGGACTCCCACAGGACGAGCCCGTCGTCCTCGATCGTCGGCACCAGCCCGTTCGGATTCATCTTCCGGTACCAGGGCTCGTTGACCACGCCGAACTGCAGCCCGGCGTCCGTGCGCTCGTACGCGAGCCCCAGCTCGTCGGCGCACCAGAGCACCTTCTTCACGTTCACCGAATTGGACCGTCCCCAGATCTTGAGCATCGTCGCTGTCTCCCGTTGCCGGCCGGTTTCAGAATCCGACTGCGAGGCTGTCGCGGCGCGCGTCCGAGGCCGCGGCGTAGCCGTCCTGCAGCCGCCAGATGAGCTGTCCGCAGCCGAAGTCCGTGTAGCCCTCGGGCAGCTGGGTGATCTGGTGGCCGCGGCGCGCGAGTTCCTCGATCGTCGCCTTCGGGAATTCCGGTTCGATGTTGATTTCCAGGCCCTGCACGAAGCGAAAGCGGGGTCCGTCGAGCGCGGCCTGCACGTTCTGGCCATGGTCGGCGAGGCGCACCATCACCTGCGTGTGCCCCTGCGGCTGCATGTTGCCGCCCATGACGCCGAGCGTCATCACGGGCCTGCCGTCCCTGGTGACGAAGCCCGGAATGATGGTCTGGAAGGGCCGTTTGCCCGGCGCGACGCGGTTCGCGTGGCCGGGCTCCAGGCTGAAGCCCGAGCCGCGGTTCTGCAGGCTGATGCCGGTGCCGGGCACCACCACGCCCGAGCCGAAGCCCATGAAGTTCGACTGGATCATCGACACCATCATGCCGCCCGCGTCGGCCGCGGCGAGATAGACCGTCCCGCCTTTGGGCGGGGCGCCGTGCGTGTGCAACTGCGCGCGCTTCAGGTCGATGAGCTTCGCGCGCGCCTTGAGATAGGCGGGGGCCAGCAGCTCGGCGGTCTTCACCGCCATCGCGCGCGGATCGGCGACGAAATGGTAGGCGTCGGCGAAGGCGATTTTCACCGCCTCGATCTGCAGGTGCGCGCTGTCGGCGCCGTCCGGCGGGTGGCTCGCCATGTCGAAGTGCGAGAGCATCCCGAGGGCCATGAGCGCGACGATGCCCTGCCCGTTGGGCGGAATCTCGTGCACCGTGTAGCCGCGGTAATCCTGCGTGATGGTGCCGGGCCAGTCGTTCGCGTGCGCGGCGAGATCGGCGCGCGTCATCGCGCCGCCGCAGTCCTTCGCGTGCGCCGCGATTTTTTCCGCGAGCTCGCCGCGGTAGAAAGCCTCGCCCTTGCTCGTGGCGATCTTCTCCAGCGACGCCCCCTGATCGGGAAAGCGGAATATCTCGCCCGCGTGCGGCGAACGCCCGCCGGGCATGAACGCTTGCGCGAAGCCGGGCTGGCTCTGCAACTCGGGCAACTGCAGCGCCCAGCGCGCGGCGACGAACGGCGATACCGGAAAGCCCTCGCGCGCATAGCCGATCGCGGGCGCAAACAGCGATTCGAACGGCAGCTTGCCGAAGCGCTGCGACAGCTCCACCCAGGCCGAGACCGCGCCGGGCACGGTGACGGTGTTCCAGCCGCGGGCGGGCATGGCCTTCATTCCGGCGAAGTAATCCGGGGTCCAGGCGGCGGGCGCGCGGCCCGAGGCATTCAGCCCGTGCAGCTCGTTCCCGTCCCAGACCATGGCGAACGCATCGCTGCCCAGGCCGTTGGAAATCGGCTCCACAACCGTGAGGGTGATCGCGGCGGCGAGCGCGGCATCCACCGCGTTGCCGCCTGAGAGCAGCATGCGCAGGCCGGCCTGCGCGGCCAGCGGCTGCGAGGTCGAGACCGCGTTGCGCGCCATGGTCGGGCGGCGCGGCGTGGGGTAGGGCGTGGTCCAGGGTTGCAAGGGGGGACTCCGGTTCGTCGAGGTGACAACTGGTGACAATTCATTACATTGTCGCGGGAGCTAGGGTATTAGACTTGCCGCGTAACGTCCAGTTTGATGAGCGGCTGCCGGACGCGCGATGCGGATGGCGGTCAGGTGCTTCGGGTTTCAGCGGATCAGGTCACGTCTCGGAGGGTATCGCAATGACGAACATTGGCAGCATGGTACGCAGACTGGTTGTGGTCGCAGCGGGTGCCACCGCAGGTGTCGCGCTCGCGCAGGGGCCGGCGTATGGGCAAGGACAAGGACCCGGCCCAGGGTATGGCCCGGGCATGCACCACGAGATGATGGGCGGATACGGTGGCGGGCCGGGCGACGGCATGCGTCCCGGCATGATGCAGGGCCGCGGCGCGGGCATGACGCGGGGCCGCGGACAGCACATGGCGCGCGTGCTGGGCCTGTCCGAGGATCAGCGCGCGAAAGTGCGCCAGATCAGGGAAGACACGCGGCGCAAGAACTGGGATGCGCTCGGGCAGATCCGGTCCGAGCGCTTCAAGCTGCGCGAGATGATGCGCGGCGACAAGGTCGATCCGGAAGCGGCGATCGAGCAGAAGCGCAAGGTCGACGAACTGAAACGCCAGCTCATGCGTTCGCGCCTGGAAGCCCGCAACCAGGTGCTCGCGCTGCTCACCCCCGAGCAGCGGGAAAAGGCGCGCGCCTTCAGGCAGCACCGCTTCGGACGTGGAAACGGGTAGTAGGGCGCGGGTTTACCGCGCCGTCGGCGCTGAATGCGGGCTGTTTCGGCGCGCTGAAGCTGCGCCCTACGGTTTAGGCGCGCTGAAGCTGCGCCCTACGCCTTAGCTCTACGCCTTCGCGGCGGCCTCGAGCGCCTGGTCGATGTCCCAGAGGATGTCGTCCAGCGTCTCCAGCCCGGCCGAGACGCGGATCATGTCGGGGGCGACGCCGGCCTTCGCCTGCTCTTCCTCGGACATCTGCCGGTGCGTGGTCGAGGCCGGATGGATGATGAGCGTCTTCGCGTCGCCGATGTTGGCCAGGTGGCTCATGAAGGTCGCCGCCTCGATGAATTTCACGCCGGCGGCGGCTCCCCCTTTGACGCCGAAGTTGAGCAGGCCGCTTGCGCCCCGGGGCAGGTATTTCTTCGCCAGCTCGTGGTACCTGTGGCCGGGCAGGCCGGGGTAGTTCACCCACGCCACCAGCGGATGGTTCTCCAGAAACGTCGCTACGGCGAGCGCATTCTCGCAGTGGCGCTCCATGCGCACGTGCAGCGTCTCCAGCCCCTGCAGCAGCAGCCAGGCGCTGATCGGCGACATCGCGGGGCCGAAGGTGCGCAGCGTCTCCATGCGCGCCTTCATGGTGAAACCGAAATCGCCGAAGGTCTCGAAAAAGCGCACGCCGTGATAGCCGCGCGAAGGCTCGTGCATGCCGGGGAACTTGGCGCGCGCCGGCTCGTCTCCCCACGGGAACTTTCCCGACTCGACGAGCACGCCGCCCATGGTCGTGCCGTGGCCGCCGATGTACTTGGTCGCCGAATGCACCACCATGTCCGCGCCCCAGTCGAACGGACGGCACAGGAAGGGTGTGGCCACCGTGTTGTCGATCACCAGCGGAATGCCCGCCTCGCGGGCGATCGCCGCCACCGCTTCGATGTCGACGATGTTGAGCAGCGGGTTGCCGAGCGTCTCCGCGTAGAGCAGCCTGGTCTTGCTCGTGATGGCGCGGCGGAAGTTCTCCGGATCGTCCGAATCGACAAAGGTGGTTTCGATGCCCAGGCGGCGCAGGTTCACCTCGAGCAGCGTATAGGTGCCGCCGTAGAGCGTGGCGGCCGACACGATATGGTCACCCGCCTCGACGAGGGTCAGGATCGCCGTCATTTCGGCGGCCTGCCCGGAGGCGGTCGCGAGCGCCGCGCGCCCGTTCTCCAGCGCCGCCATGCGCTCCTCGAACACCGCGGTGGTGGGGTTCGACAGCCGCGTGTAGACGTTGCCGAAGGTCTGCAGGTTGAACAGGCTGGCCGCGTGTTCGGCCGAGTCGAACACGAACGAGGTCGTCTGGTAGATCGGCACCGCGCGCGCGCCGGTCGCCGCATCGGGGATCTGTCCCGCGTGCAGCGCGAGGGTCTCGAAGCCGAACTGGCGGTCAGCCATGTTGCCGATCGGAATCAGACCGGCTCGGTGCCGGGCCGCCGCGCCGGTAAATGACGTGATAGACAAGTGCCACCAGCACGCTGCCGCCGACGATGTTCCCGGCGATCACGATGCCGAGGTTGCGCAGCATGCGGGCAGTGTCGATAAGATCGGCGCCGGGCACTGCGACCGGCGCCGCCGCCTGCTGCAGCATGGCGAGCGGAATGAAATACATATTGGCGATGCTGTGCTCGAAACCGGCGGCGACGAAAGCCGAGATCGGAAACACGATGGCAATCGCCTTGTCGATGACGCTGCGCCCGGCGAACGCCATCCATATGGCCATGCAGACCAGGATATTGCAGAGCACGCTGCGGAAGAACATCTCCGCCGCCGGCATCGTTACCTTGGCGGCGGCAATCCTCACCGCCTGATTGGCCACGGCGCCGCCGTTCATGCCGAGGTGCCCAGAGAAGAATACAAGCGCTGCGAGTCCCGCCGCGCCGACGAAGTTCGCGAAGCAGACCACGGTCCAGTTGTGCAGCACTTCGGGGGTACTCACCTTGCCCTCGGCCCAGGCCATGGCGAGCAGGTTGTTGCCGGTGAACAGTTCCGCGCCGGCCACCACCACCAGCAGCAGCCCGAGCGAGAAGGCGACCCCGCCCAGCACGCGGGCCGCGGCAAAGCCGAGCGTCGCGTCACTCGTCACCAAAGTGAAATAGAGCGCGCCCAGTCCGATGAACGCTCCGGCCAGCATGCCGAGCATCGCGAGCTGCAACAGCGGCAGCCGCGCCTTGACGATGCCGACGTTCTCGACCAGCTCGGCGATCTCGCGCGGCGAGTAAGGGTCGAATTTGGCTCGGCGATCGGGTTCGTAAGGCGCAGTCATGGCGAAGTCCCTTTCATGGCGTCAAACGAGGTCCTCTGGCAAATCGGCCCCGCGCGCGCCGGTCGCCGCGCCGGGGATCCGCCCCCGTGTGCCGCGCCGGCGTTTCGAAGCCGAATTGGCGGTCAGCCATGATTGTTCAGGATTGTATTTTCGAAGCGCTCTGCCGGCGCCGTTTAGCAGCCGACGCCGATGTCAGTTTTAACAACGCATCGGTGCGACCGCTCCTCCCC
>MEQZ01000073.1 GCA_001770425.1 Betaproteobacteria bacterium RIFCSPLOWO2_02_FULL_65_20 | reverse complement strand
TTCAACCATCGCGGTATTGGAACGTTGTCCCGGCTGGCCCGTGGCCGCACACGGGCGCACGAAATACCGGTACGTGTGTCCCCCCAGCACACCGTTGTCGACCCAGAACGTGAGCTTTACCGCATCCATCATCTGCGGATCGCCCTGTTCGTCGGCGCGGTACACCTGATAATTGGCGGCGCCCGGGGCCTTGGGCCACTTCAGTTCAACCCGAGATTCCCTGGGGATCGCCGTCAGGCTTGTGTCCACCTGGGCCCACTGCGGTGCTTGCACAGCAGGATCGTCCTTCGGCGCCTGGATAGACCCCTGCGGCCAGAGCGCGCAAATGACCGTCTTGTGCGTGCCGTCGAGGGCCTTGCACACGTTGCAGTAGTCGCATTGCACGATACGATCCTGCTCGCCCCGCCTGACCTTGATCGGCCAGTCGGGGTCGGCGAGCAGGCCTCGTGCAATTCCCACGATATCCACGCTGCCCTCGGCAATCAAGCGCTCGGCGTCGTGCGGGGCATCGAGCTTGCCCGCGACGGCGATCGGGACGCGATGGCCTTTGGACAGAAGGTGCGATTTCACTTCGGCCGCGAGGCTTGCATGCAGACCTCGCGGCAGCCATTCGCCAGGGAAGCAGCGATCGCCCGAGTAGCCGTTATACGGGTACAGCACCTGCCCCGGCGTGTGTACCGCGTCCTCGAACTTGCCTCCCGCAGAAAGCGACAGGTAGTCGGCACCGAACTCGGCCAGCCGTTCCGCGAGCAGCTTGGATTCCATCACTGTGTACCCATTCTTGATGAATTCCTCGACGTTGAAGCGGATTCCAACCGGGAAATCCTTGCCGACTTTTCGACGCACGTTTGCCATGACGCGTCCGATCAGCCGAAGCCGCCCCTCCAGGGTCTGGCCGCCGTATTCATCGGTGCGCGGGTTGACTCGCGACAGGAAAGACGACAGCGTGTAGGCATGCGCCGCATGTAGCTCGGCGCCGTCGAAGCCGGCTTCGCGCGCACGTCGCACCGCGTCGCCGAACTGCTCGACGATCTGGTCGATCTCCTCCAGCGACAGCATGTCCGCGGTCTGACGCCAGCCTGTGCGCGCCACCTTCAGGAAGTGGATGATCTGGGGGACGAGCTTGGAGTCGGATGTTTCGTGTACTTTGCTGGCGAGCTCGCGCAGCCCCGGGAGGTACTTGTCATCGCTGATGCGCAACAGCGGACCGGACTTGACCTGATGGATTGCCATCGCCTCGACGACGATCAGCCCTGCACCGCCGGCTGCATAGCGCGCAAAGCGATCGATCGTATCCTGCGTGACGATGCCGTCCTCCTTGCACAGGTGGGTCACCATGGCCGGTACCAGGATCCGGTTCGGAATCGTCATCGCCCCGATCTTGAGTGGATCGAACAATTTCATGGTCATTGCTTGTCTCCTTACACTTTCATCTATCTTTAACTCCAGCGCCGCGGGCGGGCAGAACGGCGCGAAGTTCGGCGCGCGTCCTGCGGATGATGTCCGCCGTGGTGTCCCAGTCGATGCAGGCGTCGGTCACCGACACGCCATGACGGAGCAGCGTGAGGTCCTCCGGAATGGACTGACTGCCCGCGGCGAGGTTGCTCTCGAGCATGAGACCGACGATCGAACCGTTGCCTTCCCTGATCTGGTGCGCACAGTCGGCCATTACCAGCGGCTGCAGGGTGTGATCCTTGAGCGAGTTGGCGTGCGAGCAGTCGGTGACGATGTTGTTCGGCAGCTTCGCTAGCGCAAGCGCCTTTTCGGCCAGGCGCACGCTCACCGTGTCGTAGTTGGGCCGGCCCCCGCCGCCGCGAAGCACGAGATGCCCATAGCGGTTGCCGCGGGTGCTCACTATGCTCGTGCGCCCGCTCTGGTTGATGCCCAGAAAGCTATGCGGGTTGGCGGCCGCTTTCATGGCGTTGACCGCAACCTCCAAACCGCCGTCGGTACCGTTCTTGAATCCCACGGGCGTCGACAGCCCGCTCGCCATTTCGCGGTGAGTCTGCGACTCGGTGGTGCGAGCGCCGATCGCATACCAGCTGATCAGGTCGGCCAGATACTGGGGCGAGAGCGGGTCGAGCGCTTCGGAGCCCGTCGGCAGGCCTATGCGTGCGAACTCGAGCAGCAGCGCTCGCGCGCGCATCACGCCCTCGTCGATCCGGAACGAGTCGTCCATGCGGGGATCGTTGATGAAGCCTTTCCAGCCGGCAGAGGTGCGCGGTTTTTCGAAGTACACGCGCATCACCAGGACCAGCGTGTCCGCCACCTCGCGCGCAAGTCCATGAAGACGGCGCGCGTACTCGAGCGCCGCCTCCGGATCGTGGATCGAGCAGGGACCGACCACGACGAACAGGCGCGGGTCGCGCCGGTCCAGGATGGCGCGCAGCGCTGCACGGCCCGCGAGCACGGTTGCCGTCGCCCGCTCGTCGACCGGCAGTCGTTCTTTCACCTCGCCGGGGGTCGGCATTTCCTCCATGCCGAGCACGTTGAGATTTTCGATCGCGCTATTTTCGGCACGGCTTTCGGACGCGCTTTCACTTTCAATAGGGTCGGGTCGGTCCATGGTCGAGGGTCGGCGATGTCGTGCAACAGGTTCGTCGGGTGGCGCTAGCGTTGCCGGTTGGTGCTTCCGCGCAAAGTGGCCTGCTTGCCGCGCGGCGGCGAGCGCCAGTATTGCCGGGGTGCCTGGATCGTGCCGCCAAGCTCGGCGGCCGCGTGCCATGCCCAGTGCGGATTCCACAGCATGGCACGGGCCAGCGCAACCATGTCGGCATCACCGCCGGCGATAATCGCTTCGGCCTGCGCGGGCTCAGTGATGAGTCCTATGGCGATGGTGGTCACGCCGGTCTCGCGCCGGATGCGGTTCGCAAGAGGCACCTGGTATCCGGGACCAAGCGGGATCTTCTGCTGCGGCGAAATGCCGCCGCCCGAACAGTCGATCCAGTCGCATCCTCTGGCTTTCAACCGGCGCGAGAGCGCGACGCTCGAGTCGAGATCCCAGCCGCCCTCGACCCAGTCGGTCGCCGACAGGCGGACACCGAGCGGTTTCTCCGCCGGCCACGCCTGCCTTACCGCATCGAAGACCTCCAGCGCAAAACGCATCCGGTTTTCGAGCGTGCCGCCATACCTGTCGGTGCGCCGATTCGACAGCGGAGAGAGGAATTCGTGCACCAGGTAGCCGTGCGCAAAGTGCAGTTCCATGGCTTCCAGCCCGATCCGGTCGGCACGTCCCGCTGACGCCGCGAATGCGTTGCGTATGCGGCGCATTCCGGCCTCGTCGAGGATATCCGGCGGCGGCTCGCCAGGCGATTGGGGGACCGCCGAGGGCGCCAGCGTTCGCCAGCCGCCCGACTCCGCCGGCATCAGCGCACCGCCGTTCCAGGGTTCAAAGCTCGACCCCTTGCGCCCGGCATGACTGAGCTGTATCCCCAGCGGCATCTTAGACCAGCGCCGGACGGCGGCTATCACATGTGCGAGCGCCGCTTCGTTTGCGTCGGAGTACAGCCCCAGGCATCCGGGGGTGATGCGGCCCTCGGGTGTCACCGCGGTTGCCTCCAGAAACAGCAACCCCGCGCCGCTCTGCGCCAGAGTTCCCAGGTGGATCAGATGCCAGTCGCTTGCGCAGCCGTCGCGTGCCGAGTATTGGCACATCGGCGAGATCATGATTCGGTTTTCAAGCGCGAGACCGCGCAAGCTGATCGGTGTGAACAGCTGGCTCATTGGCGTTCCTTGCCGCGGCAACGCGGCGGGTGTAGAGAAGAGCGAGCGCGCGGGAGGCAATGCGGCTTCGCACCGAGCTCGCACGACTGGTAAGGATGATCGGCGCGCGCGCCCAGTACGTTGCCAGCCCCTTTGGCCCGCGCCGCAGGTCTTGAGCAGGTTCCCGCCGTTCCCGTAGAGCGTATGCAATCCGAAAGCGCTCAGGATACACGGTGAACCTGTGCCGCGCACGCGGCGGGCACCGGGGGCCGGGAGAGGGCCGACCCGGTCGCGATTCGACGGCTTGGATTCCATCCTGCACGCAGCTTGGTCGCGTCCCGGCGCACGGATTGAGGCGACTTCTCGCGGCCGGCCACAACCCGCGCTGCAGCATGTGTCGATCCGGTGCCACCACAGACTCCGCACCAGGGGAGATGGACGGGACCTTCGGCGGCGTGCCCACCGGGTGCTCAAGTCGTTAAGTTGTTGACGCCGGTGTGGTTTCCCGGATAAAATCTTCAGTCTTTCGACCTCTGCGTGGCGGCCCAGCGACGGAAGCGGCCGTCTTCGTTTTTTTGGAACCCAAAAATAATGCCGACAATCAGTCAGTTGATCCGCAAGCCGCGGACCCGCGTACCCACCAAGAGCAAGGTGCCGGCGCTAGGCAATAGTCCGCAAAAGCGCGGTGTCTGCACGCGTGTCTACACCACGACGCCGAAGAAGCCGAACTCCGCGCTTCGGAAGGTGGCAAAGGTACGCCTGACCAACGGGTTCGAGGTGATCAGCTACATCGGCGGCGAAGGCCACAACCTGCAGGAGCACTCGGTGGTCCTGATTCGCGGCGGCCGTGTGAAGGATTTGCCTGGCGTGCGTTACCACATCGTGCGCGGCAGCCTGGATACCCAGGGCGTCAAGGACCGCAAACAGTCCCGGTCGAAGTACGGCGCCAAGAAGCCCAAGGCCGCCTGATGCAGGCGGGCGGCCCGGCCTCAGGGCTCAATAACGTTTGAGAAAGCGAAACCATGCCTCGTCGTAGAGAAGTACCGAAGCGCGACATCCTCCCGGACCCGAAGTACAGCAACGTGGAGGTCGCGAAGTTCGTCAACGTGATCATGACGCGCGGCAAGAAATCGATTGCCGAGCATATCGTCTATGACGCGTTTGACATCATCAAGTCCAAGTCTGGCAAGGACCCGCTCGAGGTGTTCAGCCAGGCGGTGCAGAACGTCAAACCCATGGTCGAGGTGAAGAGCCGCCGTGTGGGTGGTGCCAACTACCAGGTGCCTGTGGAGGTGCGGCCGGTGCGGCGTGCGGCGCTGTCGATGCGCTGGATCCGGGAGGCGGCGCAGAAACGCGGCGAGAAGTCGATGGACGCGCGGCTGGCCGGGGAACTGATTGAGGCCGCGGAAAGTCGCGGCGGCGCAATGAAGAAGCGTGATGAGGTGCACCGGATGGCCGAGGCCAACAAGGCCTTTGCGCATTACCGGTTCTGATCAACGGCCCGGGCGCCACAAGTGCCTGGGCACACATTCCAGAGAGGACTGAGACCGCGGGATAGGAAAGCAGGGACTGGCCGGAAGATCCTGGCATCCTTGTCATCTTGACGGTTCTTCGCGAATTTAGGTGGCAGCTGTGGCTCGCAAAACCCCAATCGATCGTTACCGGAACATCGGGATCTCCGCGCATATAGATGCCGGCAAGACCACGACCACGGAGCGGATCCTGTTCTACACCGGGGTGTCGCACAAGATGGGCGAAGTGCATGACGGCGCCACGGTAATGGACTGGATGGAGCAGGAGCGTGAGCGCGGCATCACCATCACCTCGGCGGCGACCACCTGCTTCTGGAAGGGGATGGACGACAACTATCCGGAGCATCGCATCAACATCATCGACACGCCCGGCCACGTCGACTTCACCATCGAGGTGGAGCGCTCGATGCGGGTGCTCGACGGCGCGTGCATGGTGTATTGCGCCGTCGGCGGCGTTCAGCCGCAATCCGAGACGGTCTGGCGGCAAGCGAACAAGTACAAGGTGCCGCGGCTGGCGTTCGTCAACAAGATGGACCGGCAGGGCGCAAATTTCTTCAAGGTCTTGGACCAGATGAAGTCGCGCCTCAAAGCCAATCCGGTGCCGATCCAGATCCCGATCGGCGCCGAGGAGAAGTTCGACGGCGTCGTGGACCTGGTTCGCATGAAGGCAATCTACTGGGACGAATCCAGCCAGGGCATGAAATTCGATTTGCGCGACATTCCCGCCGAGCTGATGCCCGAGGCCGCGAAGTGGCGCGAATTGATGGTTGAGGTCGCCGCGGAGGCGAACGAAGATCTGATGAACAAGTACCTAGAGTCGGGCGAACTCTCGATCGAGGAGATCAAGCAGGGCTTGCGGCTGCGCACTCTCGCCAGCGAAATAACCCCCATGCTGTGCGGCTCTGCGTTCAAGAATAAGGGTGTGCAGGCGATGCTGGACGCGGTGATCGATTATATGCCGGCTCCGAACGATGTTCCGCCGGTGACGGGCGAATCCGAGGCCGGCAAGCCCGATACGCGCAACCCCGGCGACGAAGAACCGTTCGCGGCGCTCGCGTTCAAGATCATGACCGACCCGTACGTCGGCCAACTGACCTTCTTCCGAGTCTATTCCGGCGTGCTGAACTCCGGGGACACCGTCTACACCTCGGTGCGCGGCAGGAAGGAGAGGATCGGTCGCCTGTTGCAGATGCACGCCAACCAGCGCGACGAAATCAAGGAAGTGCGCGCGGGCGACATCGCGGCTGCCGTGGGGCTGAAGGATGTGACCACCGGCGAGACGCTGTGCGACCCGAGCAAGATCATCATCCTCGAGCGCATGATATTCCCGGAACCGGTGATCCACGTCGCGGTCGAGCCCAAGACCAAGAGCGACCAGGAAAAGATGGGCATCGCGCTCAATCGCCTGGCGCAGGAAGACCCGTCCTTCCGCATGCGCACCGATGAGGAAACCAGCCAGACCATCATCTCGGGCATGGGCGAGCTCCACCTGGAGATCATCGTCGACCGCATGAAGCGCGAGTTCGGCGTCGAGGCCAATGTCGGTGCGCCGCAGGTGGCGTATCGCGAAACGATCAAGAAGACCTGCGACGAAGTCGAGGGCAAGTTCATCAAGCAGTCCGGCGGCCGCGGCCAATATGGGCACGTTTGGCTCAAGGTCGAGCCGAGCGGAGCCGGCAAAGGCTTCGAGTTCGTGGACGCGGTCAAGGGCGGCTCGGTGCCGCGCGAGTACATTCCCGCGGTACAAAAGGGCTTGGTGGACACGCTGCCGAACGGCGTACTCGCCGGGTTTCCGATTGTGGACGTCAAAGTGACGCTGTTCGACGGGTCCTACCACGAGGTCGACTCGAACGAAAATGCGTTCAAGATGGCCGCTTCGATGGCGTTCAAGGAAGGAATGCGCCGCGCTACCCCGGTCCTGCTCGAACCGATGATGGCGGTCGAGGTGGAGACGCCCGAGGAGTTCATGGGCAACCTGATGGGCGATCTGTCCTCCCGCCGCGGCATTGTACAGGGGATGGAAGACCTGCCGGGCGGCAAGGCGATCCGCGCCGAGGTGCCGCTAGCCGAGATGTTCGGCTACTCCACCACGCTGCGCTCGCTCAGCCAGGGCCGCGCGACCTACACCATGGAATTCAAGCATTACGTCGAAGCACCCAAGTCGGTGGCCGAAGCGATCATCAACAAGAAGTAACGGGGAACGATCATGGCAAAAACCAAGTTTCAGCGTACCAAGCCGCATGTGAATGTGGGCACGATAGGTCACGTGGACCATGGCAAGACGACGTTGACGGCG
>MEQZ01000072.1 GCA_001770425.1 Betaproteobacteria bacterium RIFCSPLOWO2_02_FULL_65_20 | reverse complement strand
CCAACGCGATCACTTTCCGGTCCGGGTTCGTGCGCGACATCACCGGGACAGGGACCCTGCTCGCGTACAAGGCCGGGGCGGCCTTGAGAAACGCCGAGTTCAGCTACACGCGGCCCGGCACGCCGCGGTTTTATTTCGAGGGGATCACTTTTGCCATTCAGGAGGGTGCGCGCTTCGTCAACGCCAAGGGAGAGCGATTCATGCCGCGTCACGAGCCGATTTGGGGCGACGAGGCGGACGTTCCCCGCATCGCCCGGGCGATGGCGATCGAGCGCCAGCAGGGCAACGACCCGCTGTATCTCGACATGTCGTTGGTGCCGGAGTCGATTCGCGAAACCTTCATCAAGAGCAAAGTGAAATGGATGGAGTACTTCTACCGCAAGCTCGGCAAGGAGACGCAGACCGAGATATTCGGGTCGACGCCGTACTATCCCCAGAACCAGATGACCAAGATGGGGATCCGGACCGACGCTGCTTGCCGCTCCGACGTTCCGGGACTGTTGTCGGCGGGACTCGCGCAGGCGGGGGCGGCGAACCATTTTGCCGGATTCCACATCGGCATGTGCATCGGCACGGGCTGGATTGCCGGCCGCAGCGCGGTCGAGGATCTCGGCCGGCTGCGGGCGCCCGTGCTCGACGCTGCCGAAGTGCGTGCGCTGCACGCGGAGATCGATCGCGAGCGCAACGACGCGGAGGAGGCGGCGAGCGACCGCGTGCTTCGCGATCTCCAGGCGCTGATGTTCGCCTGGGACGTCTCGGTATGGAAGCATGCAGCGCGGCTAGAGCCTGCGCTCGATCGCCTGGCGACGATACGCGAGAGGTTCGGCGCGCTCGCTGCGCCCCACACGCATGAGCTCGTGCGGCTGAAGGAAACCGAGGCGATGCTGCTTGCTGCCGAGATCATCCTGAAAGCGTCGCTGTACCGGACCGAATCGCGCCTGTCCCATTTCCGCGAGGACTGCGACTTGCGCGACGACGCAAACTGGCTCTGCTGGGTCGACATTTGTGACGGGCGCGGAGCGCCGCAGTTTTCAAAGACACCCATCCGGACGCCGATCAGCGCACCGGGCGGGCCCGAGGGGCGAGCGGTAAAACGAGCCGTCAAGGGAGCTGCATGATAAGAGGCCATTGTCTGAGCTCCGGCTTCACTTCCAAAGGAGAGAAATGTGATTGTTGATTTTCAGCGCCATTATGTTCCGGAGGAACTTGCCCGAAAGAGAGGCCTCTACTCGGAAAAGACCTCGTTCGCAAAAGACGGAACAATGCCGCGTCTAACCATGCACTCGAAGCTTTACGATGCCGAGGCGCAGCTGCGGGATATGGATGAGGCCGGCATTGACGTTTCGGTGCTCTCCTGCCTGCTCGGATGGGATGCGCCTTTAGAGGACTGCCAGTATATAAATGACAAATTCTCCGAACTCCAGGAGAAATTCCCCGGCCGGTTCGCGGCGCTGGCGCACGCCCCGGTGCTTGAAGGCGAACCAGGAATGAGGGAACTTGACCGGGCGATAAAGCACCTGGGCTTGCATGGAGTCACAATCACCTCGCAGGTAAAAGGTCTCTCGCTTGACTCGCCGAAACTCTACGAGCTCTACGCAAAGGCGAGCGAATTGGACGTGCCCGTCTTTGTTCACCCGGCCATGTTGCCTCGAGGCTATGAGTTTCTTACTGACCTTGACTTATCGCGCATTCTCGGAAGAGAGGTGGACCTCTCGGTCGCCACCACGCGAATCATCGCCGGCGGAATCCTCGATCGCTTCCCCACGCTCAAATTCGTGATCGGTCATTTCGGAGGAGGTATCTCCGCCGTCAAGGACCGGCTGGTCGCGAAAGCCTACCGGTTCGGGACCCTCAAGCGTCCTTTCAATGACTACTTCGATATGCTCTACTTCGATCTTGGCGGTTTCGAAGGGGGGCTTACCGCCCTAAGGTGCGCTCTGTTGGGCATCATGCCAGAGCGGCTGGTCTTTGCCTCCGACTATCCTCAGGATTTTACGGGTGTGAGCACCGACACCGGCAAAGGAATGGGATCGCTGCGGGAATATATAGCCGCGGTGAGACGCCTTGAGATCAGGGAAGAATTGAAAGAAGGAATTCTTGGCGGGACAGCGATGCGGCTGCTCAAACTCCAGGACAAGCAGTCATGATTAGTCGGTTACGACTCCAGTGTCGACAGATCTGGCGAAGATTGTGGGTCGGTCTCCCGATTTCGGGAAGTTGGAACTTCCAACTTCCAAAAATCGGGAGATGATGAAAACCAAAAAGGACGGCCTGAATGCTTTTGATCAGCGACAGTGAGGTAAAGCAGGTTCTCAAGATGCCCGAATGCATCGAGGCCATGGAGCGCGCCTTTGCTGAAGAGGCACGCGGTATCGCGGTAAGCAGCCCGCGGGTACGCTACAAGGTCCCGCCGGATCTCGACAAGCCGGGATACATGGCGAACATCATCCCCGGAGCCGTGCCAAGCTTTGGCGTCGCTGCGCTGCGCTACGACTCCACGATAGTCCAGGAACGCGTGGTCGGAGGCTCGAAGAGGATGGACTTTCGCTATCCGGCAAATCGGAGCTGGGGGTTCTTCATGCTCTTCAGCCTGGAGAGCGGCGAGCCGCTCGCTCTGATACATGATTTCGGCCTATCCGCGATCCGGGTCGGGGCGACCACAGGCGTCGCTCACCGCGTCCTGTCGAGGAAGGATTCGCGGGTGGTCGGGCTGCTCGGCTCGGGAAGCGAGGCGCGGAGAAATCTGGAGGCGATCTGCTGCGTGCGAAAAATCGAGAAGGTCAGGGTCTACAGCCCCGACAAGGCGCACCGCGAACAATTCGCGCAAGAGACCTCGAAGTGGCTTGACGTCGAGGTTCAGCCGGTCGCCGGTCCCGAGGCCGTCATCAAGGGCGCGGACATCGTCATGTCGGCCACCAACTCATCAGAGCCCGTATTCGATGGCAACTGGCTCGAACCGGGCCAGCTCGTCACCACCATCGCCAATACGGATGGCGTGCACCGCAGGACCGAAGCGGACTCTGCGACCATGATCCGAAGCGACTTCATCGTGCTCAACAACCGGCAGACCGCGATCACGAACCAGCAGCGCGAACTCCTGGATTTGATCGAGGAGGGGAAATTCGGTTGGGACAAGGTCTGCGAGCTGGGAGAACTACTGATCGGAAAGCATCCGGGAAGAACCAGCGCGGAGCAGATCATTTTCTACAAGAGCAACACCGGTGTCGGAATTCAATTCGCCGCGGCAGGCGCGCTGATCTACGAGGCGTGCAGGAAAGCCGGTCTCGGGCGCGAGCTTCCGACGGAGTGGTTCGGAGCCGATTTGAGCGAGTGGACCGCCAAGGGATTCCAGCCCGCGCCGTGACCGGCGTGCATACCCGATGCACCGAAGCGCACCGGGTCAGTAACCGCCACCCGCACCTCCTGCCGCGCCGAAGCAGCGGGGGCGGCGGAGGTCGTCAGGCTGCGTCCGGTGCCCGCCTCTGTCCCTTGCCGCGCTGCCGCCATTCCCAGGCGATCAATGCGGCCACGACGGCCGCCCCGACGAGGTTGAACTCCCAACTCATCGCGATGGCCCCGCCCGGCGGGATCAGCAGTGCCACCGCGCCCGCCGTCAGCAGCACGCGCACACCCCAGCCGAGGTTGCGGAACAGGAAACCGGTGAAGGCGATGCCCAGAATCACGGCGCCCGCGATCGCGGTGACAATGCCCAGCGCGATGGTCAGGGGCGGTCCTTTCAGCAGCAATGCGGGCGAATAAACGAAGATGAACGGCACGATATACGCAATGACACCCAGCCGCATCCCATGCAACGCGGTCTTGAGATGGTCGGCGCCGGCGATCGATGCCGCAGTATACGTCGCGAGACAGACCGGCGGCGTGATCATCGACAGCATGCCGAAGTAGAAAATGAACATGTGCGCGGCCAGTGGCTGCACCCCCAGCTTCTCCAGCGCCGATCCGACCAGCACCGCCAGCAGAATGTAGACCGCGCCGGTGGGCAGACCCATGCCGAGAATGATGCCGGTTACGGCCGTCAACAGCAGCAGCAGAATGAGGCTGTTTTCTCCGATGCTGACGATCATGTTCGAAAAGGTGAATCCCACGCCGCTGATCGCGATCGAGCCGATGACCAGACCGACGGTGGCGCCGATCGCGCCCAGATCGACCATGGCGGCGCCGGTCGATTCCAGTATCTGGAACAGGCGGCGCAGACCGGGGCGGGTCTCGCGGCGAAACAGACTCATCACGAGCGCTGTAGCCGCGCCGGCGATGCCGCACTTGCCGGCCTCGAAATTGAGGAAGAACAGCGTATACACCACGACCGCGAGCGGAACGAGGAAAATCCATCCGATTCCGGCGATCTTGGCCACTGACGGCAGTTGCTCCTTCGGCAGGCCGCGCAGGCCGTGCCTGGCCGCCTCGAGATCGACCTGGGTAAACAGCGCGATGTAGTACAGCAACGCGGGCACGATCGCTGCCAGCGCGACCTCGGCATAGGGAATGGACAGCATTTCGGCCATCAGGAACGCGGCGATGCCCATCACCGGAGGCGCGATCTGTCCTCCGGTCGAGGCCACTGCCTCGATGCCGGCGGCAACCTCCGCACGGTAACCGGATTTCTTCATCATCGGAATGGTGACCACGCCTACCGTCGCCACATTGGCCACCGCGCTGCCGGAGATCATGCCGAACAGACTGCTCGCGACAATAGCCACCTTCGCCGAACCGCCGCGGAATCGTCCCATGATCGCCATCGCGAAATCGGTCAGAAACTGTCCACCGCCGGTGAGGAAGAGCACCTGGCCGAAGGCGATGAAGGCGAACACCATGGTTGAAATGACCAAGGTCGGCATGCCGAGGATGCCGTCGGAATCGAGGTAAAGAGAAATCGCGAGCTTCCCCCAGGGGGCGCCGGTCGCAAGGAACGGTTCGGGCATGTAGTGGTTGAAGCGTGCGTACAGCAGGAACGCCAGGGCCACGATCACCAGCGACCAGCCGACGGTGCGGCGGGTGGCTTCCAGCGCCACGACGATGGCCAGGATCCCCAGGACCAGCTTGTCGGTCGACGGATAGGCGACCTCCATGATGAGACGAGGGTAGAGGATGGTCACGTATAGCCCGACGACCAGTGCCGCGGCACACAGCACCATGTCGTACCAGGGCACGCGATTGCGAACGCTTCCCTTCTTCGCCGGAATCGACAGGAAGATGCTGCCCAGGGTGAGCGCCAGGAACAACCCCATGTACTGCTCCGTATACATCGAAATCGACAGATAGGACTGAACGTCGAGGACAAACAGGATGCCGGCAACGGGTATCCCGAGACGCAGGATGCGCAGGATCCAGCGCGCGACACCGGTCAGTTCGCGCAGTTTTGTGGCGGGAGTCTCGTCGTCGGCCATGATGTGTCTTGCTTCAACGAAGGATGTATCGGAGGGACGGATTCACTGAAATGCCGCAAAGGGCGTCGGCGTCGACAGGGCCCTCCGTGCCTGGAGGGCCCTGTCCGGCACAACACCATTGGTGAATCTCAGAAGAAACGGTCTGCTTCCTGCGGTTCCAAGCGGCTGCCTCTAGCTGCCGGCCAGCAACTTTTGCTGATGTTTTTCCGCCGCGTCGTTCCAGACGCCGATCTCCTTGTAGAAACGCACGGCGCCCGTGTGGAACGGCGCGACCGAATTCACCAGGTTTTCCGTCATCTTCGCGTGCGTCCATTGCTGCGCCCAGGGGTGCACCCCTTTATACTTGTCGTAGCTGTTCCACACAGTCTTGAGGATCTGGTAGGCGGCGTCGTCGCTCATCTTGGTATTCGCGACCATGTTGATCGGCGAGGCCATCAGTGGCGTGTCTACCTTGACGCCCGTCACGGATCCGCCCTTCACGTTGATGACCCGATACCCGGTAAAATTCTCCGCGATATGGCGTGCCTGCTCGTCATTGAGTGCGGCCGGCAGGAAACGGACGCCGCCCAAGCGTACGTCTGCCTCTCTTATTTGCGGCATTGCCGGCGCTCCCCAGGCGGCATCGACGCGGCCTTCCATCAGCATCTGCGGTGGCTGCACGACGTTGGTGACCGGCACCACGATAATGCCGCTCTCGGGATCGACCCCGGCCGCCCTCAGCTGCGCCTCGGCGCCGTCGCGTGAGCCACGCAGGACTTTGTTGATGGTCACGCGCTTGCCCTTCAGATCGGCCAGCGTCTTGATCGGCGAGTCGTCCTTGACCGCCAATCCCAGGAGCAGGTCGGTCCCGACGCTGAGGGTGCGCACATTGGGGATCTTCTGGTAGGGATCCTTGCCTTTCACCGCGAGCCCCAGGTCATAGCCCGTCGCGATGCCCATGTCCACGTTGTTGCGGTCAAGCTCCGGGAACCAGGCCTGGAAACCCGAGAACGGCCGCACCGAGGCCGACAGCGGCAGCGCGTCGCTGAGCACCTTGGCGAACCCGGAGCCCAGGACGTAGTAGGCCGCGCCTTGCGGGTGGGTCGCGATCCGCAGAGACTTCGGCAGAGCTGATTGCGCGACAGCGCTCGTCGGCAAATAGCTGCCGAGCGGCAACAGCACAAGCATCGCGGTCAAAATCGTTCGAGTCAGGATTGCCTTTCTCATGTTCTCTCTCCTCCGTTTAAGACAATATTGGCTATGAACGTATAACAGACGATCGCGGGCGGGTCAACACGCAGGCCTGTCGCATGTCTGCAACAACAGCTTCCCGACGGCCATGGCCGGTCTGCGGGCGCAGATCGATGACTTGGCGCTCGATCCGCGCCGTGCAGTCACGCACACCGTATCCTCGTTGGACATCGATAAACGATGTGTGATAATTTGCCGCTTCGGCTCGGCAACGCAACCGAGAAACACGGCGAACCGGCGCTTGCGCTGCCGCCCCGGGAACAGCTCGACCGGGTCCGTCAGGATGGAATGAAGCACGGCTTTCGCCGGCCCGGTACCCATGGGCAGCCTTCGAACAGGATGCGATGAGCGCGCATCGGGAATGAGTCGACTTCAAGAATGAACGAACTTCGGAAACTGGGGCTCATCGAGTTCATCGCGAGCCCCGTCGTGACGGGCGGCGTGCTGCACGGATCATTTGCCCGCCAGGGACTGGTGATCGAATCCGAGCAGACGCACAGTTCAACCGAGCAGATGAAAGGCCTGTGCGCCGGCACGTGGCATATGGCGTCGACCGCGTTCGACAACGTGCTTGCCTGGTCGGGCCGCGAGGGCCATGAGATTGTCGCCATTGCACCCGCGGCGCAGGGCGTGGCCCTGCCGGTGATCGTTCGCCCCGAGATTCGAAGCTGGGACGATCTGCGGGGCAAACCGCTCGCGGTCGACGCGGTCGACACCGCGTATGCACTGGTGCTGCGCCGCATCCTCCAGGCGCATGGGCTGGAAATGGACAATGGCGACTACAGCCTGGTTCCGGCGGGCGCACCCCCGCAGCGCTACGAGTCGATGGCAAAGGGCGAAACCTTTGCCGCCATCCTCAATCCGCCCTGGGACCATCGCGCGGTCGAGGACGGCATGACGCTATTCGGTGATCATCGCGAAGTGCTTCCCGACTACCCGGGCGCCGTCTATGCGGTGACGCGGACCTTCGCCGAATCGAATCGCACATGGGTCACCGGTTTCCTGAAGGGCTTGTTCGATGCGACGGGCTGGCTGCTCGATCCGGCAACTTCGGATCTTGCGGTGCGGCAGATGTCGGCTGGCGAGGGAGGCGGTGAGAAGCCGGTCAGGGCACGCCTGGCACGCGTCCCGCGCGAGCTGACCCTGAATAGGGACGGCCTGAGGGTTGTGCTCGACCTGCGCGTGCGATTCGGAATGACCCCTGGCCTGGGGAGTGATCTGGCGACCTACGTCGACACGTCGTACGCCGAGGAGGCGATGAAAACGATGCGCTGAGCGCTGGTCTTGTGGCATTCAAGAGAAGGAAGGGTCCGATGAGCCGCATCAAAGAACTATCGCCTGCCGACATGACGCAAGACCAGCTTGAGCTGTACGAAAGTACGCGGGCAAGCGGCGGACTCCTCGGCGGTCCGAGCATCGCATTTCTGCGCATACCGAAATTCATGCGTCTCAGCCAGGCGACGGTGGGGTATCTGCGCAGCAATTCCCTTGCGCCCCGCTTGCGGCAGCTCGCCATACTGAGAACCGTGAAGTTCTGGGGAGCAAGGTTTGCGTGGGCCTACCACGTTCCTGCATCGCTCAAGGAGGGCGTCGAGCAGGAGATAATCGACGATATCGAACAGGGACGGGAACCGGTCCGCGCTTCGCCCAAGGACAAGGCGGTGCTGCGCATATGCACGGAACTGCTTGAAACCCGCAGACTGAGCGAAGAAGCCTACCAAACCGCGATGGACATGTTCGGCGAAGCCGGCTTGGCCGACATCGTGGCGACCTCGGGTTATTACTGTTTGATCTCGCTGACACTCAACACGTTTGAAATCGACCCGTCCGCCAAATGAATCGCGGTTTCGATACCAGCCGCGTGCGCGAATAGCGCAGGATCGAATTTCCTGATCGCGGCGCCGGACAGGCGGGCGCTGAACGCGCGCGGGCGGCAATGCGGCGGTCGCGGTAGCATGCTGTCCATGCCGAGAGATGCGTGGAGCAAGCTGCCTGCGAATGTCCGCGGCGCGCTGCTGATTGCGATCGGGTCGCTCTTCTTTGCGGCCAACGACGCAATGGTGAAATTCGTCGGCAGCGACGTCCATCCCGTGCAGATCGCCTTGGTCCGGTATTCAATGGGTATCCTGCTGCTGTTGCCGATGTTCGTGCGGCTCGGATTGTCGGGGCTGAAGACGGGGCGCGCCGGGCTGCATCTGGCACGCAGCTTGGTCGCGGGAATCGGGCAGGTCGGGGTGTACTACGCCGTCGTGAATCTGATGCTCGCGGACGCCACCGCGATCTCGTTCTCGCGGCCGCTGTTCATCACGGTGCTCGCCGTGTTGCTGCTCGGCGAGGCGGTCGGCTGGCGGCGCTGGAGCGCCACTCTGATCGGCTTCGCGGGCACGGTCGTGATGGTCAGGCCGGGTCACATGGGTTTCACCCCGGCGTCCATGGTCGCCGTCGTCTCGGCGCTGCTGTTCGCGCTGTCGCTGGTGCTGATCCGCAGGCTGTCGGGCACCGAACCGCCGCCACGGATTCTGTTCTACTACCACGCATTCGGCACCCTGATCTTTCTCTGGCCGGCGCTCCGGCTCTGGGTGATGCCGTCGGCGCTGCAGTGGCTCTTGCTATTGCTGATCGGTGTGCTGACGACTATCGGAATGGTCTGTTTCGTCCGCGGATTTGCGGCTGGCGAGGCGAGCATCGTCGGGCCGATGGAATACACGCGGCTCATCTATGCAGCGCTGATCGGCTATTTCGTGTTCGCCGAGCTTCCCGACGCCTGGACCTGGGTGGGTGCGGGGATCATCGTCGGGAGCACGCTTTACGTGGCGCGCCACGAGGCGATGAGCGGACCTCGTCCCTTGGCAGGCTGACAGCGGGCGGGTCACGCCGGCGCGGTCAAAGCGGGCTCCATGTAACTGACCGGCTACTACAGCGCCGGGCTCGTGGCAGCCCGCTGGGCGCGGATTGCCCACCACATCAGGAACGTCGCGCTCTTCTTCGCGGCCCCGTTCGTTGGCTTGGCGTACGTCGTCGCCTTCCCGTTCGTCGGTTTGGGCGCGCTGGTCTACTTCGGGGCAAGAGCCGCTCGTCGATAGCATCCTCCCGCAGCCGGTTGAAGCGGCTCTTCGGGGCCGCTTCTCATTTATGCGTCCGGCATGGCGCGTTCGGCGGCGCCTCCGTCAACGGCCGATGCGCCGCCCCGCGCGTCCTGTGGCGAGCACGGTCACTATGGTGAACAGCGCCACCACGCCGCTCGCCCAGAAGACGTTCCTCGGATCGGAGTGGTCGAGCAGCCAGCCGTACATGACCGGCCCGATGATGCCGGCGACGGCATGGCCGCTGGAGACGAAACCGAACACCTTTCCGATTTCGCCGGGCGGCGCCATGGCGCGCACCATCATGTCGCGCGGCGGGGCGAGGAATCCGTTGAAAAAGCCCGCAATACCGAGCATCACGCCGATGACCAACAACGGCGGATCGAAGGCCGCAATCGAGAAGATGCACCCGGCCATGATGAGTATGCTCGCAGCGGCAACGATGTCGTGGCGCGAGATCCGGTCGGCCACGTACCCGCCCGCCAGGACGCCGATCGGCGAGACGAACAGGTACACCGAGACCACCAGGCCCGCTGCGCCGAGCGAGGTCCCGTACAGCTCGTGCAGGGCGGAAATGCCGAAGGTCCTGATTCCGCCCCCGGCGGTGGACATGGTGGCGAAGAACAGCAGTCCCATCAGCACCGGCAGGCTGAGGATCAGCGCCAGGCCCCGGCGTCGCGGCTCGCCCTCGTGCGCCTCGGCCTTGCCTGGGGGGTGCCGCGCGTGCGTGGCGTCGACCAGGAGTTCTGCATTCATCCACATCAGGCCCGCCACGATGATGCCCAGGATGCCGCACACGAATAACGCCGTGCGCCAGCCGAGCAGACTGGCGAGAAACAGCACCGTCGCCGGCGCGACTGCGTCGCCGAGGTAACCGGTGAACGTGTGAAACGAGAACACGCGCCCGATGCGCGCGTTGTCGACCGTGGCATTGAGGATCGCGTAGTCGGCCGGATGGAACACGGAATTGGCCAGGCCTGCGGCGATCATGAGCGTGACCAGTGCGCCGTAAATGGGGAACACGCCGATGAGCGAGATCGCGATGGATTCGCTGAGCAGGCCCCAGATCAGGAGTTGCCGCGCCCCGTAGCGGTCGACCAGGAAGCCGACAGGAATCTGGGTGAAGCCGCTGGCGATGCTGAAGGCGGCGATCGCAAAGCCCAGTTCGGTGAAGCCCACGCCGTAGATGTCGCGCAGCACGGGGAACAGCGGCGGCACCACCAGAAGGTAGAAATGGCTGATGAAATGCCCGGTGCAGATGAGCCCGATCACCTTGGTTTCGCGCTGCGGCGCGTTGAGCCTGAGTGCCCCGAATTGCATTGGAAGCCGATCTCCTCGCCGTGTCCGGCCGTCGCTCGCCTGTAGGAGGAGGCAGGCGCGCGCGCGGAGGCGAAGCTTAACACCGTGCGGCCGAACGCATCGTCAGTTCTCATTCCGGGTAATTGAAAAAATCCGTGCGCACGATGTCCGGAAATCCGGATGCCCAAGGCGGCCAAATGGGGGGAGACTCACCAGAGTCCTGTTACCATTTCGTCATTTCAGATGCCGCGCCGGCAGTACAATGACTTCGGACGGACCGGTGTCTTCCGGGCTCTGGTATCTTGTCATCAGGATGTCCGTTTCTTGAGGATGGTCCATCTTTATTGCAATCCGAGATAGCTGAGGGAGGATATTGTGGTCATAGACCTGGAGCATCATCTGGAACCCCGGGAGGTATGGGAAAAGCGGGGTGGCAGACCGGGCCAACTGGTCATGCAGCGCGCCCCCGACGGCACGCCGCTGCGGCCGCTGGATGATTCCACGCACGATGTAGGCATACACCTGAAGTACATGGATATCGCGGGAATCGACATGGCGGTTCTTAGCGGAACGGAGGTCGGTTCGCTGGAGGAGGCAAGGGTTTTCAACAACCATTTTGCCAAGGTTGTCGAGCAGCACCCGAAGAGATTCACGGCGTTTGCGACGACCTTGCCATTGGGAGGCAAGCCTGCTCTTGACGAACTGGAAAGAGCGGTCAAGAAACTCGGCCTGAAGGGCGTACTGATGAATGCTCAGGTCAGCGGGCAACCGGTGGATTCCCGCCAGTTGTGGCCGTTCTACGAAAAGGTATCGGAACTGAGGGTGCCGGTTTTCGTGCATCCCTCCATCAAGCTGGAAGGATTTGATGCCTGCAAGGCGCCGTACGACCTCTTCCGGACGATTGCCAGGGAGTTTGACCTGTCGCTCGCGACCTTCAGGTTCTGCGCGGGAGGGGTTTTGGAGGAATTTCCCGATCTGAATGTCATCATGGCCCACTTCGGCGGCGGCTATTCCGCCGTCAAGGAACGCATGGACAGGTATATCAATTTCATGGGCTCGGACTTCTGGAATGGCAAGCCCCTGATCAGCAAGCCCTACCTGGACAACTATAACAAGTACTTCGACAGACTCTATTTCAACATGGCGGGTCGCGAGATCGGGATCGAATCTGCTCGATGCGCGCTGACCAACATCAGTCCCAGCAGGTTGTTGTTTGGCACCGATTATCCGCCGAACTTCATCAACGACGGCGACGGAATGCGGAACTACATCGAAAAGATCCGGCAATTGGACCTGGACAAGAAGGCGATCGACGCCATGCTGGGTACCAATGCCGTTGAATTGCTCGGCCTGGACATCCCGGCGTAAGCGTGCGGGAGGAGATTGTCCTCCCGTTCAAAGAACCGGTCCGGGCTAGTCCAGCCTCATGCCGGAGGCCTTGATGACCGGCGCCCATTTTTCGGCCTCGGCGGCGATGAAACGGGAGAACTGCTCGGGAGTAGTTCCCTCCGGCTCGAACCCCTGCTTCACCAGCACATTGTTGGTTTCCTTGGCGGCCAGGCTCTTCAGCGTTTCCGCATTCAAGCGCTGAATCACATCCTGCGGGGTTCCCTGCGGTGCGGCCAGTCCAAACCAGGTATAGGTCTCGAATCCGGGCAGTCCGGCCTCGGCTGCGGTCGGCACCTCGGGAAGCTGGGGAAGCCGCTTGGAGCTCGCTACGGCAACCGCCTTCAGTTTTCCGTCCCGAATATACTGTTCAAGGCCGGAGGAAACGATGAATCCTACTTGGATCTGGCCGGCAATCAGGTCGGTTGTCACTTGGGCGGCGCCTTTGTAGGGGATATGCACAAACGAGACGCCGGTGAGCGACTGGAACAACATGCCCGCCAGGTGGGGTATGGTCCCGTTTCCATTCGAGCCGAAGTTGAGCTTGCCCGGGCTCGATTTCGCCAGCGCGATCAGTTCCTGCAGCGATGCTGCCGGCACCGAAGTACTGACGAGAATCACGCTCGAGGACCTTGCAATCAGGGTGATCGGCGCGAACGACTTGAACGGGTCGTAGCGCAGTTTCCGGTAAAGGATCGGCGCAATGGCGAATGTGGAATTGCTGCCGAGAGCAAGCGTGTAGCCGTCGGGAGGCGACTTGGATACCGCTTCCATGGCAATGGTGCCCCCGGCGCCGGGCCGGTTTTCGACAACCACCTGCTCGCCGAGTCCGTCGGAGAGCTTCTTCGCGACGACGCGGCTCAGGAGATCCGCCGGCCCGCCGGCCGGAAACGGCACCAGCAGATGGATGGTCTTCGCCGGGTAGGTCTGCGCGATCGCGCCTGGAGCCGGACCCAGGAGCAGCGACGCGAATGCCAGTATCTGGAGCACGGTTCCGATCATGTTCGCCTTGTTGGTCATGGTCCCCCTCCTCATGGTATTCGCCTTGGTCGTCAGCCAGAGCGGCAGCAATGGAGCAGGGACCGCTACCCCCCCTCCAGAAGGAAGCGTCCAGTATGGGCCAATGTGGGCCCCGGGCTGTGACCTATCTCACGCCCGATACCCCTGCCGCAGGGTCCATGCGGACGCGTCCCACGGCACTGGGTATCATTTTAGGCCTGGAAGACGAAATTTCGGGGGAAGCTCGGTCTCCCGATTTTTGGAAAGCTGGAACTTTTGACTTTCCGAAGTCGGAAGATTATGAAAAGCAAAATCGAGCAGGTCTGGTTGGTTCCGGCTCGTCCGGCTTAGGAATTCAACGCAATGCGCGAAGGGGGACGGTGCGATGGTGAACGCATTTTCGAGTGCAAGTGAGCTTGCGGCGGCGATCCGGTTGCGGCGGGTGTCGGCGGCCGAGGTGACGCAGATGTATCTGGCGCGCATCGCGGCGCATAATCCGGCCCTCAATGCGGTGGTGACGCTGGACGAGGCGGGCGCGCGCGAGCGCGCGGCGCAGGCAGATGTATCTGGCGCGCATCGCGGCGCATAATCCGGCCCTCAATGCGGTGGTGACGCTGGACGAGGCGGGCGCGCGCGAGCGCGCGGCGCAGGC
>MEQZ01000071.1 GCA_001770425.1 Betaproteobacteria bacterium RIFCSPLOWO2_02_FULL_65_20 | reverse complement strand
ACATTCTGGGCGAACGTTATGCCAGAGGCGAGATCGACAAGAGCGAGTTCGAGAACAAGCGCCGCGATCTAGAAGGGTCTGGCACCATGCCCATGGATCAGCCGCGGCGCGAGTTTCTGAAAGCGGGCGGCGTGGAGGCATCATGAATGCGAACATAGGCAAAGTGATGCTCGCGGGAATCGGTGCCGCGCTGGCGCTTCTGGGGCTGTATTTCGGGGTGCTTACACTGGTCTCGGGATGGGACTTCACACTCGAGCAGTTCCTCACCTATCGCTACTTCGTACTCGCGCTGGCCGCCGGCTTCGGCATTCAGGTGGGGTTGTTCGTGCATTTGAAGGCATTGGTGCAGGGCGCGCGCAATCAGGGGGTCGTACTTGCCACGTCAGGTACGGCCTCGACGGCGGCAATGGTGTCGTGCTGCACGCATTATCTGGCCAACATCGCACCGATCATCGGTGCGGCGGGACTGGTCACCTTTGCGACACAGTACCAGGTCGAGCTGTTCTGGGTCGGACTGGCGTTCAACGCCGCCGGAATCATTTACATCACAACCAAAGTAGTTCAAGCAACCAAGGAGCATGCGAAATGCCTAGCCGTAGCCTGAAACCGTCTTCCCTGTTACCCGCGCTTGTCCTTTGCGCGGCCGTGCTGTATGCATTGGGTGCCGCCGCGGCCGAACTGGCGCAGCAGAGCAGCCAGGCGGGCGGTGTCGGCATCAGCGTCAAGCCGACCGATGTCTCTGCTGCGGCGACGACCTGGCTGTTTCAGGTTACGCTGACCACCCACAGTGGAGATCTCGGCGACGATCTGACGCGCACCGCGACCATCGTGGACGCCGCCGGCAAACAACAACCGGCCGTGGGCTGGGAAGGCGATCCGGCCGGCGGTCACCACCGCAAAGGCGTGCTGCGGTTCAAAGCGCTGTCGCCGCGTCCCGACGCGCTTGAATTGCGCATCCTGCGCCCGGGGGAGACCGCGCCGCGGACATTCGGCTGGAAATTGAAGTGATCGCCGGCAATCGGTCTGCCGTCGCTCCTGCAATAGCTTAGGCGGCGCACTGGGGGCAGCCGTGCGCGGGCGACAGTGCGCGAGCCCCCATGGTCTCCTCAATCCACCGCATGCGCCAGGTGGCGGCAGTCCGGCCAGCGTTTCAAGCGGCAGGCGGCCGCTGCGGCAACCCTGGAGCGGGTTCAATACCCTAATAGGGTATTTGACATATACCCCATATGGGTATAAGGTGTCGGCAGGCGGCACGGGGTATCCGGTTTGTTTATTTGATACATGGCTTTTCATTGCCGTCGACGTGAAGAGAAACTGAATCTGGCCATCCAGGTTTTCGGATACGACCGCAAGATCGTTGCGGGAAACGTTCGTAAACCTGGGTTGAAGAAAGGAGCATTGTTAATGAAACATAACAGGAAACTCATTGAAATCATCGGCGCGATGGCGCTCGCAACCGTCGTGACGACCAGCGCCTTCGCCCAAATGGGTGGCGGTGGAATGATGGGCGGTTTCGGCTCGGGCGGTGGCAATGGGACGGGCATGATGGGCGGATACGGCACGGGTTCCCGTAACGATAATGACTCCGGACGGGGTGCGAACCTTGGCCGACGCGACGCTCCGGTGGCCCCGGACGCAAACGGATCAGCGCCTTCGGACGGCGTTGATTTGCGTCCACTCAATCAGCTGGACCTGAGCAGGCAACAGCTTGGCGCGATCAACATCATTAGTGACGAGCTGAGGGACCGCCAATCGAACGTAAACCGCAGGCTCGCGGCGGAGCAGGAGAAGCTGCGCGCACTCTATGACGCCCCTGAGCGCGATCGAACGAAAATTGACCGGCAATTCCGCCGCATCGAACAACTTCGGCGCGAAATGTTCGAGTCTTCGGTCGATGCACGTGATCGAATCGAAGCGCAACTGAACGCGCAGCAACAGCAGCGCCTGCACCGCATTGCTCCGCGCTGGAACGCCGGCGGATGAACGCGCTTGCGCCGCACTGGCTGGTGCGGTGGTCGCGGAAGTGTGTTTCGCCGAGCAGGATGCCCGAATGCAAAATCTCAGAACCGAACATAACTCTGAGTAACGGCTACGTCGAAAGACGCCAGCGCGATTTCATCCTATATCTTGATAAATGAGAACTGGATGATCTTGAAATTCGCGAAGTCGCCGTAGCAGGTTCGGCGGACGCACCGGCGGCTGCCAATGTTTGTTCCGCCATGGAGCCAATGGCGGCAGATTGTCAAGCGCTGCAATGTTACGGCCGACAAACTCGAGTAACCCACTCGGTGATAATCGGCAAACTACGATAAAGGCGGGAAACATGGATGCCACACTCATAGTCATAGTCATATTGGTTGTCATTGCGTTGGCGATTTTCTATGTGATCGCGATTTTTAACAAACTAGTCACGCTGAAGAATCGCTACAAGAATGCCTTTGCACAGATCGAAGTACAGCTGAAGCGACGTTACGATTTGATTCCGAATCTTGTCGAGACCGCAAAGGGTTACATCAAGCACGAACGGCAAACCCTGGAGTCAGTGGTCGCGGCGCGCAACGAGGCATCCGGCATGTTGTCCAGTGCGGCGGCGGCTCCGGGCGACGCCGCGGCGATGAAGGGCTTGATCGGCGCCGAAGGCAAGCTGTCCGGCGCCCTGATGAATATGAAAATGGTGATGGAAGCCTATCCGGATCTCAAGGCCAGTCAGAACATGATGCAGCTAAGCGAGGAACTGACGACCACCGAAAACAAAGTCTCCTTCGCCCGGCAGGCCTTTAATGACCAGGTGATGGCCTATAACATCTATAAACAGTCGTTCCCGCCCGCTTACTTTGCCGCAAGGTTTGGCCACGCGCAGGATGCGGTGTTGTTGGAATTCGAAGACAGTGCGGCCATACAGGCCGCGCCAAAGGTTTCGTTCTGATCGGGTCTCGTTCTGATCACGGCTGTCCGCCCGGACGTTCAAACGATGAATTTCTTTGAATCGCAAGACCGTGTGAGCAGGAACACGACTCTGCTTGTCGTGCTGTTTGTTCTTGCCGTGGTCGCATTGATCATCATGACCAACGTATTGATCGTGATCGTGTTTGGTTTTATCGATAGTCAGCAGTTGCGTGACGGCGAGACCCTAACCCGGCAAATGGATTGGAAAACCTTCGCCGCCGTAGGTGCCGGTGTCAGTGTTGTGGTGCTCGCGGGCAGTCTCTACAAGATCATGGCTTTGTCCGCGGGTGGCAAGGTTGTCGCGGAGTCGCTGAGCGGGCAATTGATTGCACGAAATACGCAAGACCTGAATCAACGCAAACTGTTAGATGTGGTGGAAGAAATGGCCATCGCTTCGGGCACGCCTGCGCCGCCGGTTTATCTGCTTGCGAATGAACGGGGCATTAACGCCTTTGCGGCGGGATTGTCGCCGCGTGATGCGGTCATCGGCGTCACGCAGGGGGCTATCGAGCGTTTGAGCCGCGAACAGCTGCAAGGCGTCATTGCCCATGAATTCAGCCATATCTTCAACGGCGATATGCGGCTCAACATTCGCTTGATGGGCGCGCTGAACGGCATCCTGATTCTCGGGATGCTTGGTTATTACCTGTTGTATTCGGCTTCGTTTTCGGGGCGCCGGCGCGGCAATGACAAGGGCGGGGGCGGAATACTGGCGCTCGCCATCGGGCTGATGGCCATCGGTTTTGCAGGCACGTTTTTCGGCGCCCTGATAAGAGCTGCGGTGAGCCGGCAACGGGAATACCTGGCAGACGCCTCGGCGGTTCAGTTTACGCGCAACCCGAACGGAATCGCGGGCGCATTGAAGAGAATCGGGGGGCTGGAGGCCGGCTCGAGAGTGGAGAATCCCGGCGCGCCCGAAGTCAGCCATGCGTTTTTCGCCCAGGGGATATCGGGGTTCATGCAAATGTTGTCCGCCACGCATCCTCCGCTGGCAAAGCGCATCCTGCGCATTGATCCTCAATGGGACGGCAAATTCGATTCCTCCGACCGGCCCGACGCGGCCCGGGTTGAGGTGCAGGCCGGTGAAGCAAAAACCATGACGCGCCAGGCGGCTGTCAACAAGGTCGGTGCGTTCGCCGCTGGCGCAGCGGTGGCCGATGTCATGACTGCGATGGATCGAATCGGCAACCCGAAACAGGAAGCAGTCGATTACGCCCGCTCGCTGCTATCCGAGTTGCCCGTGGTAATCAAGGAGGCCGCGCGCGAACCCCACGGCGCTCGGGCAATCATCTATTCCATGTTGCTCGACAAGGGGCAAAAGGTTCGCGCGCGACAATTGAGGCAACTACAGGATTATGCCGATCCGGACGTCTACGCATTGACGCTCACGTTGATGCCGCAGATGGACGATCTGGATATCAAATTCCGTCTGCCGGTTATAGATATCGCCATTCCGGCGCTGAAGCAGTTATCGCTCAGTCAGTACAAATCGTTCAGGGGAAATCTGATCGCGTTGATCGAAATGGACTCCAGGGTTGACCTGCTGGAGTGGTCATTGCAGAAGATCCTGTTCAGGCATCTGGATGGGCAGTTTTTCAAACCGGCACCCATGAAAGCGCGCTATTCCGATCCCGGACGCCTCAAGAAGGAAATTGAACTCGTACTCTCGGTGATGGCCCGTGCCGGCGCTCAAGATCAAAGCGAGGTGGAAGGCGCGTTTGGCGCATCGGTGCAAGCGCTGGAGTCGAGCGGGCTGGCATTGTTGGCGAAAGATCAAATCAGGATTGCGGATCTGGATCTGGCCTTGGGGAAATTGGATCAATTGAAACCATTGGCCAAATACCGATTACTGAAGGCCTGTGTCGCCAGCATCTGGCACGATCAGAGAGCAACAGCGGTAGAGGTCGAGTTATTTCGCGTCTTTGCGGCTGTTTTGGATTGTCCCGTGCCGCTGGGGACAGCCTGATGGCAATTGGGGCGTGGTTCGGCGGCGACATGATGCTGCTGTGGTGGCTGGGTCCGATCGCATTGGCGACAGCGCCCGCCGTTTATTTGGCCAGGCGCCCCGGGGCGGGCGGCAGCGAGCGGACCGCGCTCGACATCTTAAAGGAGCGCTATGCGCGCAACGCGCACTCGGTACGCCCGCTTGGGAGCGACCAATGAGTTACCTCGAAACGTCCGTAGCCACGCGATATCCATGGTACATAAGACTGCTGTTCCGGCTGCAGCGCCGGCGCTATGGCCGCGAGCTGGAACCCACTCGTCTGTGGGGCCGGACACCGCGGGTATTTCTCGCCATGGCAGCGATGTATGCGGCGCTGGATCGCAGGTCCTCACCGCTTCCGCCCGCCTTGCGCTCGCTGGTTCAGGTACGGGTGTCACAGATCAACTGGTGCGCATTTTGCGTCGACCTGAATGCGGCCACTTGTCTTAAGCGCGGCATCACCGACGAAAAGCTCAGCGCACTGCCGCAGTTTGCGGAGTCGACACGGTTCGACGAGAGCGAAAAGGCAGCGCTGCATTACGCGGAGGCGATGACCGACAGCAACCGGCACGGCGAGGCCTCACCGGTTGCCAGGCTAAAGCAGCATTTCAGCGACGACGCAATCATAGAGCTCACCGCGCTGATCGCGTATCAGAACATGTCGAGCAAGTTCAACGCCGCGCTGGGCGTCCCGGCGCAGGGTTTCTGCACCGCGCGCGGTCGGGCTGCGAGCCGGGCATAGTGGAGTCAGCACCGGGGAGTGTGAGGAACAGCAACATGGCAATCGATCCCGTTTGCGGCATGGCCGTAGATGAGAAATCTGCGATAACAGGCGGCGGCGCTGGGCGCAGCGATTCGGCTCCCCGTCTGCCTGGAGATGCCCCCGTACGCCGGGAACGCGGCGGAATTGCCGGCTGCCGACAAACGCACTGCATCGCATGGTTCGAGAGCGGTCAGCCGCCCCCGAACTGGCGCTGACCTATTTGAGAAGTGTCTTGCGGCGCTGATGTGCCACCTGATCCTCGCACTTCCCATAGTCGCGCTGCCCGTGCTGTGGTTGTTGCCGCTCGGGGTGGCAGTCCCCGTGTATGCGGTCACGGTCGGGATCTCGATCGCCGTGTATGCGACCGCAATTAAGGCGTGGAGGATGCCGGTACGCAACGGGATCGAAGCCCTGCTCGGCGAGACCGGAAAAGTCGCGCGTCTCGAGGGGCGAAAGGTCGTTCTGAGCGTGCATGGCGAGCTTTGGTCCGCCGATCTCGATGGCGAGCCGATCGCCGTAGGCGACCAGGTCGTCGTGGTGGGATTTGAGGGTTTCCGCCTCAAGGCGCGCATGTACGGTGCCGGGGTTGGCCCACGAGGACATGCAGAGACCGTCAGTCCGTATTTCGTTTCAACGAAGGAGAATCATCGATGACCAGCAAATACTCGTTCGGCAAGGAGGTCCCGTACGGCTTCGACGAAGCGGTATCGCGGGCGACCGAAGCGCTCGCGAAAGAAGGCTTCGGCGTGTTGACGGAGATCGACGTCGCCGCAACGCTGAAGAAGAAGCTCGGCAAGGAGATGCCGCCGTACCGCATCCTCGGCGCCTGCAATCCGCAGTTCGCGCACCGGGCGATCGAGGCCGAACCGCAAATCGGGGCGCTGCTCCCTTGCAACGTCGTCGTGCGCGTAGACGCCGCAGGCCGCACGCTGGTCGAGATCATGGACCCAGGCGCAGTCCTGCAGCTGGTCGACCGCCCCGAGATCGCCGAGATCGCGGCCGAGGTGCGGACCAGGCTCGAGCGCGTGCTGGGGGCGATCTGACGCATAGATCCGCTCGACTCGCCACAGGATGAGAGCGGATCTGAAGCGCCTGTTCCCGGCAATCATCGCCCGACCGCCAGACGCTCGTGAACGGACGTGGAATCGCCGTCATGCCGCTTGCCATGGCGCGATGCGCGCGTCGTGCGCCGCGCGAACCCAAAGAGGGCGACGAGTCCCAACAAATACCCCATAGGGGTACTTGACATATACCCTGGTAGGGTATATCTTGTAGACATCGGGCGCGCTGAAACGGCCCCGGTTTTCTTAACGTCTTAAATGTTTTTGCGAAGGAGATCCGTCATGCAAACCGATCCAGTATGTCGCATGCAAGTCGAACCCGAGCGCGCAGCGGCGCGAGCGGAATATCAGGGCACGACCTATTATTTTTGTTCCAAGGGCTGCCACAAGACGTTTACGGTGAATCCGGAGAAATACGTTCATGCAGGGTCGTCTGCCGCCGGGCACGGGGCAGGACACCCGCACCACGGGTAGCGGTGAGCGCCGCGCGCTCGTTTCTGGGGCGCTTCTACCGGGCCTCATGGCATGCGCGCCTGTTGCTCTCTTGGGCGCAGCGGCGCTACCACAGCATGCGGCGCGACGAGAGCTGCACCCACGTGAATTGCGAATGCGTCTGGTGCCGCTGCGGCGGTCGATGAGTGAAAGAGGAAAGTGGCCCATGGACACGACAGCACTCCCCCAACCCGATTCCCAGCGCAGGGC
>MEQZ01000070.1:13045-13153 GCA_001770425.1 Betaproteobacteria bacterium RIFCSPLOWO2_02_FULL_65_20 | reverse complement strand
CGCGGCTGGGCGGCCCTGGCGTGGCGCGATGCCTCGGCGCGATTCTTCGTCGTCGCCTGTGCGCTGCCGCTCGGGCTTCTCGCGGCGCTTTCGGCGGTGAAGCTGATC
>MEQZ01000070.1:12926-12992 GCA_001770425.1 Betaproteobacteria bacterium RIFCSPLOWO2_02_FULL_65_20 | reverse complement strand
GGTCCAGTCGCGCGCGCAACTGCGCGGCTCGGTCGTGTTTCTGGGCCTGTTCAGCCTGGTGCACGT
>MEQZ01000070.1:632-12912 GCA_001770425.1 Betaproteobacteria bacterium RIFCSPLOWO2_02_FULL_65_20 | reverse complement strand
CGGCAGGCGCGTTTCCCCTGGAGAAGTGGAAGGGCCTGCGGCAATACGACGGCATCGTGTTTCACTTCCGCATCGCCGACGTGCTGCACGAACTCGATGCCTACCGGGGAGAATTCGAACTCGCCGCCGACGGCTACTCGCCTGCGGTCACCGCTTCCTATTACGGCCGGCGCATGGCGCAAGCCGCACTGCGTTCCGGCGCGGCGGCGACGCAGGCGGCGGATTGGCGCAAGTCCTACGTTTTCGTGTTCGGCGCGGCCTCGTCGCACGCGCGCCACGACGACATCCTCACCGACTTCAGGCGGCTCGAGGGCAGGAACATACTGGTGTTGCGCAAGAACGTCCCCGATGACCGGGATTACCGGCCGTATTTCCGCTCCGTCGAGTACCGCAGCTTTGCGCTGTCGGGCGCGAGTTTTCACCTGGTGCTCGGAAGGGGCTTCGACTACGCCGCGTACCGGGAGGGCGTGCTCGCGCCCGTGCGCGACCGGTACTACCGCATTCCATCGTACCTGCCGCAGGGGCGATGCTATTTCTGCGAGCGTTATTTCGCCGCGCCCGTCTGCCCGGCAGGGTAGACGGGGTAGACTGCGGCCAAACCACCAACGCGGGCGGCCGGTTCGACGGGCGCGCGCCCCGAAGCTTTGCAATGACGACGCTTTCCGCAATCATCCGGCTGATGCGGCCCCACCAGTGGGTCAAGAACGGCTTCGTGCTGGTGGGCTTGATTTTCGGTCACGGTTTCACCAATCAGGCGCTGGTGATCAAGGCGGGGGTGCTTTTCGCCGCGTTCTGCCTGGTGTCGGGCGGCGTCTACGCGATGAACGACGTGCTGGACCGCGAAGCCGACCGCGTGCATCCAAGAAAACGCGACCGGCCGGTTGCCAGCGGGACGGTACCGGCCGGCTCGGCGCTTGCGTTCGCGTTCGCGCTTGCCGCGGGCGGCCTCGCGCTGGCGTACTGGGTGTCACCGGCCGCGCTGGGTCTGGCAGCCTGCTATGTCGTGCTCAACCTGGGCTACAGCGCCGGACTGAAACACGTCGCGGTCCTGGATGTTTTTCTGATTGCCGCGGGTTTCATGCTGCGGATCCTCGCCGGCACGCTGGGCCTGGATATTGCGCCCTCGCACTGGCTTCTGCTGTGCGGCCTGATGGTGACCGTGTTCCTCGGTTTCGCCAAGCGGCGCGCCGAACTGTTCGCTTTGAGTGCTGAAGAGCACGGCGCCAACGGGCGCGGTTCGGCGCAACGCCGGGTGCTGGACGATTACAGCCCCAAGCTGCTGGACCAGATGATCGCGATCAGCGCCGCCGGCGCCATGGTCGCCTATGCGCTGTACACGGTCGATGCGCAGACCATTGCCACCCAGGGGACCGACCGGCTGGTCTACACGGTGCCGTTCGTGCTCTATGGGCTGTTTCGCTACCTGCACGTGCTCTACCGCGGCCGCGGCGGCGCGGATCCCGCGGCGGAACTGCTCGGTGACGCCCACCTGCTCGGCGCCACCGCGGGCTGGCTGGCCCTGGTCTTATGGCTGATAGCGTAACCCACGGGTTTTCGGGCATAATTTTCGTGGCTCGGGGCGCGGCGCCGCAGGCGCCGCCGAATTCCGACCGGAGAGCAGCGCAATGACTGATTCGGCCGAACCGGTACGACTGGCGAACCTGGAGCCGCTGGGGGACGCGACCCAGTACGCCACCCAGATTCACGGCATGATCTCCTACTCGCCGATGTTCGAGAACTTCAACCTGGCCGAGATCCGCCTTCTGAGCCATTTCATGCAGGCGTATCGTGCCGAGCCGGGCGTGGAAATCATCCGCGAAGGCGAGCCCGGCGACTTCATGATCATGCTCATCGAGGGCAGGATAGAGGTGTTCAAGCAGGACCGCTGGAATGCGCCGCGGATCATCGCCGTGATCGCGCCCGGCAAGACGCTGGGCGAGATGTCCATGATCGACGGCGAGCCGCGCTTTGCCACCTGCGTCGCGGCCGTGCCCTGCATGATCGCGGTGCTCACCCGCGAGAGCCTGGCGCGCATCATTCTCGAGCAGCCGATCCTGGGCGCGAAGATCCTGATGGAACTGGTGCTGACGCTCTCCCAGAGCCTGCGCCAGACGAGTTCCAAACTGGTCAGCTACATGGACCGGGAACAGTCAGACCAGACGTAAGACTAAGGTCAGTAATTCCCGCGTTCCCTGTAGGTGCTTTGGCGGGAAATCTGTGGCAGAATCGGCCGTTGTTACGCCTGGACGGTGGCCTGGACGGTGGCGCGGCTGGAGGAGGGAAGATTGAAAATCAGAAACGGCAGGGACTTCTGGGCGGGACTGATGTTCATCAGTTTCGGCATCGCGTTCATGATCATGTCGCGCCAGTACGCCATGGGGACGTCGGTGCGCATGGGCCCCTCGTACTTCCCGACCGTACTCGGCGGGATGCTGACGGTGCTCGGCGCGGTCGTTTTCTTCCGCGCCTTCGTGTCGAAAATCCAGCACAGCCTCGATGTGTTCCCGTTCCGCTGGATCCTGGCCGTCGGCGGGTGCGTTCTGACCGTGGTGATGTATACGAGTTCGGGGTGGTGGGCCGCACTGGGCAAGACCGCCGCGTGGATTCCGTGGATTCAGTCCGGACTGAATTCGCTGGCGCTGTTTGCCTTTATCGCGGCATTCGGGCCCAGGGCGTCGGTCGTGATTCTCTCCGCCGTGGTCATGTTCGGGTTTCTGCTCAAGCCGCTCGGACTGGTCATCGCGACCGCGGTGCTGATCGTCATGAGCGCCTGGGGCGGGCATGAGTTCAAGCTTCGCGAAGCGCTGATCATGTTCGTCTTGCTGGCGCTGTTTTCGGTTCTGACGTTCATCTACGGCCTTGGGCTGCCGCTCAACATCTGGCCGGATCTGGGGTAAGCGATGGAAAGCCTGTTTGCCAACTTAGCGCTCGGGTTCGGGGTCGCGCTCTCGATCCAGAATCTGCTCTACTGTTTCATGGGCGTGGTCCTGGGCACCCTGATCGGGGTGCTGCCGGGCATCGGGCCGGTGGCCACCATCGCGATGCTGCTGCCGGTGACTTTCACGCTGTCGCCGATCTCCGCGCTCATCATGCTGGCCGGGATCTATTACGGCGCGCAGTACGGCGGTTCGACCACGGCCATCCTGGTCAATATTCCGGGCGAGTCCTCCGCGGTGGTGACCTGCCTGGACGGCTACCAGATGGCCCGCCAGGGCAGGGCGGGCGCCGCGCTGGGCATATCGGCGATCGGCTCGTTCATCGCCGGAACCTTCGCCACCCTCGTCATCGCGCTGTTCGCCCCGCCGCTTGCGGAAGTGGCGCTGAAGTTCGGCCCCGCCGAATATACCTCGCTGATGATCCTGGGCCTGATCGCCGCCACGGTGCTTGCGCACGGTTCCCTGGTCAAGGCGATCGCGATGGTGCTGCTGGGCCTGCTGCTCGGGCTGGTCGGGACCGACGTGAACTCCGGGGTGGCGCGATTCACCTTCGGCATTTCGGAACTCTCCGACGGCATCGGTTTCGTCGGCGTCGCGATGGGCGTGTTCGGCTTCGCGGAGATCATCAGCAACCTCGAAGTCAAGGAAGGAGGCACGCGCGAGGTTTTCGTCAAGAAGGTTTCCAATCTGCTGCCGACCCTGCAGGACTTCAAGGACTGTTCCGGGGCGATCGTTCGCGGCACGCTGCTCGGTTCTGCGCTGGGGATCCTGCCCGGGGGCGGCGCGCTGCTCGCGTCGTTTGCCGCCTACACGCTGGAGAAGAAGCTGTCGTGGAACTCGGCCAATTTCGGCAAGGGGGCCATACAGGGCGTGGCGGCGCCGGAATCGGCCAACAACGCCGGCGCGCAGACCTCGTTCATCCCGCTGCTCACCCTGGGCATCCCCTCCAACCCGGTGATGGCGCTGATGATCGGCGCGATGATGATCCAGGGCATCGCCCCGGGACCGCAGGTCATGACCGAACGCCCGCAACTGTTCTGGGGCATGATCGCCAGCATGTGGGTGGGGAACCTGATGCTGGTGGTTCTCAACCTGCCCATGATCGGCATCTGGATCAAGCTGCTCACCGTCCCGTACCGGATTCTCTATCCGGCGATCCTGCTGTTCTGCTGCGTCGGCGTGTACAGCATCTCCAACAGCCCGTTCGATGTCATGTCCACCGCGATTTTCGGCGTCGTCGGCTACGTTTTCGTGAAGCTGGAATGCGAGCCGGCGCCGCTCATCCTCGGGTTCATCCTCGGGCCGCTGATGGAGGAGAACCTGCGGCGCGCGATGCTGCTGTCGCGCGGCAATCCGATAACGTTCGTCGAGCGGCCGATCAGCGCCGTGATGCTTGCCGTCGCGCTATTCCTGCTGCTGATCACCATTGCGCCGGCGGTGCGCAAGACCCGCGAGGTGGCGTTCGTCGAAGAGTGACCGGCGAGCGTTGCTCGGCGGGACGCGTCGTCGCGTCCTTTGTCTTTTCAGCGGTTCTTCCCCTGCTGCCAGAGCACGTCGCTGCCGCCCGCGGCCCGGTTCAGGACGCGCCCCAGCACGAACAGCAGGTCGGAGAGCCGGTTCAGGTAGATCCGCGCTGAATCGCTCACGCGCTCGCCCCCGGCGGACGCAAGCGCGACCAGCGAGCGCTCCGCGCGCCGGCACAGGGTGCGCGCGAGATGCGCGAGCGCCGCGGCGCGGGCGCCGCCCGGCAGGATGAATTCCTTCAGCGCAGGCAGGTCCCGGTTCCAGCGCTCCAACTGGTCCTCGAGCCTTTGGATCTGGCGCTGCGTCAGGCTGGTATGGCCGGGGACCGCGATCTCGCCCCCGAGATCGAACAGGTCGTGCTGAACCGCGACCAGGGCGTCGCGGACGTCCTGGGGAAGCGGCTCGGCGAGCAGCAGGCCGAGCATGGAATTGAGTTCGTCCACGTCGCCCAGCGCCACGATCCTCGCGCTGTCCTTGGCGACGCGCGAGCCGTCGCCCAGGCCCGTTTCGCCCTTGTCGCCGGTACGCGTCGTGATCTTGGATAGCCGGTGGCCCATGGGGGAAAATGCGCTTGGAAAGGGGCGATCAATATAGCACGCGGATTCAGGGCGATGGCCGCACCCCCCCCATGCCCGCCTGCGCACGCCGGGGATCACAGGCGGACGAACTCGATTCTCGCTTTGGCGAGTTGGTGGTGCCCGCGCCGGGCACGGCGCTTGCCAGCCGGCGCCCGCGGTGCTATCCCTATGTTACCGGGCCCGGCTCGGGTCCGCATTCTAGAAGGAGGCAGTCATGGCAGACCGAATCCGCAAGGCCGATTATTTCTCGATGCAGGTTTCCAACCGCGTGGGCGAGGCCATGCGGTTGCTGAAGGGACTGCGCGACAACGGCGTCAACCTGCTCGCGTTCACCGGTTTCCCGAACGGCCGCAAGGCGCAGGTCGATCTCATCCCGGAGAACACCGCCGCATTGCGGCGCGCGGCGACGAAGATGAAACTCAGTCTGGGCAAGAAGAAGACGGTGTTCCTGCTGCAGGGCGACGATCGCGTCGGGGCGCTCGCGAACATGCTGGAAAAGCTCGCCGCGGCGCGCATCAGCATGACCGCGATGGACGCGGCCTGCGCCGGCAAGGGGCGCTATGGCGCGATGTTCTGGGTGAAGCCCAAGGACGTGGCCCGGGCCGCGCGGGCGATCGGTGCGCGCTGAAGCCGCCGTGCAGGTGCGCGCCTCGCGCGAGGCCGACCTGGCGTCGGTCACCGCGATCTACGCGCACTACGTGCTCACCGGTCTGGCTTCGTTCGAAATCGAAGCCCCGGGCGAGGCCGAGATGCGCAGGCGCCGCGCCGATGTGCTCGCGCTCGGCTTGCCGTATTTCGTCGCCGAGCGCGGCGGCGAGGTGGTCGGCTTCGCCTATGCCGCCCCATTCCGGACGCGGCCCGCCTACCGGTACACGGTCGAGGACTCGGTCTACGTGCACGGCGATCACCTCGGCCACGGCGTCGGGGCCACGCTGCTCGCGGTGCTGATCGCCGCGTGCGAGCGCGCCGGGTGCAGGCAGATGATCGCGGTCATCGGTGACAGTGCCAACCAGGCTTCGATCAAATTGCACGAGCGCTGCGGCTTCGCGCTGGCCGGCCTGCTGCCTTCGACCGGATTCAAGTTCGGGCGCTGGGTGGACAGCGTGCTGATGCAGCGCGCGCTGGGCAAGGGCGACGGCACCCTGCCCAGCGAGAAGCAATGACCGGGGTTCCTGACGGAGGGCGAGCGGCATGCGCCGCTCAGATGGCGCCGCTTTGTTTCAGCACGCCGGCCACCGCTTGCGCGAGCAGCGCATAGCCTTTCGCGTTGGGGTGGATGAGATCCGATTTCAGTTCGTTGTCGCGCAGGATCTTGGCGAGCGCGTCGCCTTCGTAGGGGATTCCGAGTTCCTTGGCGATGTCCTGGTAGAAATCCGGCGGCGACGCGAACAGGCCCGGCTCGGGCACCGCGATCAGCATCACTGCCACGCCCCTGTCCCGGGCCACGCGCACCATCGCGCGGATGTTGGCCGCGGCCTGCTGCTTGCCGAGCTTGCGCAGGAAGTCGTTGCCGCCGCTGCACAGTATCAGCAGTTGCGGCTGGTAGTAATCGAGCGCCGAGGGCAGGCGCGCGAGGCCCGCCGCACTCACTTCCCCGGGCACGCCGGCGCCGTGGACCTTGCGCCCGATCAGGCCCTCGAGCACCGCCGGGTAGCTCTGGCCTTCGCTCGCGCCGGTGCCGAAGGTGAGGCTGTCGCCGAAGGCGAGCACCACCGCGTCGGGCGCGAGCCTCGGCAGGGCCGGCGTCTCGGCCCCGCAGGCGGCGAGCAGGACTAGAGCGGCGAGCAGCGCCATGGCGGCGGCGCGTTTCGGGCGCGCTGGCGCCGCTGCGGCGTGGGTGGCAAGCGTCATGCATGTGCGCTGGATAATGAGACGAGCAAGCACCGGCCCGGCTACTCGGCCCGAATCGAGGGTTGCGGCAAGGCCCGGCATTCGAGGAAGATGCGGGCCCGGCAGGTGAAGCAGATCGAGCGATCGAGGCGTGCAAACACGCCGCCGATCGCCTCCTGCTTGCCCGCAAACACGTTGTCGCGGCCGATGCTCTCGATCAGTCCGCTTCGATCGAGGATCTCGCGCACCGGCTGGCGCAGGCTGTAGAAGTAGAGTTGCCCGCCCATCCGGCGGCGCCTCCCGGCCTCATGCGCCAGAAGTTCCGCGCCTGCGACATCGACGAAGTTGATGCTCTTGGACATCAGGAGCAGGTGCTTCTGGCGCCGACTGTACTCGCGCAGCGTGGTTGCGTTGACGCGCGGCCACCAGCGCAGGAACGGAAAAACGGCGAGTAGCAGCGTGCTGCGTGGAGATGCGGCCATCGGGGCTGAAAATCGGGTGACGGAAGGCGGACACGCGTAGTTTAGCAGGCGGCCTCCGCCCGTCCTAATATTTGACTCTGCTGGCGCGATCACGCGCAGCGCGTATGTGCCGCCGGATCTGGATTCGCGTTTGACCGGCCGCACGCGCTGCCGCTATGCTGCGAGCAGTTCACCCGGAGTAACACGATGCAACGAAGTGGCTGGCGCACACCGGGGATGCTGCTTGTCTGCGGCAGCACGATCCTGACGCTCGCGCTCGGGATCCGGCATGGGTTCGGCCTTTACCTGCAGCCGATGAGCATGGACCACGGCTGGGGCCGCGAGGTGTTCGGTTTTGCGATCGCGCTGCAGAATCTGCTCTGGGGACTGTCGCAGCCGCTTACCGGCATGCTGGCCGACCGGTTCGGCGCCGGCCGCGTGATGCTCGCGGGCGGCGTCGCCTACGCACTGGGTCTGGTGTGCATGGCCACCGCCTCGACGCCGCTGCTGTTCATCCTCGGCGTGGGCGTGCTGATCGGTCTGGGCATGAGCGGCACGACGTTCAACATCGTCTTCGGGGCCCTCGCACGCGCTTATCCGCCCGGGAAACGCAGCATGGTGCTCGGTGTGGGCAGCGCCGCCGGCTCGCTCGGGCAGTTCCTGCTCCTGCCTCTGACGCTGGCGCTCATTTCCTGGCAGGGATGGTTCGCCGCGCTGCTGGTGATGGCCATGCTCGCGTTGCTGATGGTTCCGCTCTCGCTCGGGGTTGCGGACCAGGGCTACGGCTCGGCCCATGCCGGCCGTGGCGCCTCGCTCTCCGAGGCGCTCTCCGAGGCGTTCGGCCAGCGGGGTTTCTGGCTGCTCGCCGCGGGCTATTTCACCTGCGGTTTCCAGATCGTGTTCATCGGCCTGCATTTTCCGGCCTTCCTGCTCGACCAGGGGCTCACGGCGAAGGACGGAACCATCGCGCTGGCGCTGATCGGCCTGTTCAACATCTTCGGCTCCTACGCGGCGGGCTGGCTGGGCGGGCGTTTTCCGAAGACCACTCTGCTTTCGATCCTGTACGCGGTACGCGGTGCGGCCATGGTCGTGCTGCTCGCGTTCCCGCTCACGCCTGCGAGCGTCTACGTCTTCGCGTCGGTGTTCGGTTTCACCTGGCTCGCCACGGTGCCGCTCACCAACGGGGTGGTCGCGGGCATGTTCGGCGTCAAGCATCTCGCCGCGCTGTCCGGATTCGTCTACCTGTCACACCAGATCGGCAGCTTCTTCGGCGGCTGGATGGGCGGCTACCTCTACGACGCGACCGGCTCCTACCAGCTCGTCTGGACCATCGCCATCGCGCTCTCGGTGGTCGCGACGCTGGTGAACCTGCCGATCGACGAGCGCCCCGTGGGCAGGCAGGCGGCTGCCTGAGGGCGAGCCGGCAGGCGCGGCAGTGCGCTAAACTCCGCTTTCCGTATCGTTTCCCGACGCTCATGCCCAGGTTCTGCGCCAACCTCAGCTATCTGTTCGGCGAGGTCGAGTTTTCCGCGCGCTTCGAGCGAGCCGCGAGCGCCGGATTCCGGGCGGTCGAATTCCACTTTCCCTACGCCTGGGACAAGAACGAACTCGCGGACCGCGCGCGCCGAGCCGGCGTCGAGGTGGTGATGTTCAATCTCGCGCCCGGCGACTGGGCCAAGGGCGAGCGCGGCATCGCCTGCCTTCCGTCGCGCGTCTCCGAGTTTCGCGACGGCGTGGGCCGCGCGATCGAATACGCGAAGGCGCTGGGCTGCACGCGCGTGAATTGCCTGTCGGGCATCGCGCCGGCGCGCGCCGCTCCCGAGACGCTGCGCGAGACCTTCGTGTCGAACCTGCGCTATGCGGCGGGCGAGCTCGGGCGCGAGGGCATCACGCTGCTCGTCGAACCGGTCAACACGCGCTCGATGCCCGGGTTCTACCTGCGCAACAGCGCTCAGGCGCTCGCGCTGATGGACGAGGCGCACTCGGCAAACCTGAAGCTGCAGTACGACGTGTACCACATGCAGATCATGGAAGGCGACCTGGCTGCGACCATCGAGGCGAATATCGCGCGCATCGGCCACATGCAGATCGCCGACGCGCCCGATCGCCATGAGCCGGGAACGGGCGAAATCAACTACCCCTTCCTGTTCGAACGCATCGACCGCATCGGCTACCAGGGCTGGATAGGCTGCGAATACACGCCGGTGGGCCGCACCGAGGACGGGCTGGGCTGGCTGCGGCCGTACCTCGGCCAGGCCGCAGCGGTATAGCCGGTTGTCGCCCGCTCAAATGCTGACCGACCTGGTGAGGATTCTGGGTTCATTCCGGTCTCCCGATTTTGGGACGTTGCAACTGCGCAACGTCCCAAAATCGGGAGATGTGGGATGGTGCATTGATGAGCACCTGTGCTTGGCATCGGCCATGCCGTCTTGGACAGAACGAGGCAACTCACCATGAACATGCCGATCACCGGCACGGCGTTCCTGAAGCGCGCGCAGGTCATCGGCCGCCTGCGCCTGGCCCTGCCCGAGGCGTGCGTGCTGTTCGATGCGGAGGATATGCGGCCCTACGAGTGCGACGGGCTCTCCGCCTACCGCGAGCTGCCGGGGGTCGTGGCGCTGCCGGAGAACGAGGAGCAGGTGCGCCACGCGCTGCGCGCCTGCTTCGAGCTGGGCGTGCCGGTGGTCGCGCGCGGCGCGGGCACCGGGCTATCGGGCGGCGCGCTGCCGATGGCGAACGGCGTGCTGCTGTCGCTCTCCAAAATGAAGCGCATCCTGGCCGTCGATCCGGTGGCGCGCGTCGCGCGCGTGCAGCCTGGGGTGCGCAACCTCGCCATCACCGAAGCGGCGGCCCCCTACGGCCTGTATTACGCGCCGGATCCGTCCTCGCAGATCGCCTGCAGCATCGGCGGCAACGTCGCCGAGAACGCAGGCGGCGTGCACTGCCTGAAGTACGGGCTCACGGTGCACAACGTGCTGCGCGTGCGCGGCGTCACCATCGAGGGCGAGGTGGTCGAATTCGGTTCCGAGGCGCTGGATGCGCCGGGATACGACCTGCTGGCGCTGGTCACCGGTTCGGAGGGCATGCTCGCGGTGACCACCGAGATCACCGTCAAGCTGGTCCCCGCGCCGGAGGCGGCGAGGGTGATACTCGCGGCGTTCGACGACGTGGAGCGGTCCGGCACGGCGGTCGCGGCGATGATCGCCGCCGGGATCATCCCGGCCGGCCTGGAGATGATGGACCGGGCGGCCACGCGCGCGGTCGAGGAATACGTGCATGCCGGCTACGACCTGAATGCTGCCGCGCTGCTGCTGTGCGAATCCGACGGCACCCCGGAGGAAGTCGAGGAGGAGATCGCGCGCATGACCGAGGTGCTGCGCGGCGCGGGCGCCTACGATTTCCGGGTTTCGCGGAACGAGGCCGAGCGGCTGAAGTTCTGGTCCGGACGCAAGGCGGCGTTTGCGGCGATGGGGCGAATTTCGCCGGACTACTACTGCATGGACGGCACGATTCCGCGCAAGCGCCTGGCCGAGATGCTGCGCTTCATCGCGGCGCTCGAGGCGAAATACGGCCTGCGCTGTCCGAACGTGTTTCACGCCGGGGACGGCAACCTGCACCCGCTGATCCTGTTCGACGCGAACGATCCGGATGAGCTGCGCCGCACCGAGGCGTTCGCCGCCGAGGTGCTGGAGAAGTGCATCGAGGTGGGCGGCACGATCACCGGCGAGCACGGCGTCGGCATCGAGAAGATCAACCAGATGTGCGTGCAGTTCAGCCCCGACGAGCTGGAGCAGTTCCGCGCCGTGAAGCGCGCCTTCGATCCGAAGGAACTGCTCAACCCGGGCAAGAACATCCCGACGCTGCACCGCTGCGCCGAGTTCGGGAAGATGCACGTGCGCGGCGCCGATCTTCCGTTCCCCGGGCTGGAGCGGTTCTGACGGTGAGCGACGCGCTGAAATTCTTTTCCGAGACGATCCGCGCGGCTTCGCAGAGCCGCCCGCTGCGCCTGCGCGGCGGCGGCACCAAGGATTTCTACGGGCAGTCTTTCGAAGGCGAGGTGCTCGACACGCGCGCTTGCGCCGGCGTGACCGCCTACGAGCCCACGGAACTCGTGGTCACGGCGAACTGCGGCACGGGGCTTGCGGAGCTCGAGGCCGCATTGCACGCGAACCGGCAGATGCTCGCCTTCGAGCCGCCCTATTTCGGTGCTGGCGCGACGGTCGGCGGCATGCTGGCGGCAGGGCTGTCCGGGCCGCGGCGCGCAGCGGCGGGCGCGGTGCGGGACTTTGTTCTGGGCGTCACGATCATGGATGCGCGCGCCAGGGTGCTGCGCTTCGGCGGCACGGTGATGAAGAACGTCGCCGGCTACGACGTGTCGCGCCTCGTTGCCGGATCGATGGGCACGCTCGGGTTGATTCTGGACGCCTCGCTCAAGGTGCTGCCGCTGCCGGTGGCCGAGACGACGCTCAGGTTCGAGATGCCCGAGGACAAGGCGATCGAAGCGCTCAACCGCTGGGCCGGGCGCCCGCTTCCGATTTCGGCCAGCGCCTGGACCGGCAGCGAGCTGGCCCTGCGCCTGTCGGGCGCCGCGGCGGCCGTGCGTGCGGCATGCGAGAAGCTGGGCGGCGGGCGCGTCGGGGACGGCGAGGCGCGCGCCTACTGGTCGGGCGTGCGCGAGCACACGGACCCGTTCTTTCGCGGTGATATCCCGCTTTGGCGGCTCTCGGTGCCATCGAATGCGCCGCCGCTCGCACTGCCGGGGGCGCAGCTGATCGAATGGGGCGGGGCGCTGCGCTGGCTTGCGACCCACGCCGATGCGCGCGTCCTGCGCGAGGCGGCGCGGCGCGCGGGCGGCCATGCGACGCTGTTCCGCGGCGGGGACAAATCAGCCGGCGTGTTCCAGCCGCTCGAGCCCGCGCTGGCGAAAATCCACGCCAAGCTCAAGGCGAGC
>MEQZ01000070.1:0-555 GCA_001770425.1 Betaproteobacteria bacterium RIFCSPLOWO2_02_FULL_65_20 | reverse complement strand
CGACGAGCTCGACGGCCCGCGCGGCCGCATCTACCTGATGAAGCAGGTGCTGGAAGGCCATCGCGTCACCGAGCGCACCCAGCTGCACCTGGACCGGTGCCTGATCTGCCGCGCCTGCGAGACGACCTGCCCCTCGGGCGTGGAGTACGGGCGGCTGCTGGACATCGCGCGCAACGTGGTGGAGCAGCGCGTGGAGCGCCCGTGGTGGCAGCGGGCGCAGCGCGCCGCGCTCACCCAGGTGCTGCCGCGGCCTTCGCTGTTCTCGCCGCTGCTCGGCCTGGGCCGGATGGCAAAGCCGTATCTGCCGGGGGCGCTCGCGGGCAAAGTGCCCGGAGCCGTGCCCTCGGCGCAGCCCTGGCCCGCGCCGCGCCATGCGCGACGGATGATCGCCCTCGCGGGCTGCGTGCAGCCGGCGCTCGCACCGGACATCAACGCGGCGGCCGCGCGCGTGCTCGACCGCCTCGGCATCTCGCTCATCGAGGCTCGCGGTGCGGGCTGCTGCGGCGCCGTGCGCTACCATCTGAACGACCAGCGGGAGGGCCTGGAGGACATGCG
>MEQZ01000069.1:13617-21195 GCA_001770425.1 Betaproteobacteria bacterium RIFCSPLOWO2_02_FULL_65_20 | reverse complement strand
ATGAGGTCACCTTCACCAGCAGCGAGTCGTACCAGGGCGTGATGACCGCGCCCGAATACGCCGTGCCCCCGTCCAGGCGTATGCCGAAGCCGGCTGCGCTGCGGTAGGCGGTGATGCGGCCGTAGTCGGGCGTGAAGCCGTTCTCCGGGTCCTCGGTGGTCACGCGGCACTGCAGCGCGTGCCCGTTCAGCCGGATGTCCTCCTGGCGCGGCAGGAAGGCGTCTGCCGCGCCGATGCGCGCCCCCTCGCTGATGCGGATCTGCGCCTTGACGATGTCCACGCCGGTCACTTCCTCGGTGACCGTGTGCTCGACCTGGATGCGCGGGTTCACCTCGATGAAGCTGAACTCGCCCGAGTCGATGTCCAGCAGGAACTCCACCGTGCCGGCGTGGGTGTAGTTCGCCGCGCGCGCGACGCGCAGCGCCGCATCGCACATCGCCGCGCGCACCGTCTCGGACAGATACGGCGCGGGCGCGCGCTCGACCACCTTCTGGTGGCGCCGCTGAACCGAGCAGTCGCGCTCGTACAGGTGCACCAGGTTGCCGTGGGTGTCGCCCAGCAGCTGCACCTCGACGTGCCGCGCCCGCTGCACCAGCTTCTCCAGATAGACCTCGTCGTTGCCGAAGGCCGCGCTCGCCTCGCGCCGCGCCGCCTCCAGGTGCCCGGGCAGATCGGCTGCGGACTCGACCACGCGCATACCCCGGCCGCCGCCGCCCCAGCTCGCCTTGAGCATCAGCGGGTAGCCCACCGCCGCGGCCCGCCGCTGTGCCTCACCGAGGTCGCGCGGCAGGGCCTCGGTGGCCGGCATCACCGGCACGCCGGCGGCGACCGCCAGCTTGCGCGCGGCCACCTTGTTGCCGAGCATGCGCATGACCTCGGGCCGCGGTCCGATGAAAACGATGCCGGCGCACTCGCAGGCCTCGGCGAACCCGGGGTCTTCGGAGAGGAAGCCGTAGCCGGGATGGATGGCGTCGACGGCGGCCTCACGCGCGATGCGGATGATGTCGTCGATGTCGAGGTAAGCGGCGATCGGCTTGCCGCCTTCGCCGACCAGGTAACTCTCGTCCGCCTTGAAGCGGTGCAGCGCGAAGCGGTCCTCGTTCGAGTAGATGGCCACGGTGCGTATACCCATCTCGGCCGCGGCGCGCATCACCCGGATCGAAATTTCGCTGCGGTTCGCGACCAGCAGGCCGCGGATGGGCTTCGGAGACCTTGCCGGCGTTGTCATGTGCATGACCCCAATCTCGCGCGATGGGTCGATCATACGAGATGTTCCGGTGCGCGTGCGCGCGGCGGCGTTCAGTCCGACGCGCCGCCGGTCCCGTACGGCCGCGTGACGCGCATGCGCACGTTGAGCCCGAGTTGCACGGCAAGCAGCGCCAGCCAATCGAGACTGAACCGCTCGGCGCGCTTCGCGAGCAGATCGGCGATCCGGGGATGCGAGACGCCGAGCATCTCCGCGACCTGGCGCAGCGTCAGTTCCTCGCGCTGCATGCGTGCCTGCAGCACGGACGCGATCCTCTGGATCAACTCGCGGCGCAGGCGCAGGTCGGCGGGAAGATCAGCCATGACCCCTTGTTTCGGTACTGTATTGTGTACCAGCATTGTGCCATCGCCGGCACCGCTACTGGCATGAAAATCGACAATGTTTGCAATTCAGGCCGACGCCTGCGGATCGGCCCGCTGAAACCTGCCGCCTAACTTTCGTGCGGGCCACGCATCTCCCACAATACGGCCTCGACCCGCCGCCAAGTCTTCGACTGCTCCTCGTCGCCAGCGTCCTCAAAGGACGCGGCCTTTTGAGCCGCCTCTGCGATGGCTTTGGCGCCTTGTGTTTCAAAAAGGTGGCGTGCAAGTGCCGAAATATCTGCTGCATTCATCTCTGGACGCCTCCAAAAAAACATTCGTGAAGATAATGCTGCTCGACCGCGCGACCGCCAGCTTTGACTCGAATCAAAAGGTGAGCAGATACCATCCAAACCTCGCCGAAGCGGGGTTACGGCTACCGCGTATGAATTTCCGCGAGCCACTGGTTCGATGACGGTCGGTCGCATTTCCCGGAAGCAGTCGTTGCACCGACTGCGGCTTTGCCCTGCCCGAGACCGCCAGCGGAGGCTGCGTTTGTCGATCCTTCAGCGCCGCCTGTAGTCCTCTGGTACGCAAATGCGGTGTAATACCGTTCCATTCATCTGCCTGGAACTGACCACCCATGGATACTCTTCTCCCCCTCGCGGAACAGGTGGCCACGCTCCTCAAGCAGCGCGGCGAAACCCTCGCGGTCGCGGAGTCCTCCTCAGGCGGTCTGCTCTCGGCGGCGCTGCTCGCGGTGCCCGGCGCCTCGGCCTATTTTCTCGCCGGGGCCGTGGTCTACACGCATCGCGCGCGAAAGCGTCTGCTGGACATTCCTGCCGAGGCGGTCGAAGGCATGCGCTCGGCCTCCGAGCCTTATGCGCTGCTGCTCGCGCGCACGGCGCAGCAGCGCTTTTCCGCAAGCTGGGGACTGGCCGAAACCGGCGCTGCGGGTCCCACCGGCAACAGCCATGGCGACAGCCCGGGGCACACCTGCCTCGCGATCTCGGGTGCGACCGAACGGGCCATCACGCTCGAAACGGGCAGTGCCGACCGGGTTGCCAACATGCGTGCGTTCGCCGCGGCCGGACTGGAACTGCTGAAGCGCCACTTGTCGCAATGACGCAGTAGGCGCGTCACCAAGGTTGAGGCGTGTTCTATCTGGTACGGTTATCCGTACCAACATTTCATCAGTGCCGGCGCCGGGTAAGCCTCTCGATTTGCCAATGTTGTAAAGTTATACGGACCGTCCGGCGCCGATGCTCAACCCCTCTCTGACTGAAGCTGCTGCGCGATGCGCGCGCGCAGTTCCCGCCTGAGGATCTTGCCTGCCGGGCTGATCGGGAACTCGTTCACGATCTCCAGCCGCTCGGGCAGCTTGAAGCGCGCGATCTCCCGCGCCCGAAGGAAGGCGACCAGTTCCTCGAACGCGAGTTCGCAGCCTTCGCGCAGGATCGCGAATGCGCAGGCCTTCTCGCCGAAAACCGCATCCGGCATTGCGACCACGCAGACCGACATGACCTTCGGGTGCGCCAGGATGTAGTCCTCGACTTCCTCGCAGCTGATCTTCTCGCCGCCGCGATTGATCAGATCCTTGCGCCGCCCTTCCAGGTAGAGGTAACCGTCCACCACCCGGACGATGTCGCCCATCCGGTAGAACCCGTCGTCGGTGAACGCGTCGGCCGCTTCGGCCTTGTAATACCCGCGGATGGTGTAGGGGCCGCGGGCCGCCAGTTCGCCTATCCGTCCCTCGGGCAGCTCGTTGCCGTGCTCGTCGATCACCTTGATCTCGTCGCCTTCGGATATGGGGCGGCCGGAACTCAGGAAGCGCACCGGTTCGGGATCGCCCAGGCGCGTGATGCTGACCAGCCCCTCGCCGGTGCCGAAGTTCTCCTGGTATTCGCACCCGAACCGTTCCTCGACGCGCCGCCTCAGTTCGGGGGGGAGTTTGGCCCCGCCGTTGATGAACACCCGGAGCGAGGACAGGTCGTGGCGGCCGAACTGATCCGAGTCCAGCCACTTCGCCACCAGCGGAACGGTTGCGCCGACGGCGGTCACCCGATGCCTCGCGATGGCCGCAAACACCGCTTCGGCCGTGGTGCTCTCGGCAATGACCACCGTCCCGTTATGGACCAGCGTGCCGAGCACCCCCGGACAGCAAAGCGTGTAGTTGTGCGCCATCGGCAGTACCGCAAGAAACACGGTGTCGGGACCGAATCCGGTGATGATCCCGGTCTGGGTCGCGGCGTAGACATAATCGTTGTGGGTACGCGGAATCAGTTTCGGCATTCCGGTCGTCCCGCCCGAGAGCAACATCAGCGCCACTTCGTCTGCTGACGGCTCGGGCAATGTGATCGGTGCCGCTGCCGCGCCCGACTGTCTGCCCTGGGCGCGCAGCGCCTCGAGCGCGGTAACACCCTCCCCGGCCGGGCCCGCGGTCACGACGTAACGGATGACGGGATGTGCGGCCGCCACGCCGCGTGCCATCGCGACGCAGTCGAATTTCGGCGTCGCCGCCGCAACGAAATGCGCGACCGCCCCGGCGTGCTCGACCCAGTGGCCGATCTCGCCGCCCCGATGAGCGGGCAACGCCATCACCGGTATCACGCCCGCCCGCATCAACGCAAAGAAGGCGACCATCAGTTCCAGCCCGTTGCTGAACTGAAAGATCACGCGCTCCAGCGGCCGCAGCCCCAGTGCGACCAGTCCGGCGGCGAGATCTTCGGACTGGCTGAGCAGTTCTGCGTACGACAATCGCCGCTCACCGTCGATCAGCGCCGTCTTCCCCGGCGTACGCGCCGCCGACTGGCGCAGCAGCTCGAACAGCGAAATGCCCCGCCAGTATCCGCGCTCGCGATAACGGCGCGCGAATTCTTCGGGCCATGGGACGCAGCCGGGAAGCACCTAGATACCCGCCCTTGGCGAATTCATCGCCGCCAGCGCGCGCGGGACATCAGGTCCCGGCCCGTTGAAGGCGATGCCGGCACGCACTGAATTGGAGCGGCGGGCTCATGTCTTCTCGGCAAGCTTGCCCTCCAGCAGCGCGTGCAGCGCGTCAAAGTCGGGCTCGCCCAAATACTGTCTGACGATGGCGCCGCGCAGGTCTGCGGTGCTGAGGCGCTCGTCTTCGATGGTGGTGAAGGTCACCTCGGGCCCCGCAGTGCTCTGCAAGAGCGCAAAATAGACCCCGGCTGCGATTGCGGTGCCCAGCGCCGCGAGCGCAATCGAGCGGGTCAATGATTTCACAAGGGGCACTCCATGAGCACGCGCATTTTCAGGCTTTTCACCCTCTGTGTCACGCTGCTTGGCTGCGCCGGGCCGCTCGCGGCCGCGGGGCTCGCCGACATCAGCAACAAGGACGCGGTCGCCGGCTTGAAAGAGGCCCTCGCCAGGGGCTCTCAGGCCGCCGTGCAGCGTCTGGGCGTCGAAAACGGATTCTTCTGCGCCATCGGGCGCTAATGCGCGCGATGATCGCGCTTCGCTAGAAATACACCCGCGTTCGTCCACCTGGCCTGGACACATCGTAGAGCGCGGCGCGAATGACGTTTGCCGCCTTGCGCACGCCGGCGCGCGATAACAGCGTTGCGCTGGCATAATCGGCGTCCTCGTCGCACACCAGGCGCAGGTCCACGATATGCAGGCCTGCCGCGATCGCGCGGCGCAAGACCCGATCGTTGAAAATGGCCAGGGCGGTGGAGGCGACCCGATGCTCCGCCGGTTTGGCATAGCGCGCCGGCACCAGGGTGCAGACGACCGTGGGCAAGCCGGTTTCCTGCGCCGCGGCGATCAAACCGCCGAGGATGCCCTCGAATTCGTCGGCCGCCGCGCAAAGGGCCTCGAGCGCTTCGCCGATGGTGTGCGTGCCGGCCCGCAGCAAGCCGCTCGCCTCGATCGCCCACGCGCCTTCGATGCTGACGACGACATGCGTGGCGTCCTCGGGAATTTCCCTCACATGGCCGCGCTGCAGCCTCGGCAGGGCCTGCAGCACAGTGAGTTTCCAGGGGTTGCGGGGCCGGGGCACCAGAGCGCTTTCGATCTGTCCGCCCCCCAGATCGATGTTCTGCAGCGCGTCCCCCAGCAGGACCAGGTGCCGGATGACGTCAAGCGAGCCTTCTTCCCGCGGCGAATTCGGTGCCATGTCGATCTCCCCTGTCACGACCGGAACAGAAATCCATCCCGTCTGCTTCGTCAGCGCACCGTCTCCCGCCTCTTTCCCGCCACCCTTCATCGGGCGCTCAATGCGCCTTCAATGTGCCTCCTGCCAATTGTGCCCGGCGCCCAGGTCGACGAGCAGCGGCACCTTCATTTCCGCCACACCCGTCATCAGGCGCGGCAGCGTCTCCCTCACTCGCGCGAGTTCGCCCTGCGGCACTTCGAGCACCAGCTCGTCGTGCACCTGCATGATCAGCTTCGAGGCCATCGCCTCGGCGTCGAGCCAGTCCTGTACCGCAATCATAGCAAGCTTGATCAGGTCTGCGGCCGTTCCCTGCATCGGGGCATTGATGGCGGCGCGCTCCGCGCCGCTGCGCCGCCCCGGCGCCGAACTGCGGATGTCGGGCAGCCACAACTGGCGGCCGAACACGGTCTCCACATAGCCGCGCTCCCGGGCCAGGGCCCGCGTTTCGTCCATGTAGCGTTTCACGCCGGGGTAACGGGTGAAATAGCTCGCGATATAGGCTTCGGCGGTGGCGCGCTCCAGTCCCAGTTGCTGCGCCAGGCCGAATCCGGACATGCCGTATATCAGGCCGAAGTTGATCGTCTTCGCGTAGCGGCGCTCCTCCGGGGTCACCTGGTGCAGCTCGCGCCCGAAGACATCGGCCGCCGTAGCGCGGTGCACGTCCTCACCGCGCTCGAACGCGGCCAGCAGGCTCTCGTCGCCCGAAATGTGCGCCATGATCCGCAATTCGATCTGCGAATAGTCGGCCGACACGAGCAAGCATCCGGGCGGGGCGATGAAGGCCTCGCGAATGCGGCGCCCTTCGGGGGTCCTCACCGGAATGTTCTGCAGGTTCGGGTCGTTCGATGCCAGTCGCCCCGTGACCGCGGTGGCCTGCGCGTAGTTCGTATGCACGCGCCCGGTGCGCGCATTCACCATGCGCGGCAGCTTGTCGGTGTAGGTCGACTTCAACTTGGCGATCTCGCGGTAGTCGAGCAGGATTTTCGCCAGCGGATGATCGAGCGCCAGCCGCTCGAGCACCTCCTCGTCGGTCGAGGGCGCGCCCGAGGGCGTCTTTTTCACCACCGGCATGCCTTTGCGCTCGAAGAAGATCTCGCTGATCTGCTTGGGCGAGTTGAGGTTGAAGGGCTGTCCCGCCTCGCGGTGCGCGCCCGCCTCGAGCTCCATCATTTTCGCGCCCAGCTCGCGGCTCTGCGCTTCGAGCAGCGGCGCATCGATCAGCACGCCCTCGCGCTCCATGCGGAACAGCACCTCGCGCACCGGAATTTCGATGCGCTCGTAGACGTGCGCGAGCTTCTCGTCGGCGCGGATGCGCGGGTACAGCGCCTGGTGCAGCCGCAGGGTGATGTCGGCGTCCTCGGCTGCGTATTGCGTGGCGCGCTCGATGTCCACCTGGTCGAAGCCGATGCGCTGCGCGCCCTTGCCCGTCACCTCGTCGTAGGTGATCGTCTTCTCGCCCAGATGACGCTGCGCGAGGCTGTCCATGTCGTGACGCGCATGGCTCTCCAGCACATAGGACTCCAGCAGCGTGTCGTGCACGACGCCCGCCAGGGCGACCCCGTGATTGGCCAGCACGTGCTGATCGTATTTCGCGTTCTGGCCGAGCTTGGCAGCAACCGATGATTCGAGCCAGGGCCGCAGGACCGCCAGCGCCGCCTCCACGCCAAGCTGGACCGGCGCGCCGGCGTAGGCATGCGCGAGCGGCACATACGCCGCGTGACCGGGGCTGGCGGAAAAGGACAGGCCCACCAGGCGAGCATTCATGGGGTCGAGGCTGTCGGTTTCGGTGTCGAATGCGACCAGTTCGGCGCGCTCCAGTTGCGCCAGCCACT
>MEQZ01000069.1:0-13578 GCA_001770425.1 Betaproteobacteria bacterium RIFCSPLOWO2_02_FULL_65_20 | reverse complement strand
GCTTCGGGCGCGCCCCGCGCACCGCGCTTCGCATCGATCTTCCGGCCGGCTCGCTCGGCCGTCCCGCCGGCCGCCGCCGCGTCACCCTTGCTCCAGCTCCGGAAACCGAAATTCGCGAACAGCTCCGCGAGCTTTGCCTCGTCGCGCGGCTGGAGTGCCAGATCCTCGGGCGCGAGCGGCAACGCAACGTCGCATTTCACCGTGACCAAGGTCTTGGCCTGGGGCAGCCAATCGAGGGCGCGACGCAGATTGTCGCCGACCATACCTTTGATCTCGGCGGCATGCCCGACTACGCCGTCGAGCGAGCCGTATTGCTGCAGCCACTTCACCGCGGTCTTGGGGCCGACCTTGTCGACGCCGGGCACGTTGTCCACGGCATCGCCCACCAGCGCCAGGTAGTCGCGGATGCGCGACGGCGGCACGCCGAATTTCGCCTCGACGCCGGCCGGGTCGAGGCGCTCGTTGGTCATGGTGTTGACCAGCGTGACCTCCGCGCTGACCAGTTGCGCCAGATCCTTGTCGCCGGTGGACACCACGGTGCAGATCCCGGCGCTCTCCGCCTGGCGCGCCAGCGTGCCGATGACGTCGTCGGCCTCCACGCCCTCGATCTGGAGTATCGGCAGCCCCAGCGCCCGGATCGCCTCCATGAGCGGCGCGATCTGCTGCCCGAGTTCGTCGGGCATCGGCGGCCGGTGCGCCTTGTATTCGGGATAGAGGTCGTCGCGGAACGTGCGTCCCTTGGCATCGAACACGCAGCCCGCATACTCGGGCTTGTAGTCGGCCAGCAGCCGGCGCAGCATGCTGAGCACGCCATAGATCGCCCCGGTGGGCTCGCCCGCCGCACTGCGCAGATCCGGAAGCGCGTGGAACGCGCGGTACAGGTACGACGACCCGTCGATGAGCAGCAGTGTCTTCTTCAAGGTGGGCCGATTCTCATGAATGACGCGATTCCGAAGCCCGATTCCCATGACCGGGGACGAATCCATGCAGCGGCGCGGGGCGCGGCACCCCGCGGCCCTCCTCTGGCATTATGTCAGAGCTTTGGCGCAGATGGATTCGATCGGCCTGCGGCCGGCGCGGCCGGAACCAAACAGGTGGCCTCGCTTCGACGCCCATTTGTCTCCCCATTTTGGGAAGTTGCAACTTCGCAACTTCCCAAAATGGGGAGACTGAATGACCCCGAATCGTTCGCCTATTCCGTCTACCGTTGACCTGCAAGCGACTACGGTGCCAGGCGAATCTGCTACACTTTGCCAACCCGGGTCTTTCCCTGAGCCCCATGCGCCGCGCATTCGCCCTGCTCGCCTTCGTTGCCGTCCTGCCGATAGCGGTTTTTGCGCAGCCGCCGCCCAGGCTCGAGCCGATTCCCGTTCCGCCGCCGCCGCCGCCGGGGGCAGAGCCCGACGTGTCCGAGGCACCGATACGCATTACCCCGGGCGCCAACGAGCAGATCGAGGAAATCCTGATCGACGGCAAGCGCGTGGTGCGCGTCACCACGCCGGGCGGCGCCGTATATTACCTGCGCGACGACCTCGGCGAATCGCCGGGCGGCCGGCGCGACAGCCTGGACCAGGGCATACGCGTCCCGCTCTGGGTCATTCGAGAGTTTTAGTGACCAGGATGGTGCCGCGAACCGGTGCCGCCGCACCGCGCCCTGCATTCGATTCATGTCCGTCTACACGAAGGTCAGCCCCGAACAACTCGCCGCGTGGCTGAAGCGCTATGCCATCGGCAGCCTGCTCGAACTGCAGGGCATTGCCGACGGGATCGAAAACACCAATTACTTCGTCACCACCACGCAGGGGCGTTACGTTCTCACGCTGTTCGAGCGGCTGAGATTCGAGGAACTTCCGTTCTATCTGAACCTGATGGCGCATCTGGCGCGTCACGGAATCCCCTGCCCCGCGCCCGTCGCCGACCGCGACCAATCGCTGCTCGGTGCGCTGAACGGCAAGCCGGCGACCCTCGTCACCCGGCTCTCCGGCGCGCCGGTCTTCGATCCCGGGGAGCGTCACTGCGGCCAGGTCGGGGCGATGCTCGCGGCCATGCATCTGGCCGTCGCGGGCTACGACGGGACGCTGGAAAACCCGCGCGGGCTCCGGTGGCAACGACAAGCCGCGCCGCAGATCGTGCCATTCCTCGATGACAGCCTTAAGGCGCTGCTCGCCTCGGAACTCGAGTTCCAGGCGCAACAGCGCGTCGAGATTCTGCCGCGCGGACCGGTGCATGCCGACCTGTTCCGCGACAATGTGCTGTTTGAAGGCGGGGGCGACGGCACAACCCAGCGCATCGGTGGCATCATCGACTTCTATTTCGCGGGGATCGATACGCTCGTGTTCGACGTTGCAGTGACACTGAACGACTGGTGCGTGGACGCCGCCGGCAACATCGAGCCGGGCCGCGCCCGTGCGCTGCTGGCCGCTTACCAGGGCGCGCGCGCGCTCACACCCGCGGAGCGCGAGGCCTGGCCGGCGATGCTCCGGGCGGCGGCGCTGCGCTTCTGGCTGTCGCGGCTGCATGACTTCTACCTGCCGCGTCCCGGAGAGCTGACACACGCACACGACCCGGAACACTTCCGCCGCATCCTCGAGCTGCGCCGCGCCGGCGCCTTTGCGCTGCCATCGGGTCCGCTGCCATGAGGGCGTCCAGGACGGTTCCGGCCAGACACGGGTGGTTCTGGCTGGCGCGCGGGTTCTTTCTGTTCAGGAAGAACCCGCCCATGTGGACCCTGCTCGTGTTCACCTACTGGATCCTGGTTGCCCTGGTCAACCAGATTCCGATCGCCGGTCCGCTGGCGGCCACGCTGTTCCTGCCCGCCTTTTCGGTCAGTTTCATGGCGATCTGCCGGCAACTGGACCGGGGCGACCCGCTGCTTCCGATCCTGTTGTTCGCCGGCTTTCGCGCGAGACTTCCCACGCTCGTCACGCTGGGCGCGCTGTATCTGCTTTCGATCCTGCTGGTCCTCGGGATTTCCGCGCTCGCCGACCACGGCGCACTGGCACACTGGGTCATCTACGGCACCGCGCCCAGCGCCGAGGTCATACGCGACGGCAGCCTCTCCAGCGCGCTGATCATCGCCGCGGCGGCGGGCACACCGGTGGTGATGGCGTTCTGGTTCGCGCCGGTGCTGGCCGCGTGGGACGGGATGGGCGCGCCCAAGGCGCTGTTCTTCAGCTTCTTCGCCAGCTGGCGCAACTGGCGCGCCTTCCTGCTCTACGGCGCGGTGCTCGCGCTGGCCGGTACAGGGCTTTCCGTGGCGCTGGTCGCCGCCGCGCTTCTGCTGCGCGGACATCCGGAGCTGCTGCGGCTGGGGCTCATCGCAGCCATTCTGGTCACCATGCCGACCCTGTTCGGCAGTTTCTATGCCGCCTATTGCGACGTGTTCCCGAACGACGCGATTGCCGATGAGGCGAGGGTATGAGCGCACGGCTGCGCGAAATTCCGTACAACTACACCTCGTTCTCGGACCGCGAGATCGTGATCCGCCTGCTCGGGGAGCCGGCCTGGCATGCGCTGGTCGAGCTGCGCGCCGAGCGGCGCACCGGGCGCTCGGCGCGCATGCTCTACGAGGTCCTGGGCGACCTGTGGGTGGTGTCGCGCAACCCCTATCTCCAGGACGATCTGCTGGAAAGCCCCGGCCGCCGCGCAGCACTCATCGAGGCGCTGCGCCATCGCCTGGCCGAAATCCGGAAGCGCCGCACGGACTACGACGAGGAGACTAACCGGGAGCCCGATGCGCAGGCCCGCACGCAGGCAGAAGTGCGCAGCGCCAAAGTCGGGTTCCTGCTGGAACGCGGGCACGAGGCGGTAAACACTTTCGCCACGGAATTCGAGCGCATGGGCGAACTGCGCCGGCGCGCTCTGAAGCGGCTTACGCGCAGCACCCGGCGCGACAACGTGCGCTTCGACGGCCTGGCGCGAGTCGCGCACGTGACCGACGCGACCGACTGGCGCGTCGAATACCCGTTCGTCGTGCTGCACCCGGACACCGAGGACGAGGTCGCTGCGGTGGTGCGCGACTGCATCGATTTGGGTTTGACGATCATTCCGCGCGGCGGCGGGACAGGTTACACGGGCGGCGCGGTGCCGCTGTCCCCGCTGTCGGCGGTGATCAACACCGAGAAGCTCGATTTCCTCTCCGGCGTCGAGATGCTTCGCCTGCCGGGCGTCGAGCGCGAAGTGCCCACGGTGCATTGCGGCGCCGGCGCAGTGACGCGCCGGGCGATGGAGGTGGCAGAGGCGGCGGGCTACGTGTTCGCCACCGATCCGACCTCGGCCGACGCTTCGTGCATCGGCGGCAACATCGCCATGAACGCCGGGGGCAAGAAGGCCGTGCTGTGGGGGACCGCGCTGGACAACCTCGCCGCCTGGAGAATGGTCGACCCGAACGGACGGTTCTTCGAGGTGACGCGCCTGGACCACAACCTGGGCAAGATCCACGACGCGGCCGTCGCGCGATTCTCCATCCAGCGCTTCCGCAGGGACGGGCGCACGCCCGAAGGAGAAGCGGAGATTCTCGAGATTCCGGGCGGGCGCTTCCGCAGGGCGGGCCTGGGCAAGGATGTCACCGACAAGTTCCTCTGCGGGCTTCCCGGCGTGCAGAAGGAAGGCTGCGACGGGATCATCACGTCGGCCCGCTTCATCCTGCACCGCATGCCGCGCGCGGTCCGCACCGTCTGCCTGGAGTTCTACGGCCAGGTGCACGAATCGGTCCCGTGCATAGTCGAAATCAAGCGCCTGCTCGATGGCGATCCGCGCCGGGCAGGCGATTCTCCCCGACCCGTGGTGCTCGCCGGGCTGGAGCACCTGGACGAGCGCTACCTCAAGGCCGTCGGCTACGCCACCAAAGCACGGCGCTCCGGGCGGCCCAAGATGGTCCTGCTCGCCGATATCGCAGGCGAGGACGAAGACGAGGTCGCACGCGCGGCCTCGCAGGTGGTGCGCCTGGCCAACGCGCGCGCGGGCGAGGGCTTCATCGCCGCAAGCCCCGAGGCGCGCAAGACTTTCTGGCTCGACCGCTCGCGCACCGCCGCGATCGCCAAACACACCAACGCATTCAAGATCAACGAGGACGTGGTGATCCCGCTTGAGCGCCTGGGCGACTACTCCGATGGCATCGAGCGCATCAACATCGAGTGCTCGATCAAGAACAAGCTCGCCCTGCTCGATGCGCTCGGCGAATACCTCGGCGGCGATCTGCCGCTTTACCAGTACGACGAGAAGGTGCCCGCCGCCGAACTGATCGGCGACCGGCGCGAGCGCGCGAGCGCGCTGATCGCGCGGGCGAGGGACCGCTGGCAGTATCTGCTTGCGCAGCTGGATACCCCCCTGCCGGGGGCGCGCAGCGACATCGTGCCCGCGCTCACCACGCTCATGCACCGCGACGGAACCATCCTCACACTGCTGCAGGACCATTCGCTGCGGGTGTCGTGGAAAGAGGAAGTGCGCAGCGAGCTGGCGGCGATATTCGACGGCATCGCGTTCCGCCGCATCGTCGAGGGATTCGACGCGGTGCACCGGCAGGTGCTGCGCGGCCGGGTGTTCGTTGCGCTGCACATGCATGCGGGCGACGGCAACGTGCACACCAACATTCCGGTCAACTCCGACGACTACGACATGCTGCACGAGGCCACCCAGGCCGTCGCGCGCATCATGCGCCTGGCGAAATTCCTGGGCGGCGTGATCTCCGGAGAGCACGGCATAGGCATCACGAAACTCGAGTTCCTCGAAGCCGGCGAGGTCGAAGCGTTCCGGGCCTACAAGGAGAAGATCGATCCGGAGGGCCGCTTCAACAAAGGAAAGCTCCTGAGCGGCGCCGATCTGAGGAATGCCTACACGCCCTCGTTCAACCTGATCGGCGCCGAAAGCCTGATCCTGGAGCAATCGGATATCGGCCACATATCCGACTCGATCAAGGACTGCCTGCGCTGCGGCAAGTGCAAGCCGGTGTGCGCGACCCATGTGCCGCGCGCCAATCTGCTCTACTCCCCGCGCAACAAGATCCTCGCCGCTTCGCTGCTCACCGAGGCCTTCCTGTACGAGGAGCAGACCCGGCGCGGTGTGTCCTTGCGTCACTTCGACGAATATTCGGACGTCGCCGATCATTGCACCGTCTGCCACAAGTGCGCCAACCCCTGCCCGGTGGACATCGACTTCGGCGATGTGTCGATCGCGATGCGCAACTTCCTGCGCCGCCACGGCAAGAAGAAGTGGAGCCCCGGCACCGCCGCGGCGATGGCCTTTCTGTCGGCCACCGACCCGAGCGCCATCAAGCTCGCGCGCAAGCTCATGATAGCCTGGGGCTATGCGGCGCAGCGCCTCGGTCACCGCCTGGCCCGGGTCCTGGGCCTGGCGCAGCTTCAGACGGCGCAGCCGCCGGCGACCACGGGCTCGCCCCGGGTTCGCACGCAGGTGGTGCACTTCCTGAACAAGCCGATGCCGTCCGATCTGCCGCGTCGCACCTCCAGAGCGCTGCTGGACATCGAGGACCGCCGGTTCATACCGGTGATCCGCAACCCGGAGAGAAGCAGCGAGGAATCCGAAGCGGTGTTCTACTTTCCCGGCTGCGGCTCGGAGCGCCTGTTCTCGCAGGTGGGCCTGGCCACCCAGGCGATGCTCTACGACATGGGCGCGATCTGCGTGCTGCCGCCAGGATACCTGTGCTGCGGCTACCCGCAGACCGCGGCGGGCGAGGCGGACCGAGGCCTGAAGATCATCACCGACAACCGGGTGCTGTTCCACCGGGTCGCGAACACGCTCAATTATCTGGACATCCGAACCGTGATCGTGTCCTGCGGCACTTGCCTGGACCAGCTTGAAAAATACGAATTCGACAAGATATTCCCCGGCTGCCGGCTGCTCGACATCCATGAATACCTGCTCGAAAAAGGCGTAACACTGGACGACGGAAAACTGCAGGGCATGCGTTACCTGTACCACGATCCCTGCCACACCCCGATCAAGACCCAGCAGCCCATGAAGGTGGTCGCCGGCCTGATGGGCGACCGGGTGCAGCTCTCGGAGCGCTGCTGCGGCGAGTCGGGAACGCTTTCGGTCACCCGTCCCGACATCTCGACGCAGGTACGCTTCCGCAAGGAGGAGGAACTGAGGCGCGGCATTGCCGCCATTGCCGATCAGGGGCAGGGCGTGCCGACCAAGATCCTCACCTCGTGCCCCTCCTGCCTGCAGGGTCTTTCCCGCTTCCGCGAGGACACCGGCGCCGAGGCCGATTACATCGTGGTGGAGATGGCGCGCCACCTGCTCGGCGCGGACTGGCTCGCCGGATACGTCGCAAAGGCGAACCGCGGCGGAATCGAGCGCGTGCTGCTATGAGGTCTGCCTTGCGGCAAGCTTACGGTTGCCGGCGTGCTGCGCGGGAATGGCGTCGTGACAGAATTAACGGCAATGCGCTGTGAGCTGTGCAATCCTGCATCGGAGCAAGTCCTGTGGCAGGATGGCTTCTGCCGGGTGACGCTGGTGGACGATTCGGACTACCCGGGGTTTTGTCGCGTGATTCTGGAGCGGCACATGAGCGAGATGACCGATCTGCCGGCGCCCGAGCGAGCGCGCCTGATGGACGTCGTGTTTGCGGCGGAGGCGGTGCTGCGCGAAGTGCTGGCACCGGACAAGATCAACCTGGCCTGCCTGGGCAACGTTGTTGCGCACCTTCACTGGCATGTGATTCCGCGCTACCGTGATGACCGTCATTTTCCCAAACCCATCTGGGCCGAAGGGGCCGAACCCTCCCGGCGCCCGCGAGCCGCGCCCGATGCCGATCGCCTGGCACGCGCACTGAAGCGGCGGCTGGGCTGAACCCTGACTGAGCATCCCGTGTCCAAGTTCGACCTCCCGATCATCAGCCCGGACGCCAATCCGGAGTTCACCGACGCCAAGTCCTGCGCCGCGTGGCTGCAGACGGTCGCACTGGTCAACGTCGCCCCCTCGCACGGCCGGCTTCTGGGCCAGCTCGAGGAGTTCAACTGCTTCGAACTGGAACCCACTGAGCGTCTGCGCATCCTGGAACTGCTGGTCGAGCCCATCGCATTCGTACAGCTCGAGCAAGCGAAGAAGTACACGGGCAAACCGGTCCCTCTGTCCAAGCCGGAGCGCGACTTCTTCCTGAATGTCCTGGCGCTGTGGGATGCGCTCTCGCAGGGCTACCAGCGCTGCCTGAACTCGATTGCCGAAGGCAATCCGGCGCTCTCCGGGCAGCGCGCGCTCGTGTGCCAGCGCGCGCTCTGGTGCACGGGCCAGCGCCTCGCCGAGCACTACAAGTCCTTCCAGGAACTCAGCGGCGAGGACTGGATGCTGCTGCATCGTCTTTTTGCCGTCGCCGAGGGTTACGGCGTTCTCGACAAGCCCGTGCCCGAACCCGCACTGAAGGCGCGAAACACCACCTGCCTGCAAACCTATGTCCAGTCGCTGCTGCTGCACCTTGCGAACGACCCGAGCGAGCAAAGCCTGAAGCAGATGGCGATGGTCTCGCGCTGGCTCGAAGGCTGGTCGCAGAAGGTCCGGATCGGGCGCAAACCGCCTGCAAGCGAGCTCGGCCTGCCGCCGCTCTCACTGGACATCGCGGCAAACCGCGGGCCCGCGCACGCAATGCTGTCGGGCGAGTCGGTGCGCTTTCTCGAACTCGATGAACTCGCCAAGGGGATCCGCTCCCGTGTCGCCCTGCTTCGCAAGGGCGATACCCCCGAAGCGCTGGGGCTGGGCGCCGATATCGGCGCCGCCGCCGCCGAACAGTTGCTCCTGGTCGTCCACCGCCACTGGTGCGAGGAACCGAAGCCGCGCGCCTCAGTGCGCCGCGCGGTCAACACCAGGGCCCAACTGTGCGCCGGAATTCCCGCCATGCACTATTACATAGGCGGCAAGATCTTCCGCCAGCCGGGCGAAGCGAAGGAACTCACCAAGGCCCAGCGCGAGGAAATCGCCACCTTCGGGCGGATCGCGACCCGCCAGGACGACGAATACAGCATGACCCACGGTTACGCGCTCGAGAGCTGGACCATACGCGAGGAGAGCCTCGGGGGCCTGCGCATCGAGCGCAGCGAAGACGGCGGCAAGGGTCGCTTTGTCCAGCAGCAACTGATCGCCGTGCAGCCCGCCGACGCCAAGGGCTTCATTCTCGGCGTCGTGCGCTGGCTGTCGGTCTCCGACGACTTCATCCTGCGCGGCGGCGTGCGCATGCTTCCGGGGGCGCCGCGATGCGTCGCAGTGCGCGCCACGGGCCTCAATGCCATGACTGAAAAGTACGTGCAGGCACTGCTGCTGCCGGCGGTTCCGGCGCTCCAATCACCCGCTACCCTGATCCTGCCGGCCGGCTGGTACCGTCCGAAGCGGATGGTCGAGGTCTACAGCGACAAGGCCGAGCAGATCCTGCTCACCGGCATCGTCGACCGGGGGGCTGATTTCGAGCGCCTCGGCATCGCTGCGCCCTGATTCTTTCTTCCGCAATTCCGTAGCCGTCAGTTATGACTCAAGTGTTGACACAATCGGCGAAGATTTGGGGTCTACATACGGCTCCCGATTTTGGCAAGTTGCAACTCCGCAACTTGCCAAAATCGGGAGATCGTGAAAGGCAAGGCGAGCCGCCATGTTTGGTTCCGTCTATGCCGGCTTAAGCAGGGCGCCATGATCCAAAGCGACTTCGTTCCCGCATCGAGACCCGTGCTCTGGGACGTGCGCAGTTGCAACGAGTGGCTCGCGCGGGCGCCGCTGGCCGACTCGCGCCAGGCCTGCGCGGCGTTCCTTTCGCTGCTCGACCAGCTCGAGGACGCCCCGCCGCGCCACGTCGCGTACCTGCAGATCCTGGAGCGGCTGCGCGGGCCCATCGTGATCGCGCAGGAGGAAAACGCGAAGAGATTCACCTTCAAGCCGCTGCCGCTCGGCCACGTCGAATCGGTGGCGTTCGGCCAGGCCTGCGAACTGTGGTTGGCGCTGCTGCGCGCCTATGGAAGGCTGCGGCGCGCTGCGATCAGGGGGCGGCCGGAACTCGCGGGTTCGGTCGCGCTGCTCTGCGAACGCGTCATCGAATGCACCGGCGAGCTGATCGACGCGCACTTCCTCGCGAGCCGGGAGGTCGGCGAGGACCAGTGGCACTGGCTGCACGAGGCCTACGCCCTGGCCGAGCGCCGGGGCGTTGCCGATGTCGCCATTGCCGATTCGCGCTCGCGCAGGTCCACATCCTCGACCTGCACCGCCGCCTATGTGCGTCCGCTGATGCTCGCGCTCGTGCACCCCTGCGGGCTGAGGGAGCGGGAACTCGCCTGGGCAAGACAATGGACGCACCGCTGGGCGGCAAAGGTTCGCGTCGGACAGCCGCCGCGGTCGGAGCGCGGCTATTGCGTCGACCTTGCGGGCGCAACCGGCCCCCTCTGGGACGAAGGACCGGAGGGACAGGAAGGGAGCAGCGCAACGGACGGCGGCCAGGCGGCCGTACGCCATCTGGACTTCGCCGACGTGGGGCGCTCGATAAAATGGCGGCTGAAGAAACTCGAAGAAGGCGCGCAGCCGGCCGAACTCGGACTCGGCCGGGGCTGCACCCAGCCGGTCGCGGGCGAACTGCTGACCATGCTGCACTCGCGCTGGACGCGCGCGCCCAAGTCCAGGCAGTTTCCGCGCCGCGTCGCGCATGCTGCCGCCGAACTCGCGAGCGGCATGGCACGGATCCACGCGGCTCTGGGCGGCGAGGTGATCGTGACCCACATCCGCCACTGGGATTACAACCGCCGCGACACCGAGCAGATTCACAATGTCCGGCACGCTGCCGCGTTCGAGACACGGCACAACCGTACGGGCGCCGAACAATGGAATTCGCTCGACGAATCGGCCGCCGGTTTTCGCCTGCGCCGTTACGGGCCCGGCGAGCGCCTCGCCCAGCGCCAGCTGGTCGCGCTGCGCCCGCGGGGCGCGCAGCACTTCATCCTGTGCGAATTGCGCTGGCTCGCTCAAGGCACAGACCGGACGCTGACCGTGGGGGTGCGGGCTCTGGTCGGGTATGCGCAACCGGCCAGCGTGCGGCCTGTCAGCGAGGATAGAAGCGCGCCCTTCAGCTACGCGCTGACGATTCCTGTCGCGAGGGACCTGCCCGTATCGGTGGTGCTGCCCGGCGGCTGGCACCAGCCGGGCAGAATGCTCGAGCTGCGCGCCGAAGGACAGATCCTGCGCATCAGGCTTACCGAACTGCTCGCGCGAGGTTACGACTTCGATCACGCGCGCTTCGAGGTCGTGGGCCCGTGACCTGCTGACCTGCTGGCTCGGGGAACCGCGTGGCTGCATTCCCCCCGATCCTTGCAGGGGATTGAGGGATTCGCCCCGGAACCGCTCTGCCGGTATCATGGCCGCGTTCCTGAAGCGCATGGAGAAAGCCGGAGAGAAACGGGAATGAGCGGGCAAACGCACTTCGGATTCGAGACGGTGGCGGAACGCGAAAAGGCGCGCAAGGTCGCGGGCGTGTTCGATTCGGTCGCCGGCAAATACGATCTGATGAACGACCTCATGTCCGGCGGCCTGCACCGGCTGTGGAAAGCATTCACGGTACAAAGAAGCGGCCTGCGCGAAGGCGGCCGGGTGCTCGACATCGCCGGCGGCTCCGGCGACCTCGCGCGCGCATTCGCCAGGCGCGTCGGCAAGAGCGGCGAGGTCTGGCTCTCCGACATCAACCGCGCGATGCTCGAAGTCGGGCGCGACCGATCGGCCGATGCGGGCGTGCTGCCGGCCATCCTGCAGTGCGACGCCGAACGGCTGCCGTTCCCTTCGGATTATTTCGATTGCGTGAGCGTCGCCTTCGGCCTGCGCAACATGACCCACAAGGATGCCGCGCTGGCCGAAATGCGCCGGGTGCTGCGCCCCGGCGGATGCGCGCTGGTGCTCGAGTTTTCCCACGTGTGGCGCCCGCTGTCGGGACTCTACGACTGGTATTCGTTCAATGTGCTACCCTGGCTTGGCAAGAGGATCGCCGACGACGAGGCAAGCTACCGCTACCTCGCCGAATCGATCCGCATGCATCCGGGCCAGGAAGAGTTGAAGCAGTTGATGGAACAAGCAGGGCTCGAGGATGTCGAATACTACAGTTTGACCGCGGGCGTCGTGGCACTGCACCGCGGCTACAAGTACTGAGACTGGGGAGAACACGAATGAAACGATTCTTCATCGCGGTATGCGTGCTCGCGCTGGGCGCCGCGCTCACGATCGACAGCTCCGAGGCCGCCAGGCTGGGCGGCGGCAGAAGCCTTGGCGCGCAGCGGTCCGCGCCGATGCAGCGCCAGGCTCAGCCCGCGGCACCCGCGCAAGCCGCAAAGCCCGCACAGCCGGCCCCCGCGGCACCTGCCCCGGCAGCGGGCAACCGCTGGCTCGGACCGATCGCAGGACTTGCGGCCGGCCTCGGCCTGGGGTGGCTGATCGGCCAGGGCGGCCTGGGCGGCATGATCGGCAGCGTCATGATGATGCTCCTGGTCGCCTTTGCCGCGATGGCGTTGTTCCGCTGGTTCGCGCGCCGGAACACCGAGGCCACAGCGCCGGTGCAGTATGCGGGAATCGGCGCGGGAACCGGTACCGGACTTGGAAACGAGACGGTCGCGGCGCCGCCGCCGTCGCAGATGCCTTCGGCCGAAGCCGGGCCGGACTTTCGCAGCCAGTTCCAGCCGCAGATTCCGGTAGGATTCGACGCCGACGGATTCCTGAAGCAGGCGAAGCTGAACTTCGTGCGACTGCAGGAAGCCAACGACCGCGGCAACGTCGATGCGCTGCGCGAAATCACCACCGAGGACATGTATGCCGAGTTGAAACTCGACCTGCTCGAGCGCGCGGGCCGGACCCAGCAGACCGACGTCGTGACGCTCACCGCGTCGCTGCTCGAGGTCGTGACCGAGGGCAATCTGCACTGGGCAAGCGTGCGCTTCGCGGGCAGCATCCGCGAGACGCCGAACGCCGCGCCCGTGGCCTTCGAGGAAGTGTGGCACCTGCAGAAGCCCGCCGACGGCAAGACCGGCTGGCTGCTCGCCGGCATCCAGCAGCCGACCGCTGCCTGACCGCAAGCGGGTCAAAAAGGCCGCCCCGAAACCAGGGGCGGCTTTTTTATTGCGCTCGTTAATGGTCAAATAGCGCCATGATTGAGCAACCCGCAGTCGCTGCGCTGAACCACCTGCTCAAAGGGCAGGGGTGGGCACGAGAATGTCTGCGGCCTTTCGCCGGAAGATCCGTGGTATTCCGGCTTGCGCCGCTGCCGGACCTGCGCCTGCTCATCATCGACTCGGGGCTGGTGGAAGCGGCGGCGGCGGACGCCGGTGCCGACCTCACGGTGACCGTGCAGCCGGGGGCCGTGCCCCATCTGCTCGCCCGCGACGAGGCGGCGATGGCGCAGGTGGATCTTGCCGGCCCGGTCGATCTGGCGGGCGCCGTGCAACTGCTGTTTCGCGAGCTCGTCTGGGACGCGGAGGAAGACCTGTCGCAGCTCGTCGGCGACGTGCTCGCGCACCGGATCGTGGGCGCCGCCGGGGTTGTTCTCGCGTGGCAGAAGGATGCGGCCTTGCGCCTGGCGCAGAACGTCTCGGAATACCTGACCTACGAACAACCGCT
>MEQZ01000068.1 GCA_001770425.1 Betaproteobacteria bacterium RIFCSPLOWO2_02_FULL_65_20 | reverse complement strand
CTTGTACCCCATGGTGGCGATCGTTCCGTCCGCGAGGAACAGTCCGGTGTAGTAATCGCTCGCCTCGGTCACCACCGGCGAACCGGAGATGGATTGGAAGGCGATACGCTGCTCCTCCGTGATGGCCATGAGCTTGTGGCGGATGACCTCGAAGGTGACTGGATCGATGGCCGGATTCACGCCGCGAGCTCCATGCGCAGGTTGCCGAAATTGTCCACTCGGACGGTATGCTGCGGTCCGACCCAAACCGTGGTCCCGGGCGCGTCGATGAGCGCCGGCCCGGTGAAGCTCGATCCAAACGGAAGCTTGTCCCACCGGTAGACCGGTACTTCGACCCAGCCCTTCAGGTAGACACGGCGGCCGCCCGAAGGGGCGAGCGGTCCGGGCGGATCCGCGACTGCCATGGCGACTTTGGGCAACGCCTGTACCAGCTGGAGATGACAGTTGGTGATCTCGATGACGGCGCTTCGCGAGCCGGTTCCACGTCCGTAGCGGTGTTCGTATACGGCGTCGAAATTCGCTACCAGGCGCTGCATCGCCTGGGGCGCCGCCAGCGATCCGTCGACCGGAACCGGAACCTCGTGAACCTGGCGCGAATATCTCATGCTGGCCGATCTCACCAGGGTCTGGCGCGTGCCGTCTGAAATTCCGTATCTGCGGAACGCCTCGCGAACTTCGGCTTCGAGTTCCCTGAAGATCGCCTCGATCATTGCGCCGTCCAGTCCCTCTTCGCGTGCCTTGGCGTTGCCACGACTGCGCTGCAGAATCGAGCGCTGGCGCGACAGCCGCATATCGGCTGCCAGGACTCCCTGTGCCGAGAACACCGGTGCGGACACCGGAATCAAGACGGAGCGCACGCCGGCTTCCAGGCCGAATACGCAGGCGTGCACGGGACCCGCGCCGCCGTAGGCGAACAGGCAGAAATCGCGCGGGTCGTACCCGCGCTCAAGCGTGCTCTGGCGCAGCAGGTCGGCCATCTGCTGGTCGGCCACTTCGCGTATCCCCGCCGCGGCATCGAGTACGGAGAGGCCGAGCGGTTCGGCGATGTGCTTTCGGATGGCTACACGGGACGCCTCGCCGTCGAGGCGCATCTTGCCGCTCAGGAAGTATTCGGGGTTCAGGTAGCCCAGCGTGAGGTCGGCGTCGGTGACGGTCGGCCTCGCTCCGCCGCGCCCGTAGCAGGCGGGCCCGGGAAACGAGCCCGCGCTCTCGGGGCCCACCTTGAGCATGCCATCCACGCTGACGGCGATGCTGCCGCCGCCGGTCCCGATTGAACGAATCCCTATCATCGGGCTGAGCAAGTTGAGGTTGCCGACCACCGTTTCGGTTTGCAGCAGCAGCTCGCCTTCCACGATCAACCCGGCATCGAAACTGGTCCCGCCCATGTCCGCGATGATCACGTTCGGCTGCCCGATCTGTCGCGCCAGGAGTTGCGAAGCCAATGCGCCGCCGCTCGGTCCCGAGCCCAGCAGTTGAATCGGCTTGGCCCCCGCCTCCATGGGCGGAATGACGCCGCCAACGGAGTTCAGCATGAAGAATTCCTTGCCGAAGCCCGATGCCTTCAGCTCCTTGCCCATTGCGGCGATGTAGCTGTTCACCACCGGGCCCAGATAAGCGTTGGCGACCGTCGTGGCCATGCGCTCGTACTCCTTGATGACCGGGACCAGGTCGCTCGAGACCGAAACGTACAGGTTCGGCGCCAGCTCCAGCGCGATCTCGCGCAGCATTCGCTCGTGCACCGGATTCCTGAAAGACCACAGCGTGCAGACGGCAAGCGATTCGATACCTTCGTCGAGCAGCTCGCGGATCGCGCGCCGAGCGCCGTCGGCCTGGAGAGCGACCACCACGTCGCCACGATAGTCGATCCGCTCTTCGGCCTCGCGCACCAGGCGGCGCTCCATCAACGGATCCGGCCGCCGGCGCTTGCGGTAGTGCGTATATTGCTCCGGCGGAAGGCCGGTGGTCATCGCCATCATGCGGGCGATCCACAGCGTGTCGGCAAAACCCCGGGTGGTGATGAGACCGACGCGCACGCCGCGCCGCTGCAGCAGCGCGTTCACCGCCACCGTGCTGCCGTGCCCGAAGCGCTCCACCTGAACGAGGAACGCGGGGAGGTCCAGCCGCTCCGCCTCCGCGGCCAGCCTCAAGCCCTCGATGACCCCGCTCCCGATATCGGGCAGGGTCAGGGTCTTGTAGACAGAGATCTTCCCGTCCTGGTTGGCGACGCAAATGTCGGTGAAAGTGCCCCCGACATCGATGCCGACGTAATAGCCCATTCGCTACAGCGCTTCGCGTTCGATCCCGGCACGGGCGCACAGGTATTCCCATGCACGTTCGTCCCCGACCTTGGGCTTGTTGCGCTGCGAGGAGAGCTCGATTTCGCCGGGACTCAGGTAGGTGACTTCCCCCATGCGCATCGCGTCCATCTGCAGCCGGGCATTGACGCGCAAGTAGATCGAGGTCAATACCGTGGTCTCGACGGTCGGTCCGGTGACCACGCAACCGTGGCCGCGCATCAGCGCGACGGTGTTGCCCCCGAGACATGCGACCAGATCGCGCCCGAGCTCGTTGCTCACCACCAGGAAGTTGGTGTCGCCGAACTTCTCGCGTATGTCCCAGACGGGGATGGTGCCCCCGAGCCGGCCCGCGGAATGGAAGATCGGCCGAAGCGGTATCTTGGTCACTCCGAACGGGATAATCTCGTAGGAGTGATTGTGCATGACCGACATGACTTCGGGCCGCGCGCGGTACACCGCCCCGTGGATGAAGCGCTCCAGGTACGGCGTGCGCCCTTTGGCATCGACCGGGTTGCTGTCCAGGTCGAATTCCATGATGTCGGCCACTTTCACCAGCTCCGGACTGCGCGAGCACGACAGCAGGTAGCGATCCGGGCGACCAGGATGGCGCATGCTGATGTGTCCGAACGCATCGACCACGCCCTCGGCGGAAAGGATGCGGTTCGCCGCCACCAGTTTCCGGATCGCCGATTCCAGATCATCCATGGGTCGTCTCCTTCGTTGAATATATGCGGGCGGATTCCGGGCGCGATGGGTACAGAGTTCCGTGCGGGGATGCCTTCGGCACCATAGCCATGCCACGAGCGGCGGTCAAGCACTCATAATACGGAATCCACGGGGAGGTCTGAGCACATGGGCAAACTTATCCGCCGGGTGGTTAGCGGCCACAACGCCGAAGGCAAGTCGGTATTCATCCTGGAGGGCCAGGCGCCGCGCACGTACAGCAGGGGACCGGGCAGCGCGGTCATCACCCAGTTGTGGGAAACGCGCACCTCCCCTGCCGACAACCGCGGCACCGACGATGCGACGAACCATCCTTATCGGCTCCCGCCGCCCCGGAACGGCAGCGTGTTCCGCGTCATCGAATATCCCCCGGACGAGCAGAGACTGGCCGCGCTGGAGCGCGAGCGCACGGCGCAAGACGACGGCTCAGGACGGGGGGCGGCGCTGGACCGCGGGAATCCCCGGCACCCGGGCTTCCACAAGACCAACTCCGTCGACTACGTCATCGTTCTTTCCGGCGAGATCTACGCATTGATGGACGAGGGCGAAGTGCTGCTCAAACCCGGAGACGTGCTGATCCAGCGCGGTACCAATCATGCCTGGAGCAATCGCAGCGGCGAGCCTGCGCGTCTTGCCTTCGTGCTCATCGACGCTGCACCGCTGTAGCTCCCCGGCGCGCTCGGCGAAGCTTACTGAGAAACCCGATGAGCCCGAACGAGGGGCGCACGCCACCGGCCTGCGCCCCCGCGATTCACGACTGGTGCCGGCTCGGACGCTCGGCCTACTTCTGCATGCTGTCCTTGGCCATGGAGTCTTTCTTCATCTCGTCCTTGGCCATGGCGTCTTTCTTCATGCTGTCTTTGGCCATCGGATCTTTCTTCTTCGTGCTTTTCTTCATGGCATCTTTCTTCATGCCGTCGTTGGCCATCGGGTCTTTCTTCATCATGTCGTCCGCTAGAGCGTTGCCGCCGGCCAGCAGAAGACCGATGGAAAGTACGGCTGAGGTGATCTTGATCATGGTGTGCTCCTTGGTGAGTGAATGGAAAAGTGCGCTGCGTTATAAATGCGCCAGCCGCTCATCGCGAGGATCACCACCGCGAGCGCATTGAGCCAGTGCGTTGCGCGCAGCCAGGCCGGGTGGACGGGCCGGGTATCGTCGGTCATGGAAACGCCCAGGTCGGAAATCATCACGAGCCCGCGCACTGGCGCGCGCTCAGCGCCTGCAGCACGCCGCCGGTGCGCTCGTCCTGCACAAACGCAACCACCTCCAGCCGTGCGCGGTTCCAGGCCGCCGGCAGCGCGATCTCGCGCTGCACCCGGGCTGCGCCGCCGGTCAGGCGGACCGGACCGGTCCATACGCGCACCACATGATCGTGCGCCAGCGTGGTGCCGCTGTTTTCACCGCGGGTCACTTTCGACGCGAGGCCGCTCTCGGCGAGCGCCAGGTGCAGCGCGGCCGGCCCGGCCCCGGCGCGCGTCGTCGCCTCGGCGGCGAGCGAGAGCGCGCCATTCGGTGCGATGCCCGCCTGCACGCGGATGGCAGCCGCTGCCGGCAGCGCATTCAACTGCCGCACCTTGTCCCGCAGTGCGCCCTGCCATGAGCGCAGTTCGGTGCCACCGACGAAGAACTGGGGCGTATAGACCGTCTTGCGCTGGTTGGCACGGACCAGCCAGCTTTGACGTTCGCCGAAGCTGTCCTGCGCGTATGGATCCTTCCAGCCGATGTAGTCCCAGTAGCCCACGTGCAGCGCCAGCGGCACCGCCTCGGCCGCCGGATCCAGCGCCTGCCGCAGGCGGCTGAGCTGCCGGTCGGCCGGCGGACAACTGGAGCAGCCCTCGGAGGTGTAGAGCTCGACCAGCGCGGCCGTCTTCGGCCCGCTGTGCGCGTCGCAGGCCGCGAAGCCTGTGGCGGGCACGGCAGCCGATGACAGGGCGGCGAGGGTGCAGAGGGAAAAATTGCGCGGATTCATGAGCAAAACACCTTTCAGCTGAAGGAACGGACCGCGCAAGCGCGAAGGATGGATTTGGCGCGGTCTGCCAGATAATTCGTCACGAGGCGTCGAATGGTTACAAGCACGGGCGCTATTTCTACCCGACATGCAGAGATCGGTCTGTCTACGCCGCTTACTTCCCGCCCCAGATCTCATGCACCCGGGCATCCCTGCCGCAGCCTCTGCGATAGTAGGCGTAACGGATTGGATTTTTCTTGTAGTAGTCCTGGTGATATTCCTCGGCAGGGTAAAACGCCGACGCGGCGGCGATTTCCGTCAATACCTGCGGCAGCTTGCCGCTTTTCAGCAGCGCGTCGCGGCTGGCTTCGACGATCTTGCGTTCGGCCTCGTTCTGCCAGTAGATGGCGCTGCGATACTGCGAGCCGATGTCGCAGAACTGGCGGTCCTTCACCGTCGGGTCGATATGGCGCCAGAAGTAATCGACCAGCTTTTGATAATTCAGCTTCGCCGGGTCGTAGCTGACGCGGACTGCCTCGGTGTGCCCGGTGCCGCCTGCGCCGACCTGATGGTAGGTGGGATTTGGCGTCTTGCCGCCGGTGTAACCGGATTCCGTCGCGATCACACCCGACAGCTTGTCGAAATCCGCTTCCAGGCACCAGAAACAGCCGCCGGCGAAAACGGCCGTCGCAGTGGCTGTCGTGCTGTCCGCCGGTTTTGCAGGCTGCGCGCCGGCCGCGAAGCCGATGCTGCCAAGCAGCAGCAATGCGGTCGCGGCAAGACCGGTCAATCTCAGGCATGTCTTCATGTCCGCAACGCCGGCAGCTTGTCGGTGCGGGGCACGAAATTCAACGCGACACCGTTGTTGCAGTAGCGTTTGCCCGTCGGTCGCGGGCCGTCATCGAATATATGCCCCTGATGTCCGCCGCAACGTGTGCAGTGGTACTCCGAGCGCGGATAGATCAATTTGAAATCTGTCCTGCTGGCGACGGCTTGCGGCAGCGACTGCCAGAAGCTCGGCCAGCCGGTGCCGCTCTCGTATTTTCTGGTGCTGTCGAACAAGGGCAGTTGGCACGCGGCACAGACGAAAGTTCCGTCGCGCTTCTCCAGGTTCAGGGGACTCGTGCCGGCGCGCTCCGTATCCTCCTCGAACAATACGCGATACGCGAGAGGCGGCAGCAGGGAAGCCCATTCGGCTTTCGATTTACGCAACGCCGAGCCCGTACCGTCCTTGGCCCGGGCAAGGCCGGCGTTGATGATTGGTAACGCGGATAAGCCGAACAGCCATTTCAGTGAACGACGACGATCCATAACATTCTCCGGAAGAATTATGCGCATCATGTTACTGCCCCAGCCGCCTCGCCGGTGCCCGTTCCGATGCACACGGGCGCACCGCTCGGGTGCTTCGCCTCGGCAACGACGCGTCTGGCGCAGTCTGGTGGGTAATTCGGCAGGAAGCGGCGAATAGTTACACGCTCGGGCACAATTGATAGCCAGTGGCCGATGGGCGGGTCATTTATATATTTTTTTGCGTGGCTGTAACAAAATGCTTCAATGCAACGAATGGAAGAAACAGGCCGGGTGAACCCGAGCGAGGAGCGACTCAGGCAACTGCTGATCCGCGGACTCGCGGGCGATGCGCCGGCCTACCATGCGTTTCTGCAGGACCTGAGCGCGCACTTGCGCGCCTACCTGAGGAGACGTCTCGCCCGCTTGCCGGACGAGGTGGAGGATTTGGTGCAGGAATCGCTGCTGGCCATACACAACCAACGCCATACCTACGACGCCGGGCAGCCGCTGACGGCGTGGGTGCATGCGATTGCGAAGTACAAGCTCATCGACCTGCTGCGCCGGCGCGCGAAGCGTGACCTGCTCAACGATCCGCTGGATGACGAGTTCGACCTTGGGTCCTCAGCGGATACCGAGGCTGCCGAAGCGCGCCGCGATCTGGGCAAGCTGCTGGAGCGGTTGCCCGAGCGGCAGCGCCTGCCCATCGTCCATATGAAGCTGGAGGGTCTGTCGGTGGCGCAGACCGCGCGGATCACGGGCATGTCGGAGTCGGCGGTCAAGGTGGGCGTGCACCGCGGACTGAAGGCGCTCGCGGCAATGATAAGGGACGACGCATGAGAACCGACGAGTTGGTCGCCATGCTGGCGAGCGGTGCCGGTGCGGTGCAGCCGAACCAGGCGCTACGCCGCTATGCAATTGCCGTCGGCTGGGGTGCCTTGGGGGCGGCGCTGCTGATGGTTGCCCTGATCGGCCCGCGCCCTGATCTTGGCGCTGCGGTCCTGCTGCCGATGTTCTGGGTCAAGGTTGCGTTTGTCGCCTGCCTTGCGGCGGCCAGTTTGCTCGTGGCCTTGCGCCTGTCGCGCCCGGGCCTGAGGCTTGCCTGGGTGCCGGGCGCGCTAGCCGCGCCGGTGTTGGCGATGTGGGTGCTGGCAGCATTCGTGTTGATGCGGGCAGATCCGGCACAGCGTGCGCAACTGTTCTTCGGTGATACGTGGAACTCGTGCCCGTTCCTGATCGCCTTGTTATCCGCGCCGGCGTTTGTCGCAGTGGTGTGGGCAATGAAAGGGCTTGCCCCGACGCGCTTACGGCTTGCCGGCGCGGCCGCGGGGCTGCTTTCCGGAGCCGTCGGCACGCTGATGTATAGCCTGCACTGCCCGGAAATGGAGGCGCCTTTTATCGGCTTCTGGTATCTGCT
>MEQZ01000067.1:11354-11915 GCA_001770425.1 Betaproteobacteria bacterium RIFCSPLOWO2_02_FULL_65_20 | reverse complement strand
AACGCGGGCGCGATCGGCGGCAGCTTCAGTGCGGCCCCGGTGCTGACCGGGACGGCAAGCGGCAACGCGTTTTTCTACAGCGAGGCTGGCAATGTTGGCCTCAACGCCTACGCCGTGTACGACTCCGCTTTTACCATCGTCGACCAGCCAAGCGGTGGTTGCACGGCGGACTTCTCAAACTCTCTGGTGGGCGGCAAGTACGGCTGTTCTTTCGGCAGCGTAGCCGTCGCCCAGAGCACCGGCGTCAGCGGATTCGGGCGCTTCGTTCCGGACAACTTCAACGTGAGCTACAACACGCCGTCTTTCGCCACGGCCTGCGGGACGTTTAGCTACGTCGGCGCGCCGGTTCTCTATAGCGTCGCGCCGGTGATCACGGTGACCGCGCGCAACGGCACCAGCAACGGCCTTACCAACGCAACCACGACCAACTATGCCGGCGCGTACATGAAGCTGGCCAACGCCAGCCTGACTCCCGCCACGCAGGCTGCGCGTTATTCGCGCTTCGACGCCCTCGGCGGCGGCGCGACACCGGCGCTGGACACCGCAGGCTTGCCGGCAACG
>MEQZ01000067.1:0-11292 GCA_001770425.1 Betaproteobacteria bacterium RIFCSPLOWO2_02_FULL_65_20 | reverse complement strand
TCCGGTGATCGGGACATTCACCAACGGCGTTGGCACGCTCACTTTCGGATCGGGTACCGGACTCGTATTGACCCGCAGCACCACGGCACCCAATGCGCCGTTCGATGCCGACATCGCGCTGGCGCTCAACGTGATCGACACGGACCTTGTCGCCTTTGCCGGCAATCCGGCATCCTTTGGCGCGGCGACGTCCGGCAATGGCATCGCGTTCAACGCCGGCAAGCCGATGCGCTTCGGCATCCTCAAGCTCGACAGCGCGTATGGTTCGGAGCTGCTTCCCATCCGCGTACCGGTCCGCGCGATGTACTGGAACGGGAGCGGCTGGCAGACCAACAGCGCGGACAGTTGCACCGGCATACCCGCCGGCGCCCTGGTCCTTGGCAATTACGGGGGCGGCTTGAACGGCACCAACATGGGGGCGAGCCATCTGCCGGGCTCTGCGACGACGCTGAGCAGCGGAACCGCCACGTTCACCGTCACCAAGCCTTCCCCCGTCGCCTTGGGTAGTGTTGACTTCGCGATCAATCTGGGCGCCACAAGCGGGGACGCGAACTGCATAGGTGCAGGTATGACCGCGACCGGGGCCAATCTGCCGTGGCTGCGCGGCAGTTGGGCCGCACCGGCCAATTGCAGCGGTGCGCCAGCCTATGGCCAGGATCCCAACGCGCGGCTGACATTCGGCTCCTCGCGCAGCCCGTTCATTTACTTGCGCGAGATGTACTGACGCGCCTCGGGCCAGCGGAACCATGTTGCGCATCGGCATCGACCTCGGCGGCACCAAGATCGAGATCGTCGCGCTCGACGATGACGGCCGCGAGCTGCTCAGGCGGCGCGTGCCGACGCCGGCGAGCGATTACGAGGCGACGCTGCGCGCCGTCGCCGACCTCATCGAAGGCGCCGAGCGCGAACTCGGCCAGCGCGGCAGCGTCGGCATCGGCACGCCGGGCTCGATTTCGCACGCAACCGGCCTGCTGAAGAACGCCAACTCGACCTGCCTCAACGGCAAGCCCGTGAAGCAGGACATCGAAAAGGTGCTCGGGCGCGAGGTGCGCATCGCCAACGACGCCAACTGCTTCGCGCTATCCGAGGCCGTGGACGGCGCGGCGCGCGATGCGCAAGTGGTGTTCGGCGTCATCCTCGGCACCGGTGTGGGCGGCGGCATCGTGGTGTCGCGCCGCGTGCTCGTCGGCGCAAACGCGATTGCCGGCGAGTGGGGACACAATCCGCTGCCGCTGCCGGGGAAGGCGGACCTGCCGCTCCCGGAGTGCCACTGCGGCAGGCAGGGCTGCATCGAAACCTATATTTCCGGTCCCGGCATGGCGGCGCTGCATGCCAGAGCCACAGGCGGCACGCTCACTCCGCCGCAGATCGTCGCCGCCGCCGAGGCCGGCGACGAGGGCGCCGAGCGCACCATGCAGCGCTACGAGGACCGCCTGGCACGCTCGCTGGCGAACGTGATCAACATCCTCGATCCGGATGTGATCGTGCTGGGCGGCGGCATGTCGAACATCGAGCGCCTGTACGCCAGCGTTCCGCGGCTGTCGCAGCGCCATGTGTTCTCCGACCGGGTGGACACGAAGCTGGTGCGCCATCATCACGGCGATTCTGGCGGCGTGCGCGGCGCTGCGTGGCTATGGTGAACGGTGAACGGTGAACGGCAAAGGTCGGCGAAACCCTCGATCCGGCAGCAGCCGGTGGCGACGATGCGCGCTCGCCTCGAGGGCGATGCCGACACTGCGGGCGGGCAGGAAAGTCCCTAGCGCGCCGAGAGCAGCGCGAGCAGCTGTTCCTGTGCGGGGCGCGGCACCCGGCCGTGAGAGTGCCTGCGGTGGTAGTTGCCGTCTGAATCCATGTCCCAGGCCTGGTTGTTGTCGGCCAGGTACACCTTCAGCCCTTCCTTGATGACACGCTGCTTCAGGCGCGCGTCGAGCAGCGGGAAACACAGTTCGATGCGGCGGAAGAAATTGCGCTCCATCCAGTCGGCGCTGGACAGATGCACGTCCTCGGCACCGTCGTTCAGGAAATAGAAGATGCGCGTGTGCTCAAGGAAGCGGCCGATGATCGAGCGTACGCGGATGTGCTCGGACAGGCCGGGGATTCCCGGGCGCAGCGCGCACACGCCACGCACGATCAGATCCACCTTCACCCCGGCCTGCGAGGCCGCATACAGCGCCTCGATCACGCGGGGCTCGAGCAGCGAGTTCATTTTCGCGATCACGTGCGCGGGCTTGCCCGCCTTGGCGTGCCGGATCTCGCGCTTGATCGCCGTGATCGTGCGCTCGTGCAGCGTGAAGGGCGACACCCACAGGTGGTTGAGGCTGCGGGCGCGCCCCAGACCCGTCAGCTGCTTGAACACCGCATCGACATCGGTGCAGATCTCCTCGTTTGCGGTCAGCAGGCCGAAATCGGTGTACTGCTTGGCGGTGCGCGGATGGTAGTTGCCGGTCGACAGGTGCGCATAGCGGCGCAAGGTCCCGTCCTCGCGGCGCACGACCAGCAGCATCTTGGCGTGGGTCTTGTAGCCCACCACGCCGTAGATCACGTGCGCGCCGACTTCCTCCAGCTTGGCCGCATACTGGATGTTCGCTTCCTCGTCGAAGCGCGCCAGCAGTTCCACCACCACCGTGACTTCCTTGCCGCGCTGGGCGGCATCGATAAGGTATTTCATGATCACCGAGTCGGTGCCGGTGCGGTATACCGTCTGCCTGATGGCCACCACGTTCGGGTCCTCGGCGGCCTGCTCGAGCATCTCGATCACCGGACTGAACGACTGGAACGGGTGGTGCAGCAAAATGTCGCCCTTGCGCACGGAGCGGAAAATGTCGCCGTGCTTGCCCAGCGTCTTGGGCGTCCCCGGAAGGAACGGCCCGAACTTGAGCGAGGGCAGGTCGACGATGTCAGGCACGTTCATCAGCCGCACCAGGTTGACCGGGCCGTCGACGCGGTACAGGTCCTCCTCGGTCAGTTCGAACTGCTGCAGCAGGAAATCGGTCATTTCCGGCGGGCAGGACTCGGCGACCTCCAGGCGCACCGAATCGCCGAAGTGGCGCTGCGGCAGCTCGCCGGCGAGCGCGGTGCGCAGGTCCTTGATTTCCTCCTCGTCCACGAACAGGTCGCTGTTGCGCGTCACGCGGAACGGATACGCGCCGTTCACTATCATGCCCTGGAACAGCGCGCTCACGAACGCCCTGAGCACCACGCTCAGGTGAACGAAGTGATAGGTCTTGCCGCCGGTCAACTGCGGCGGCAGCGCCATCACGCGCGGCAGCAGTCGCGGCGCCTGCACGATCGCGCGCCCGGAATTCCGGCCGAACGCGTCCCGGCCCTCCAGCTGCACCGCGAGATTCAGGCTTTTGTTCAACACGCGCGGGAATGGGTGCGCCGGATCGAGCCCGATGGGCGTCATCACAGGCATCATTTCGCGCACGAAGTAGTCGTGCAGCCAGCGGCGCTGCTCTCGGGTCCATTCGGGTTCATTCAGGAAGCACACGCCTTCTTCGGCCAACCCGGGAAGAATCTCTTCGTTCAGCACGCGGTACTGCTCGACCACCATGGTGTGGGCGCGTTCGCTCACGATGCGGAAGATCTCGGTGGCCGGCCCCTCGCCGCGGTGGTCCATGTCGCCGCCCAGCTTGATGCGCTCCTTGAGTTCGGCGACGCGGATTTCGAAGAATTCGTCCATGTTGGACGAGACTATGCACAGGAACCGCAGCCGCTCGAGCATGGGCGTGCGCCTGTCCTCGGCCTGCGCGAGCACCCGGCGGTTGAACGCGAGGAGGCTCAGCTCACGGTTGAGGAAATGCGGTTCTAATCGCTTGAGCCGGGATGCGGGTTCGTGAAGCATGTTTCGGTTCGTGCTGCCGACGCGGGCCGCAAAAGCCGGCCAGGGCTCCGGAAACGAATGGGTTTGTTGCCGATCAGGTTGCGCGCGTGTCGATATCTGCCTGAATGCTAAACATTTTAATCCTTTCGTTCGCGACACGCTTGCGCGTATGCGGACGCATTGCGTCGGTCGTGCCGGGATGCTATGTTCGGGCGCAAATGGTGCAGTGCGAATTTCCGTGAAACACGAGACCCTTGCAGCGGTCGATCTGGGATCGAACAGCTTTCATCTCCAGATCGGGCGCGTGGTGGGAGAACAAGTCTATCTCCTTGATTCCCTGCGTGATTCTGTGCGCCTGGGCGCGGGCCTGACACGCGAGCGGCGGCTGGATCGGTCCACCCAGTTGCGCGCGCTCGAAGCCTTGGGTCGCTTCGGCGAGCGGCTGCGGGGTTTTCCCCGTGGTGCGGTGCGCGCCGTCGGCACCAACGCGCTGCGGGTGGCCAGGAACGCCGATGAATTCCTCGCCGAGGCCAAGACGGTTCTGGGATTCCCGATCGAAGTGATCTTCGGGCGCGAGGAGGCGCGGCTGATCTACCTGGGTGTCGCGCACACGCTGCCGCCTTCCCCGGACAGGCGGCTGGTGGTGGACATCGGCGGCGGGTCGACCGAATTCATCATTGGCACGGGGCTCAAGCCCGAACTGGTGGAATCGATCACGATGGGCTGCGTGAGCTACAGCCTCAAGTATTTTCCCGAAGGCAGGATCGACAAGTCCGGATTCAAGCGCGCGGAACTGGCTGCGGCAAACGAGTTGCAGCCCATCGTCAAGTCGTTCCGCCGCACCGGCTGGAAGGACGTGATCGCTTCGTCCGGAACGGCCCGGTCGCTGGCCGGCATGGTTCGCGAGGGCGGGTGGGCGGAGCAGGGGATCACCGCCGCAGGACTGAAGAAGCTGCGTTCGGCGTTCATCGAAGCGGGGGATGTCGAGCAGCTAAAGCTACCGGGGCTGCGCGACGATCGTGCGCCCATCCTCCCCGGGGGGCTGGCGATCATGTCGGCGATACTCGCCGAGTTTGGCATCGACGCGCTCGATGTGTCGGAGGGGGCGCTGCGCCAGGGCGTGCTCTACGATCTGCTCGGGCGGGTGCAGCACCATGACATGCGCGAGGTGACGGTCGCGGAGTTCATGCGCCGTTACCACGTCGATATGGCGCAGGCCGAGCGGGTGGCCGGGCTCGCGACGCGGTTGCAGGCGGAACTGGTCATCGAACCGCCGGAAGCAGAGCTGCTGATGCTCAGGTGGGCGTGCCTGCTGCACGAGATAGGAATTCCGATCGCCCATGCCGCCTACCACAAGCACTCGGCCTACATCCTGTCGCAGGCCGACATGCCGGGCTATTCGCGCGACGAGCAGGCGCGGCTCGCAAGGCTGGTGCTCGCGCACCGGGGCAAACTGGCCAAGCTCGAGGCCCTGCCGGCACGCAGCTCGGACTGGTCACTGATTTTCGCGCTTCGCCTGGCCGTGCTGTTCTACCAGGCCCGCAGCGACATCGCGCTGCCGCGCATCGCCTGCCGCGCCACGGACTCGGGATTCGCGCTTGGCGTGGAGCGCCGCTGGCTGGACGAGCACCCGCTCACCGAAGCAGCGCTCGAAGCCGAAGCCGACGAGTGGCACTCGCAGGGCATGCGGCTGGAGATACGAGCGCTCGCCGAGGAAAAAACCAGGGCTTCGTAGGACGGTCCCGCTCAGACCAGGTCCGGGCAGACCACGGCCCGCAATACGATGTCACCGCCGTGGCGTGCGCGGCAGGAAAACCACCAGACCGCCCCCTTCTTGATCGTCCAGTCGGCCTCTTCCCCGCACAGGATCAGCGCGGCCACCCCGCCCAGCGTGGGCTGGTGCCCGACCACCAGCACGGTGCCCTCGTGCCCTGGCCAGCCGGCCGCGGCGAGAATCTCGTCGGGCGCGGCGCCGGTGCCCACCTTCTTGGTCGTCTCGTAGGGCAGGCCCAGCGCATCGGCGGTCTGCTGGGTGCGCCTGGAAGGGCTGACCAGAATCGTGCAGTCTGGAGGTATGCGTTCCTTCAGCCACGCCGCGATCTGGGCGGCCTGTTTGCGCCCGCGTTTGGTGAGTTCGCGCGCCGAATCGGGCATGCCGTCCTCGGCTTCTGCGTGGCGCCACAAAATCAGGTCCATGGCCGGCTCCATAGCGAGTACGTCCGCCTCATGGGCATGGGGCAGGCTGGAAGGGGTGATTCCGACCCCGAAAAGCGTATCATGAAGACGATCCCCTCAGTGTGGCGGGACCATCGCAAAAGGAGGCAATCATGGCCAAGAAAACCGGAGACAGCGTGTACAAGATCGTCGAAGTGATCGGCACCAGCCCGACGTCCTGGGAGGAGGCGGGCAGGCGGGCGATACAGGCGGCGTCCAAGACGCTGCGCGATCTGCGCATTGCCGAAGTGGTGAAGCAGGACATGGCGATCGAGAATGGCAAGGTGGTCGCGTACCGCACGCGGATGCTGCTGTCGTTCAAGTACCAGGCCTGAGTTTTTCCGGCCGGACCGGCGTCGCCCGCCGCCACCGATGCTGGTTCATCGGTCGTTCTTGTGCGGGCAGTCCGGCTTGGTGCACTCGGCGTAGAGATACAACGAGTGCTCGCGGATCGTGAAGCCACGGTCCTCGGCGACCCGGTTCTGGCGCTTCTCGATCTCCGCGTCGAAAAACTCCTCGACCCGGCCGCATTGCAGGCACACGAGGTGGTCGTGGTGCTTGCCCTCGTTCAGTTCGAACACCGCCTTGCCTGACTCGAAGTGGTGCCGCGCCAGTATGCCGGCCTGCTCGAACTGCGTGAGTACCCGGTAGACGGTGGCGAGCCCGATGTCCAGCCCTTCGTTCATGAGTATGCGGTAGACGTCCTCGGCGGACATGTGCCGCACGCTGCCGGTCTCGAACAGCTTGAGGATGCGCAGGCGCGGGGCCGTCGCCTTGAGTCCGATGGTCTTGAGGTCGGTCACGTTGTGTGCCTGCAGTGCTTGGAGTGCCCGGGGTCCGATTGCGGCCAGCCGGGACTGCGCTTTCCGTTATGATATAGCGTTTTATCCGCCCCAAGAAGCGCGCCTTCATGATGAAACCAGCTCTCTCCTTCGCCTTTGCGTTCTCGGCGGCTGCATGCAGCTACCTTCCTAATCTGCCGAGTCTGTCGCCGCACCGCATGGAAATCCAGCAGGGCAATTTCATCTCGCAGGAAATGGCGGGCCAGTTGAAGGTCGGCATGACCAAGGACCAGGTGCGCTTCGCACTGGGAACGCCGCTGGTGGCAGACATGTTCCATGGCGATCGCTGGGATTACATATTCATCCGGCAGCGCGCCAACAGCCGCGAGGTCGAGCACCGGCGCATCTCTGCGTTCTTCGAGCAGGACAAGCTGGTGCGGATCGAGGGCGATGTGGTCGCTGCTCCGCCCGCCGCGCCGGCGGCCGCGGGCGCAAGCGGGGGCAAGCCGTGAGAGTCGCGGTCGCGGGGGCCGCCGGTCGCATGGGGCGCACACTGATCGAGGCGATCCTCGGCGCACCTGATCTCAAGCTCGCCGCGGCGCTGGAGGTGCAGGGAAGCGCGCATCTGGGTCACGACGCGGGAGAATTCGCCGGTGCCCCGTGCGGGGTGCGGGTCGGCGCCGATCTTGCCGCGCTGGCCGACGCGGACTGCCTGATCGATTTCACCCGACCCGAGGGTACGCTGGCGCATCTGGACCGGTGCCTCGCCAGCGGAACCGGGATGGTGATCGGGACCACCGGTTTCACCGCTGAGCAGAAGCAGCGCATCGCGGACGCCGCCAAGCGCATCGGCATCGTCTTCGCGCCGAACATGGCGATCGGCGTCAACGCGGCCTTCAAGCTCGCCGATCTTGCGGCCCGCATTCTGGGCGACGCCTACGATGTCGAGATCATCGAGGCGCATCACCGGCACAAGGTCGATGCCCCTTCGGGTACGGCGCTCAAGCTGGGCGAAGTGGTCGCCTCGGCGCTCGGGCGCGATCTCAAGACCTCCGCGATCTACGGCCGCGAGGGCATCACGGGCGAGCGCGACGCGAAGACCATCGCGTTCCACGCGCTGCGCGGCGGGGACATCGTCGGCGAGCATACCGTGATGTTCGCCGGCGTCGGTGAGCGGGTGGAAATCACGGTCCGCTCCGGGAGCCGCATGACCTACGCGCTGGGCGCACTGCGTGCATGCCGTTTCCTGAAGGAAAGGACTTCCGGCCTCTATGACATGCAGGACGTGCTCGGCCTGCGCTGAGTTTCGCATGCGGTGCATCGCATCCGTCCTGGTCGCGTTCGCTCTCGCTGCGGCGGGCGCGCAGGCCCAGCAGGGCGCGGGCGATGTCGTCTACGTGCCCACCCCTCAGGTCGTCGTCGAGGCAATGCTGCGCATCGCGAAGGTGGGCCCGGACGACACGCTGATCGATCTGGGCTCGGGAGATGGCCGGATCGTGGTCACTGCGGCCAAGCGGTACGGCGCGCGCGGGCTCGGCGTGGACATCGACCGCTACCTGCTCGGATTGGCGAACGAATCGGCGCGTCGCGAAGGCGTGGCCGACCGCGCCCGCTTCGTCGAGCAGGATCTGTTCCAGACGGATCTGAGCGGCGCCACGGTCATCACCAGCTACCTGCTGCCCGAGATGAACCTCAGGCTGCGGCCCAAGCTGCTTGCGCTGCGCCCGGGGACGCGCATTGCCGCGCACGATTACCACATGGGCGACTGGCTGTCGGACGAGAGCGTCACGCTCGACGTGCCGGAGAAGAAGGTGGGCAATCCTGGCGTTTCCTACGTCTATCTGTGGCGCGTGCCGGCAACCGTTGCCGGACGCTGGCAATCCGGGCTCAGGGTGCACGACGCCAGCGTGGACGGTGAGTTCACCTTCACTCAGCGCTACCAGTCGATCGCGGGCGCCGCGAAGATCGGCTCGGCCGCTGCGCCGATGCGCCAGGCGAGTCTGTCGGGAGATGCCATCGGCTTCGAGTTCGAAGTGGCCGCTGGCCGGGGCGGTGGCCCGGTGCAGTACGTGTATCGCGGGCGCGTCAACGGCAAGGTCATGGAGGGGTCGGTCGTCGTGCGCGACCGCGCGGGGACATCGACCCAGGCCTGGCAGGCAACGCTCCTGGCCCCTGCGCCGCGCGACGATTAGGCTGCGGGAGGCTGCCGGGCCGCGGACAGCGCCGCGCGCGTCCAGACCGTGTCGATGGCGTCCAGAACGGCCTCTGCGCTCTGGTAACGCTGCGCCGGGTCCTTGGCCATCAGCCCGTCGATCAGTTCCTGGCAGTCGGCCAGGTTCGCGGGCAGTTTGGGCGGTGGCGCTTCGACATGCTGGCGGATCAGATCATGCAGCGAATCGCTTTCGTAGGGGCGGCGGCCCATCAGCATCTCGTAGAAGATCACCCCCAGGCTGTACAGATCGGAGCGGTGATCGACCATGATGCCCTTTGCCTGTTCCGGCGACAGATAGTAGGGTGAGCCGAACGACACGCCGAACTGCGTCTTGGTGGTGTCGTTGGACAGGTCCTTGGCGACGCCGAAGTCTGCAAGCGCGATCACCCCGTTCTCGCGCACCATGAAGTTGGCCGGCTTGATGTCGCGGTGGACGATGCCGTTGCGGTGAATTTCGGCGACAGCGCTGGCCGCCTGCGCGAGCAGCGACAGCGCTTGGCGCGAGGAAATCGGCCCCGCCACGACCTGCTCCAGGCTGCCGGCCGGAAAGTACTCCATGGCGATGTACGCGAAGTCCTCGGTGAACCCGTGGTCGAAGATATGCACGATGTTGGGGTGGCCGATGCGGGCAATCATCGCCGCCTCCTGCACGAAGCGCTGCAGCATATCCGGATCGTCGCCGGGGCGGCTGTTGAGGATCTTGAGCGCGGCCTTCTGGTGGTCCGATTCGCGCTCGGCGAGGTAGACGATCGACGAGGCGCCCTCGCCGAGCTTTTCGATCACGCGGTAGTTCCCGAAGCGCGGCGCTTGGACCGGGGCGGGCTTGCCCGCCCGCGGTTCGGCGACCATGGCCTGCAGCGTCTCGCGCAGCGCCAGCTTGGCGGCGTTCGCGGCACCGTCCGCATTGGCTGAGAGGGCCTCGCGCACGGATGGGGTCAGGCCCAGCATGGACCGGTCCGCCGTGACGGTGAGATTCTTCAGACCGGTGACTTCGTAGACATCGATCGGGTTCATCCGGCCGCGCAGGGTCACGGTACGACGCTCACCGCAGTCGACCGCCGTGCCTGCGGCGCTGATCGTGGCCTCGCTCGCGACCACCGGCCAGCCCAGTTCCTTGGTCTGCTCCTCCAGCCGCGCGGCGATGTTGACGGTGTCGCCGACCGCGGTGAAATCCTGCTGGCCGCGCGCGCCTACCCGGGACAGCATCACCTCGCCGGTGTGGATGCCGACCCCGATCGCAAATTCGGGAAGCCCGCGGTCCGCATGGCGCTCGCTGACCCAATCGCGAAAGCGCGTCGCGATGAACGACAGGCCCAGTCCCGCGTGCACGGCCTGCAGCGCCTGCATTTCGCGCGGAAGTGAATCGGTATGGGGGAAGACGGCCATGATCCCGTCGCCGATGAATTTCACCACGCTGCCGCCGCAGGCGATGATCGGCTGGCAGGCGCGCTCGAGGTAGGTGTTGAGCAGTTCCGCGATTTCGGGTGCCGACAGGCGCTCGGAAATGGTCGTGAAGCTGCGGATATCGGCGAACAGCACGGTCGCCTCGGACGCAGTGCCCTCCATGGCGGACATTTCGTCAACGGCCGTCGCAGGCGGCCCCTCCACGCCCGAGAGGTTGCTGCGGAATCGCTGCCGCAGCGCCTCGTCGTCGGACATCAGCTGGTTGGTCAGCGCCTCGCGGGTGGTTTCGTGCTTCTTGATGCGCGCGCTGACCGCCGCGAGCAGCTCGTCGCGGGTGAAGGGCTTGGTCAGATAATCGTCGGCACCGAGGTTCATGCCGCGGCGCATTTCGTTGCGGTCGACGCGCGCGGTGAGGAAGACGAACGGCGTCGCGGCCAGAGCCGGCTCCTTGCGCAGCTGCTCCAGGACCTGGTAGCCGTCCATTTCGGGCATGGTGATGTCGCAAAGAATCAGGTCGGGCGCCTGGGCGCGGGCCGCTTCGACGCCGAGGCGGCCGTTCTCGGCGGCGGTGACCTCGAAGCCTTCGGCTTTCAGCATGAGCGACAGCGTCATGCGGATGCCGGCTTCGTCTTCGATGACCAGCATTTTCGTCATACGAGGGATCTGGCAGCCGGAAATGCCTGCAAGGCGCGCGTCATGCCGCGGCAGCCGCTTCGCGCGCCTTGCGCGGCAGAGTGACGGTAAACCGGGTCCCGACGCCCACCTTGGTGTCGACGGTGATGCTGCCGCCGTGCAGTTCCACCGATTTCTTGGCGATGGCGAGGCCCAGGCCCGTGCCCGGACGGCTCTGTACGTTG
>MEQZ01000066.1 GCA_001770425.1 Betaproteobacteria bacterium RIFCSPLOWO2_02_FULL_65_20 | reverse complement strand
GGAAGCGCGCGGCCGTGAATGCCGTGGAATCCGTAGGTCTTCATGTAGTGGGGAAAGCGGCTCGAGCAACCGATGCCGGACACGAACACGGTCTGCTCCGGATGCAGGCCCTCGTCGCGGCACAGCCTCTGGACAGCCGCGAGAATCGCGCTGTCGCCGCAGCCGGTGCACCAGCGTGGCACTCCGCTCTGGTAGTCCTCGAGCTCGTGATGCTCCTCGTACATCTGGAGCAGGCACTCAGTGGCGGCCATGTTCATGGTTTTCTCACCTCTCTACTGTTTCAGTTTGGACCGGATGACGCGGGCAACGATGCTGGGCTTGATGGCCTGGCCCTTCACCTCGCTCCAGCAGTCGACATCGACCAGGTAGCGCGAGCGCAGCAGCATCGCCAGCGCCGAGTAGCGCCGGTTGCTCTCGTCGATGATTTCGTCCTCGGGGCGGTCGGACCAGTTGCCCTCGATGGAAATGACCTTCTTGAACCGCTGCATGATCTCCTTGATGCCGCCGGGCAGCGGCTGCAGGAAGCGCAAGTGCATCGAGCCCACCTTGTGGCCTTCCGCGCGCACTATTTCCACCGCCTCCTCGATGATTCCCTTGGTGCTGCCCCAGCCGACAACGAGCACGTCGCCTTTCGGGTCGCCAAATACAGGGGGGGCTGCGAGTGTCTTCTGCAGCGCGGCCAGCTTCAGACTGCGGGCATGAATGGCGTCCTCGTTGATCTCGGGGTCGTAGGCGACATGGCTCGCGCGGTCGTGGGCGAGCCCGGTCAGGGTGTGCATGCCGCCGGGCTGGCCGGGAATGAAGCGGCGCGCGAGCCCCGTGGTCGCATCCCAGGCGTAAGGCTCCACGCCTTCGGGAACCGGACTCTGGTCGATCGGAGGCGCAATCCACGCCTCGCTGAACTTCGGCCGCGGAAACGGCGTCTGCGAGGTGGCGAGTCCCGCATCGGTCAGAACGACCACCACCATGTTGAAGGTCTCGGCAATCTTGCGCGCGGTGATGATCGAGTAGAAACAGTCCTCGATGCCGCTGGGTGCGATGACCACCTTGGGCGCATCCCCGTGGCTGCCGAAGATGGCGGCCATGAGATCGCCCTGCTCGACCTTCGTCGGCTGCCCGGTGCTGGGACCGCCGCGCTGTACGTTCACCACGACCAGCGGGATCTCGCCCATGACCGCAAGCCCCATCGCTTCCTGCTTGAGCGAGAAGCCGGGACCGGAGGTGACGGTCACCGTGCACTTGCCTGCATAGGAGGCGCCGATCGCAAAAGCGCAGGCGGAGATTTCATCCTCCGCCTGATGGACCACGCCGCCGACTTTTTCGAAAACGTCGCTCAGGTAATGCGAGACCGAGGTCGCGGGCGTGATCGGATACATCGCGCAGATTTCCATGCCCGAGGCAAGGACGCCGAGAGCCAGCGCCGTGTTGCCGTTGACCACGAGCTGCGGCTCCGTCGAGCGGGTGGCCGGGATCCGGAACCTGAAGTCGAGGTTGGCCTCCGCCCACTTGTGCCCGGCTTCCAGAAGCACCACGTTCTGCGTGATCACGTTCTGGTCCTTTTTGCCGAACGTGAGCGCGATCTGCTCCCGCCCCATTTGCAGTTCCAGGCTATAGATGCTGCACAGCATGCCCAGCGCGAACATGTTCTTGCCGCGCCGCGGATCCGAGACCAGGGTCCGGCACTCCTGCTCCATCGGGATTTCGTAGACTTTGTAGCCCGCTTTCACGAGCATGTCGTAGGTCTCGATGTAAGATGCCGCGATATTGGGATCCGGGCTCGTACGCCACATGCTCTCCAGCAGGATGATGCATCCGGGTTTGAGTTCGCGGTCCCGTACGCGCCCGAGGAGCACCTGTTCGTTGAAGGCCACCACGAGGTCGGTTTCGTCGCCGCCGTTGGTGACCCGGCCCGATCCGATCCGGATGCGGTTGCCGCTCGCCCCGGCCACGCTGCGTGCCGGAGGCCGGATCTCCGCCGGGATGATCTCGGTGGTCCAGATGCCGTAGCCCATCCGTGCTGCGATCGAGCCCAGGGACTGTCCGCAGCGTTGCGCGCCCTCGCCGGAATCGCTGATGATTTCGACGATATGTTCTTTCAGCGTCTTGACCGCATGCTTGCTTGCCGGCGCGCTCGTCTGCTTGCCGGTCTTCTTGGCTGGCTTCTGGATAGTCGTTTGGTTCATGATTTTCCCGTTGATGCTGCAGTGCGCACTGGCTGCGAGGGCAGAGCCGCCAAGGCTGTATGCGTTGAGCTAAGCAACCCGGACTCGCGCGAAGTTGCGTTCCTTCAGGTCGATTCCGAACAGGCTGCCTGCGCCGTTCCCGTCCTGTGCCATGTAGGGGAGGCTGCTGTCGCGAATCCCGAGATAGGCCTTCATGCTGCGCGCCGCCTTGCGGCCCGCGCCCATGGCCTCGATCACGGTCGCCGCGCCGGTGACGATGTCGCCGCCTGCGTATACGCCCGCCACGGAAGTGGCGAGGTTCTCGTCGGCGCCGATGTAGCCCCACTTGTTCAGCTTGAGCTTCGAGGTCTGGCCCATGATGGGATTGGCGTTGGTACCGATCGCATACACGATCAAATCGGTCTCGAAATCGAACTCGCTGCCCGCTATCGGAACCGGGCGGCGCCGTCCCGAATCGTCGGGCTCGCCAAGCTCCATGCGGATGCAGCGCATGCCGCGCACGCTGCCCTTGCCGTCGTCGAGGACCGCCACCGGGTTGGTGAGCCAGTGGAATTCGATTTCCTCCTGCTCGGCATGATGGACTTCCTCGACACGCGCCGGGGCCTCTTTCCGGGAGCGGCGGTAGATGCAGTACACCTTTTCCGCCCCCAGCCTCTTGCTGACCCGCATCGCGTCCATCGCCGTGTTTCCTGCGCCGACGACCGCGACCCTGTGGCCCAGGGGCAGCGGCGTGTCGAAATTCGGGAACTCCTTGGCGCGCATCAGGTTGCAGCGCGTCAGCAGTTCGTTCGCCGAGAGTACGCCATTCAGCGAATCCCCCGGGATCCCGAGCATGGTCGGATAGCCGGCGCCGACGCCGACGAATACCGTGTGGAAGCCCATCTCCTCGATCATCTGCTCGATCGTGAACAGGCGGCCGACCAGGGTGTTGCATTCGAACTTGACCCCGAGCTTGCGCAGATTATTTATCTCCGCGTCGATCACCTCGTTCGGGAGGCGGAAATCCGGGATGCCGTAGCGCAGCACCCCGCCCGGCTGGTGGAAGGCTTCGTACACGGTGACGTCGCACCCTGCCTTGGCCATGTCCGCCGCGCAGGCCATGCCGGCCGGCCCCGATCCGACGATCCCCACCCTGAAGCGGGTTGGCTCGATGTAGGGAATGTTGACCCAGCCTTCCTTGATGGCGGTATCGCCGACAAAGCGCTCCAGCCGTCCGATGGCGACCGGCTCCAGCGAGTCGCCGACGGTGCACACGCCCTCGCATTGAGTTTCCTGCGGGCAGACGCGGCCGCAGATGGACGGCAGGAGATTGGTGTCGGTGAGTATGTCGTAGGCGCCGCGGAAATCCTTCTCGCCAAGCTTCTGGATGAAGCCGGGGATGTCTATTCCCACCGGGCAACCGGCGATGCAGGGCTCGTCCGGGCACAGCATGCAGCGCTCGGACTCGCGCAGCGCGTCCTCGATGCTGTAGCCGCAGGCGACCTCCTCGAAATTCTTGGCCCGCGCCTGGGGATCCTGCTCGCGCATCGGGGTGCGCTCCTGCGGAATGGTGCGTATGGTCCTTTTCTTTGCCATGGGGGGAGCTACCTCTTGACTTTGGATGCCGGGGCGGGGGAGGCCGGTAACGCCGACGCGGCCTCGATCTGCTTTTGCATGCGGCAGTTCTTCTCCCAATGGTCCAGGGACATCCGTTCTTCCTTGGTGTAGCGGCGCAGCCGTGTCATGAGGTCGTCGAAGTCGACGAGGTGGCCATCGAAGTCGGGTCCGTCGACACAGGCGAATTTCACCTTGTCGCCCAGTTTCACGCGGCAGCCTCCGCACATTCCGGTTCCGTCGACCATGAGGGGGTTGAGGCTCACCATCGTCTTGATCTGGTGGGGACGCGTCGCTTCGGCGCAGCCTTTCATCATGATCGGCGGGCCGATCGCGACGACCTCGTCGATGTCGGAGTGCATGGCGATGGCCTGCTTGATGCCTTCGGTGACCAGCCCCTTGATGCCGGCCGAGCCATCGTCGGTGCAGACGATGAACTCGTCGCAGCAGGCCCTGAACTTGTCCTCCCAGAAGATAAGGCTCTTGTTGCGGAACCCGAGGACGCCGATCACGTAGGCGCCTGCTTCCTTGAAGGCCCGTGCCTGCGGGTAGACGGGCGCCACGCCCAGTCCGCCGCCCACGCACACCACCTTCTTCGCATGGCTGATGGGGCTGGGGATGCCCATCGGGCCCACCATCGCGTACAGGCCGGTGCCGACCCGGCATGCCCGCTGCATTTCCTTGGTCGTCTTCCCGACCGCCTGTATCACCAGCGTGATGGTGCCCGCGTTCCGGTCGAAGTCGGCAATGGTGAGCGGAATGCGCTCGCCATGCTCGTGAAGCATCACGATGACGAACTGGCCCGGGCGGGCGACCTTCGCCATCATCGGGTGCAGGATTTCCAACAGATACGTGACGTCGGAGAAATCCTCGCGCTTGATTATCTCGAATCTGGACATACCATCCGCCTTAACATCGGTATTTCAAGTAGTTGGCCTTGGCGCCTCGTCGGTGACAGCATTCGAGGGCTCTCTGAGCATCGGTCGCAACATGCTGGGCGCAATGTAGGAGCATCGCAGAGCTTAGCATTTGATTTAGCGCAAAGAAAAACGGGTTTACGCGACGATTGAGCTTGAGTGAAAGCCTCGGGAATACGAATTCTTCGGAATACCCTGTCCGATTGCGTGGTTAGGCAAATTCCTTGCTCGAGTCGGGTCGATGACCAGTTACGGTCGCGATCGATGCGCAAGTGTGCAGGTGGTGAACCGCTCCGCAGGTGGTGAACCGCTCGCCCATAATTATAAGGCGTGCCGGCTTAGCTCAGTTGGTAGACCAACTGATTTGTAATCAAGCGGTGATATGCCTCACGTTGCGTTAACTGCTTGATCGGACAGCCAACTTTTGAGCCACATAAATAGTGGGGCAAATTAGTGGGCAAATAGCAGGCAGGAAGGCAAAATACACCCCCGAAAGTTGGAAATAGTTTGGGCAAGAATGCCGGGTTAGCTCAGATGGTAGAGCAGCGCATTTGTAATGCGACGGTCGAGGGTTCGATTCCTTTACCCGGCACCATCCCTCAACTGCCTGAATGCTTCAGGTCCCCGCTTGCAGGCGACACTTGGGTGGCAAAGGCCATCATCTCTCGATCTTTCAAGTAACAAGAGGGACCGGGCTCGTTCTCCGAAGATCGCGACCGTGCCGACCGCGGCTTGGGCATGCCGGCCACCAGCGTGATAATGTTCCGCGCTCCAGAACAAGCTTGAGGACGTCGCATGACGCAGGCGAAGCACCCGCATCACCCCGGCGCCGTGGACATCCACGCGCATTATTTCCCGCAGACCTTTCTCGACCTGATCGCGGCGAATGCCGGCAGCTATGGATTCGAACACCGCATGGTGGAGGGCAAGGGGCCGCAGTTCAAGATCGGCCACCTCGCCACCGGGCCGGTGGGCAAGAAGTTCGTCGATCTGGAAGCGCGCCTGGAGGCCATGGACGGCCAGCGCGTGGAAGTGCACCTGCTGTCGCTGTCGCAGCCGATGGTGTACTGGGCCAGGCGCGATCTGGCGCAGCGCCTCGCCGAAACCTACAACGACGGCCTGGCCGCTGCGCATGAGCGCGATCCCGGGCGGCTGTACGGGCTTGCGACCCTGCCGATGCACGAGCCCGACCTGGCGGTGCGCGAGGTGGAGCGCGCTTCGAAGCTTCCCGGCGTGCGCGGTTTCTACATGGCCACGCACGTGCTCGAGCGCGAACTGTCCGATCCCCTCTTCTTTCCCGTGTACGAGCGCATCGAGTCGCTCGGCCTGCCGATCTTCCTGCACCCGGTCGAAGTGATCGGGCATCAGCGGCTGGCGACGCATTACCTCACCAACCTGCTCGGCAATCCCTTCGAGTCTGCGATCGCCGCGGCGCACCTGATTTTCGGCGGCGTGCTCGACCGCTTCCCGAAACTCACGTTCTGCCTGCCGCATGCAGGCGGCGCGTTCCCCTGGCTCGCGGGCAGGCTGCACCGCGGCTGGGAGAAGCGCGAAGAGCTCAGGCATCTCAAACTCGAAGGCCCGGTGGCCTACCTGCGGCGGTTCTATTACGACACGGTCGGCTATTCCGACCACGTGCTAGAGTATCTGACGCGGGTCATCGGTGCCGATCGCGTGCTGATGGGCAGCGACTACTGCTTCCCGATCGCCTACGAGCAGCCGGTCCAGATCGTGACCAATCACCCGCAACTGGACGCAGAGACCAAGCACCGCATCGTGGAAGCGAACGCGCGGCGATTGCTCAACTTATAGCGCTCCGGGGCAGATCCCGTGGGCGCGCGACAGGGGGGAATACTCATGACGGCACAACACGGATTCGGCATCGCGCGGAGGAAATGGTTGCTCCGCACGGTGGCCTCACTGGCCATTTCGGCATTGCCCGGGGCGATCCGCCAGGCGCTGGCGATGGGCGAGCGGCCCGCGGCGCCGGGCCTGTACAGCGTGGAAGGCGAGGTGCGCGTCAATGGCCGTCTCGCCGAAGCCGGCCAGCTCGTGCGCCCCGGAGACATCATTGAGACCGGCGCGCGCAGCCAGGCCGTGTTCGTCGTCGGGCGCGATGCCTATTTGCTGCGCGCGGGGAGCCGCCTGGAGACCGCGGGGCGGGAGATGCTCATCGATACGCTGCGCATCGTAACGGGAAAGCTGCTGTCGGTCCTCGGTCCCGGGGCGCGGCGCATCCATACGGCGACGGCCACGGTCGGCATCCGCGGCACCGGCATCTACGTCGAGGCCGAGCCGGATCGCACCTACGTCTGCACCTGCTACGGCGTGGCCGAGTTGGAGCCGCGGGACCGCCCCGATTTGCGCGAGACGGTGACTACCCGGCATCACGAGCAGCCGCGCTATATCCGCACCGGAAGTGCCATGCCCGTGGACGACATGATGGGCAAGGCGCCAGTGATCAACCACACCGACGCGGAGCTGATCATGCTCGAGGCGCTGGTCGGCCGCAGGCCGCCGTTCGTCGACTCGGGCGGGCCGCCCTACTAATTGTCGGAGGTAATCGGGGTCAGCCAAGCGCGCGAATGGCGAGGATCAAGCCCCCTGACTCTGGCCGGCCTTCCTCACCCGGCACAGCCCTTCCTTGAACGCGACGAATCCGCTGATCGGATCGAGGTGGCGCGGCACGATGTCGTTCACGTTGGCCTCCGGCCAGCCGTGCGAGACGTCGACCACGCCCGGCAGAACGTCGCGAGTGAGGCGCGCCCGCAGGCGGATGCGCCCGTGCGCCGTTTCCAGGTCCACTTCGTCGTCGTCGGCGATGCCGCTCGCCGCGGCGTCGGCGGGGTGCAGGTTCACGACCGGGTGCGGCATCAGCCGCCGCAGCGAGGGCAGTTCCCGCAGCTTGCTGTGGGTGAACATCGGCACGCGCGCGCCCGTGTTCAGAATCAGCGGGAATTCGCGGGCGAGGTCCGGCGTGCTCAAGGGGCTCTCCACCGGCTCGCGGTAGGTGGGCAGGGCATCGAAGCCGTGCTGTTCGAGCATTGCGGATCGGATCTCGATCTTTCCGGAGGGCGTATTGAATCCCGGTTTGCCGTCGGGGCGCAACAGACCGTTCTCGTATTTGCGGAAGACCTCTTCGCCGGGAGCGGGAATGCCCAGTCCATCCTGTCCGGCGCGGCGCAGTTCGTCCACGCTCGTCCCGACCTTGGCCAGGATGGCGTCGAGCGCCTTGGTCTCGTCGCCGTGCCAGAACGCCTCGGCATGGCCGAGCCGGCAGCCCAGCTCGAGCGCGATCACCCAGT
>MEQZ01000065.1 GCA_001770425.1 Betaproteobacteria bacterium RIFCSPLOWO2_02_FULL_65_20 | reverse complement strand
GCCGATTGTCGGCGCGGTGGTGCTGACGGTGCTCGCCGACGGCATCACCGAGCTGATGGCGGCGTTCGGATGGGAGGTCCCCGGCGTGAAACAAGTGTTCTACGGGATCTGCATGCTGGCCGTTATCGTCTTCCTGCCTAATGGGATCTGGCCGACGCTCGCGCGCCGCCTGGGCCTGGAGCGCAGCAACGGGGGTCGCGGCGATGGCGGCTGAAGGGCTCCTTTCGGTGCGCTCGGCATCCAAGAGTTTCCGCGGTCTGCGTGCGGTGTCGGGGGTGTCCTTCGACGTCGGGCAGGGGCACATCGTGGCGCTGATCGGGCCGAACGGCGCGGGAAAGACGACCTGCTTCAACATGATTGCCGGCGCTTTCGAACCCGATGCGGGCGAGATACATTTCGCGGGGCAGCGCATCGACGGCATGCGGCCCGACCAGGTCTGCCTTTCCGGGATCGGGCGCACGTTTCAGCTGGTCAAACCGTTTGCGGGCTTGAGCGTCCTGGACAACGTGATCGTCGGCGCGCTGCGCCGGAACAGGCAGGTGGGCGTCGCACGGCGCAAGGCGCAGGCGATACTGGAGCGCCTGGGGCTTGCGGAAAAACGGGACCAGCCCGCCTCGGCGCTGACGCTGCCCGACCGCAAGCGGCTCGAGGTGGCCCGCGCGCTTGCCACCGAACCGCGCCTGCTGCTGCTCGATGAGGCGATGGCGGGCCTGAGGCCGACGGAAATCGACCAGATGGTGGCGGTATTCCGCCGCCTGAACGAGGAGCACGGCCTCACGATCGTGCTTATCGAACACGTCATGCGCCCAGTGATGGCGCTGTCGCGGGAGATCCACGTGCTGCATCACGGCGAGCTGATCGCCAGCGGCTCGCCCGACGAGGTCGTGCGGCATCCGGCCGTGCTCGAGTGCTACCTGGGCGCGGAGGCGGTCTGATGCTGGAGGTTCGCGATCTGGACCTGTATTACGGCGACGCGCAGGCGCTCGACCGGGTGTCGCTCAGGGTGGAAGATGGCGGCATCGTCGCCATCATCGGCGCCAACGGCGCCGGCAAGTCGAGCCTCATTCGCGCCATAGGGGGTTGCGCCTACCACCTCATCAAGAAACCGCGAGCGGGGACGATCCTGTTCAAGGGCAGAGACATCTCCGGCTGGGAAAGCTACGACACCTGCGATATCGGGATCGGACATGTCGCCGAGGGACGCCAGATCTTTCCCAGCCTGACGGTGCAGGAAAACCTCGAGATGGGAGCGATGCTGCGGCGCGCCCGCGCCAAGGCACGCCAGACCATGGAGGAGGTGTACGCGATGTTCCCGCCCCTGGCGGAGCGCCGCACGCAGATCGCGGGCACCATGTCCGGCGGGGAGCAGCAGATGCTTTCCATCGGTCGCTGCCTGATGGGGCAACCCGAGCTGATCATGTTCGATGAACCCTCGCTGGGTCTTGCGCCGACGGTGGTCCAGGAAGTGTTCCAGACCATCCGCATGCTCAACGAGAAGGGTATGACCATACTTCTGGTGGAGCAGAACGTGGCCGTGTCGCTCAAGCTGGCGTCGCAGGCTTACGTGCTGGAGAACGGGAGGGTAGTCATGGAGGGGCGCGGCGAGGCGCTGCTTGCCGACGACCAGATCCGCCGCGCCTATCTCGGGCTCTGAAGCGGCCGGGTCGGCTTCCGGGTAGCAAGGCGAATCGTCACTTTCGGTGGCGAGTTCAACCGGTCGGCGCGCACAATAATGGCCTGTGGGAAGATCAATCGCATTGTTTTCGCGGTGTTCATGTTCACCGCGAGCCGCCACAAGGATCATCGGCGCAACGAACGGTACACATCAGGAGAAACCCATGCCCGCCCGACGCCACACCATGCGCGTAGAAACCAACATCCCCATCCTGATGCGCGATGGCGCAATCCTGCGCTCCAACGTCTATCGTCCCGAGGCGGAAGGCCGCTTTCCCATCCTCATGACCTTCGGCCCCTACGGCAAGGATGTCCCTCTGCGCCAGTTCATGCAGGAAGCCTGGGACCGGCTTAACCAGACCTATCCCGAGGTGCTCGCGGCTTCCTCCTGCAAGCATCTCGTTTTCGAGCGGCCGGACCCCGAAGTGTGGATTCCCGATGGTTATGTGCTGATCAATGTGGATTCGCGCGGCGCGGGCAAGTCCCCGGGCAGGCTCGATCCCAATTCTCCGGCGGAATTCCGCGATTTCTTCGACGCCGTGGAATGGGCTGGCGCACAGGGTTTCAGCAACGGCAAGGTCGGCCTGCTCGGCATTTCCTATTACGCGGCGTCGCAATGGTTTGTTGCGGCCATGCGGCCGAAATATCTCGCGGCCATTCTGCCCTGGCAGGGCACGTATGATTTCTATCGCGACCGCACGCGGCTCGATGGCATCTATTCCGCGGGCTTTCTCAAGCGCTGGTGGAACGCCAGCGTTCTTCGCAATCAATACGGAAATCCAGAAACCAATTGCATCGACATCTACACCGGCGAGCGCGTCACCGGGCCGGAAAGTCTCAGCAAGGACGTGCTGAAGGCCAATGCCTCGAACTATCTCGACGACGTGCTGGCGCATCCGCTGTGCGATGAATTCTATCGCGAGCGCACGCCAGATCTGTCGAAAATCGACGTGCCCGCGCTGGTCGTCGCGAACTGGGGCGGCCTCGGCCTGCATACGCGCGGCACGATCCGCGGCTTTATGGGGCTGGCCTCGAAAACCAAGTGGCTGAAGGTGCAGGGCGGCTCGTATTTTCACACCTTCCTGCAGCCCAAGAATGTCGCCTTGCAGAAGCGCTTCTTCGATCGCTATCTGAAAGGCGAGAATAACGGCTGGGAGAATGAACCCGCGGTCGAAGTGCAGCTGCGCGCGCCCGGCGATACCATCAAGCGCACGGTCCAGGCCGCAGCCTGGCCGCTGCCGCAGACGCAATGGACGCAATACTGGATCGACGCTGGCGCGAAGACCATCGCCACCGGAGAGCCGAAGGCCGCCGCCAGCGCCAGTTATCCCGCGCTGAGCGAAGGGATCACCTTCTCCACGCCCCCCTTCACGAAGGAAACGGAAATCGCCGGTCCCGTGAAGGCAAGACTGTTCGTGTCGTCCACGACCGCCGACATGGATATTTTCGCGACGATCTGCGCCTTCGACGCCGCGGGCAAGGAAATGACCTTCATCGGCGCGCCGGAACCCAAGGCGCCGGTGACGCAGGGCTGGCTGCGCGTCTCCCAGCGCAAGCTCGACCCTGCGCGCTCACTGGAATATTTGCCTTATTATCCCCATGACGAGCGCCAGCCGCTGGCTCCGGGCGAAATCTACGAGGTCGATCTGGAAATCTGGCCGATGGCGCTCGCCTTGCCTCCGGGCTCAAAGCTGACGCTCACCATACAGGGCAAGGATTTCGAGCGCGCCGGCGAGACCGGACCCATGCGCGGCGTCGCTTGGTTCACGCACGATGAGCCGCGCGACCGCCCGCCGGAGCTTTTCCATGGCACGAACACGCTGCATACGGGGGGCGCGCACCGCTCTTTTCTGCTGCTCCCGGTACTGGCCGCAGGGGACGACTTGAGCCGGCTTGCTTGATCTTCCTATCGGTCTCCCGATTCTGGGAAGTCAGAAGTTTCAACTTCCCGAAATCCCGAGAGTATGAAAAACAAGATCGAGCAGGCCTGTTTGGTTCCGGCCCGGTCGGCTTGGGGCCTCACAGCTTCGCCCCGTGTATGCCGCCGCTCCTGCGCTCGAACTCGTTCTGGCAGGCCGCGCAGCGTATCGCAGCCGGATGGGCGCGCAGCCGGTCGCAGGCGATTGCTTCCCCGCAGTCGGTGCAGCTGCCGAACGTTCCCTCTGCGAGGCGGGCCTGCGCGGCTTCGATCGCACGCAGCTCCTCGACGTCGCGCCTGACGATAGCCAGATTGAGGCCGCTCGCCGCCTCGAGCAGCGCCTTGTCGCCGCCGTCTGTCACCGACACGGCATCGGGAGCGACGCGTTCGGTCTTGGCCTGGGCAAGCTTGGTTTCGATCTCGGCGACCAACTCCGCGTTGCGCAGCGCCAGTTGTGCGCTGAATTCCTCCCTTTCGGCGGCCGAGAACTCGATCATTTAAGCCCTTCTTGTCTGAAATCACCATAGTCCCGCGAAGCATGGGTCGCTTGACCAGGATCAAGCTCGTATCCGGGACTGCCGGCCGCTGCCCTGCCTGCGGCCGAAAAGGGGTCAGAAACCCTCTTTATTCGTGAACCTCGCGCCAGATGCGGTTCTGGCAGCGGAATCACGCGCTCGCGGGTTACTTCTGCCGCATAGCCGAACGCCGGCCGGCTGCCTTGCGAAGCAACTCGATGCCGCGCGCCGCCTTGCCCCGGCCGCGCGCCGCGCGCACATGAAAACGCACCTCCGCATCGTGTTCGGCGATGGCTACGGTAGCCATCTCCTCGATCAGCTTGTTGACGCTCAGCTTGCGTTCCTTGGCCACCTGCTGGAGCCGCTCGCGTTTTTCCTGCGGCATGCGAATGATCAGTGCGCTCATGGTTCCTCTTTCAATAATTGTGCCGGCGTGAGGATGCGCAATCGCGGGAATCGCAACCCGCGCGCCAGCGTGAAATCCCTCGTGTTCCTGGTCACGATCGCCTGCGCGTTGCCGGCGACCGCCAGTTCGATCACATGATTGTCGCCCTCATCGCGAAGGTTAGGCCGCCAGCCGTAGTAGACCTTTGTCCAGCGGCAGGTCGCGGCAAAAATGTCGAACAGTTCTTGGCGCTCCTTCTCGCTCAACCGGCTCGCCGCGAAAAGGCCGGCACGACGCATTTGCACCTCGTATTCCGCGATAAGCGCAGGCCCCATCAGCGGCGTGAACCGTCCGCGTAGGCATTCCGCGACGACCCCGTTGGCAGTGCCGCCGCCCAGCAGCGCGCTCACGAAAACGTCGGTATCGACGACGATGCGCATCGGCGAATGATTGCATATATGCAATCACCTGTCCAGCAAGCGTCGACTGAATTCTCTCGAGGAGCCCTATCGGCTGGATGGCGTGATCGTTGCGCTCGGCGCCAGCATCGGCATTGCGGTGTTTCCGGCCGATGCTGCGTTCGGCGAGGAACTGGTGCAGCAGGCCGACCGGGACATGTAGCGGCGAAAGGCGGCGCGAAAGGCGGGCGTCCCCCGCGACCAGGCTTCACCTGTCGGACATTAGGGGCGATCGCACGCGTGCCGCCCTAAGCGGCGTTCCATGTCCCTGTGTCGCTTGCTGTAGCGTTGCCGCCGGTTTTGCGGCAGAATTAGCCCGTCTCTATCTGCGGTTCGCCGCGTGTTCCTGGCAGTGACGCGCCAACGGGAAGTGGGGCGCAGATGTCGCTCCAGCCAGTCCGGTTTGCAGCATGACGAGTAACGCACCACTCATACTGACGCTCGATTATCACGGTGTGCCGCACCGCTGGGTGACTTGGCAGCAGGCCTGTTTCTATTACGCCAAGAACCTGGTCGCATGGACGCTGGGGGAAGCCGCGTTCACTTATTATGGCGGCGTCTCGCGTGCCACCGGCAGCCGCTCCTCGATCACCACGCAGTCGATCATCGCCATCCGGGGCAAGGCGATGGCGATGAAAGGCTTCAGCCAGGTTCCCCCGCTCAGCAACCGCGAACTGTTCCGCCGCGACCGCCATATCTGCGGTTACTGCGGTGGCGAGTTCGGTTTTCTGCGGCTCACTCGCGACCACATCACGCCGGTATCGCGCGGCGGACGCGACCACTGGATGAATGTCGTCGCGGCGTGCCGGCATTGCAACGGGATGAAGCGCAACCGTACGCCCCAGGAGGCGGGGTTGGAGCTGCTCTATACGCCTTACGTGCCGAACAAGGCCGAATACCTCATTCTCACCAACCGCAAGATCCTGTCCGACCAGATGGAGTTTCTGGTCCAGCATGTGTCCTCGCACAGCCGGGTACTGAAACTGGCCGGCGCAGCGGCCTGAGGCTGCGTCGCAAGACGGACGCAAGCGGCCCGTGGTTCCGCATTCGGTTCCCGAGTACTGGAGCCGCGCCAAGCGCAGCCTGGCGCGACGCGACCCGGTGCTGGCGGGCATCATGCGCGCCCATCCAAGCATCGCGCTGCGCAGTCGCGGCGACGCCTTTGCGACCCTCGCGCGCTCGGTCGTCGGGCAGCAGATCTCGGTCAAGGCTGCCGACAGCGTCTGGCGGCGTCTGTCCGAGACGGTGGTCGCCGTGCAGCCGGCCACGGTCCTGCAGGCCGGTGCCGCAAAGCTGAGGGCCTGCGGCCTGTCGCAGCGCAAGGTCGAGTACCTCACTGACCTGGCCGGGAACTTTGCGAACGGCGCGGTCGATCCCGCGGGCTGGACGGTGCTCGATGATGAAACGGTGATCGGGCAACTGACCCGCGTTCGCGGCGTCGGTCGCTGGACGGCGGAGATGGTTCTCATCTTCGGGCTGCTGCGCCCGAATGTGCTGCCGCTGGACGACCTCGGCCTGCAGCGCGCCGTGGGCCTGCAGTATTTCGCCGGCAGGCGCGTGTCCGCACGGACGATCCGCAGGCTGGCGCTGAACTGGGAACCCTGGCGCTCGGTCGCAACCTGGTATCTCTGGCGCAGCCTCGACCCGGTGCCGGTGGAATACTGACAGGTTCGATTCGCGCAGGAATGTCTCACCGGTGCCGCCAGAGCAAGATTCAAGCATGGCGGTCATCGGGTAAAATGCCTCGATGAAGATCAGCTTTCTCGATTTTGAGCAGCCGATTGCGGAACTCGACGCCAGGATCGAGGAGCTGCGCTATGCGCAGGACGATTCCGCGGTGGATATTTCCGAGGAAATCCAGCGCCTGCAGAAGAAAAGCCAGGCGCTCACCAAGGAGATCTACGCCAAGCTCACGCCCTGGCAGGTGGCGCAGGTGGCACGCCACCCGCAGCGGCCCTATACGCTGGACTATATCGGCATGATCTTCACCGACTTCGAGGAACTGCACGGCGACCGCTCGTACGCCGACGATGCGTCGATAGTCGGCGGCCTGGCGCGTTTCAACGGCCAGTCGGTCATGGTGATCGGCCACCAGAAGGGGCGCGACACCAAGGAAAAGATCCTGCGCAACTTCGGCATGCCGCGGCCCGAGGGTTACCGAAAAGCGATGCGGCTGATGCGGCTTGCCGAGAAATTCGGCGTTCCGGTCGTCACCTTCGTCGACACGCCGGGCGCCTACCCGGGCATCGGCGCCGAGGAGCGCGGCCAGTCCGAGGCGATAGGCCACAGTCTGTACGTCATGGCCGAACTGAGGGTGCCGGTCGTGTGCACCGTGATCGGCGAAGGGGGGTCCGGCGGCGCGCTTGCCATCGCCGTCGGCGACATCGTCATGATGCTGCAGTACGCGACCTATTCGGTGATTTCGCCCGAAGGATGTGCTTCCATCCTCTGGAAAAGCGCGGAGAGGGCCTCGGAGGCAGCGGAGATCCTCGGCATCACGGCGACGCGGCTCAAGTCGCTGGCGCTGGTGGACAAGACCATCAACGAGCCGCTCGGCGGGGCTCACCGCGACCACGCGGGAGCGGCGCAGAACCTGAAGAAGGCCCTGCAGGATGCGCTGCGTCAGCTCGCCGACAAGGGTCCGGCCGAGCTTGTCGAGGAGCGCTTCGAGCGCCTGATGAGCTATGGCAAGTTCAAGGAACTCGCGATCAAGTAGTCTCGCTGACGGCGTGGCTGCGGTGCTGCAGCCCGTCGTGCATCCCGGGGCGCACCTGGTGGTCGGCCTTTCGGGCGGCGTGGATTCGGTCACGCTGCTTGCGCTCCTGGCGGATCTCGCCCCGGTGATGCGGTTCTCGCTTCGCGCGCTGCACATCCACCATGGAATCAGCCCGAACGCGTCAAGTTGGGCGCAATTCTGCCAGGATCTGTGCCGCAGGCTGAACCTGCCGCTCAAAGTCGAGCGTGTCCGTGTGGACGATTTCCATTCGCTCGGGGTGGAAGGCGCCGCACGCCACGCGCGCTATGCGGTGTACGCCCGCGAACAGGCCGACTTCATCGTTCTTGCCCATCATCGGGACGATCAAGCCGAAACGCTGCTGCTGCAGCTGTTGCGCGGCGCGGGGCCGCTCGGGATGGCCGGGATGCCGCAACTGCGGCCGCTGGCAGGCTCGCGTGCCAGGATTCTCAGGCCGCTGCTGGGATTTGCGCGCGCCGACATCGGGGCGTGGGCGCTCGAACGGGGCCTCGAATGGATCGATGACGAGAGCAACGAGGATACGGCGCGCCAGCGGAACTTTGTCCGCCACCGCGTGTTGCCGCTGATCGAGGAACGATTCCCCGCGGCGCGTGCGACCGTGGCGCGAGCGGCCGCACACGTCGCCGAGGCGGGGGCGCTGCTCGCGGAACTCGCCCGGCTGGATCTGGCCACGCTGGACGCGGTCCAGGGCGTCGCGGTCGCGGAATTGCGGCGGCTTGGCGCCGCGCGGGCAAAGAACGCGCTTCGCTCGCTGCTGCAGTCGCGGGCGATGCCGGTGCCCACGGCTGCTCAGCTCGACGAACTGTTCCGCCAGCTGATTGATGCCCGCGAGGACCGTGCCGTGCTGTTGCAGATTCACGGCTGGGAGATCAGGCGCTACCGTGGACGCGTCTGCATCGAGCGGGTCCGTGCGCCGGTGGGCGCGAATTTTCGAGAGGTCTGGAACGGCGAACCCAGGCTGCCGCTGCTCCGGCTGGGTGGCGTGATGACGTTCAAACCCGAGGAGGGGCGCGGACTGAGTGTCGAGCGGATCCGTGCGGCAAAGGTCACGGTACGCGTGCGCAATGGCGGTGAGCGACTGCAGCCCGATGCGCGCAGGCCGCGGCGCACGCTCAAGAATCTGATGCAGGAGAGGGGAATTCCACCCTGGCGGCGCGCGCGCTGGCCGGTGCTCTACTGCGGCGAGGCCTTGGTGTGCGTTCCGGCGATCGGCGAGGATTGCGCGTGGCGCGCGGGAGCCGGGGAGCCGGGAGTGATCGTCAGCTGGGAACCGCTCGAATAGACAGTTCTCAGGCTGTCGCGGCGGTTTGCGCGAGCGGCCTGAATGCCACGCGCACACAGATTCCGCGGCCGTCGGGCGGCGTGAGTATCTCGACCTTGGCATGGTGCGCCTCTGCAATCTCGCTGACGATCGCCAGGCCGAGGCCGCTGCCAGCCCCGCCCGCGCTGGCAACCCTGTAGAAGCGCTCGAATACCCGCGTGCGTTCAGAGTCCGGAATTCCGATGCCGTTGTCCTCCACTTCCAGGCACGCCTCGCCGTCCGCGACGCGGGTGCGAACCGTCACCGCGCCTCCGGCGTCGGTGTAGGCGATTGCATTGTCGAGCAGGTTCGCTAGCAGCTCGCGCAGCAGCAGCGGGTCCCCGAGCGTCCACGCGTCCTCCAGTTCGAAGCCGAGGTCGATGTTCTTCGCAAGCGCTTTGGGCACCCAGGACTGCGCAGCCCGGCTCGCCGCATCGTGAAGGTTGACCGGTTGCCTGCCGGACACCGGCTCGAGGCCCGGTTCGGCGCGTGCGAGCGTGAGCAACTGGTTCACCAGCCGGCTGGTGCTCTCGGTCTCGCTTGTAATCATGTCGAGAAGCGCGCGCATCTCGACCGGGTCCGGATCGCGGCGGGCGAGTTCCGCATGGGTCTTGAGGCTGGTCAGCGGCGTGCGCAGCTGATGCGCCGCATTGGCGATGAAGCGCTTCTGGCTGTCTATCGCGCCGTTGAGCCGGGCGAGCAGTTCGTTCAACGCGCTGACCAGCGGCCTGATCTCCAGAGGCTTGTCCTGTTCCGCTACCGGGCGCAGGTCCGCAGGCGAACGCGATGCGATCTCGTTGCGCAACCGTTCCAGCGGCTTGAGGCTCCGGCGGATTCCGTACCAGAACAGCGCGATGGCGACCAGCATGACGGTCAATTCCGGAAGAAGCGTGGACAGCATCAATTCCCTGACCAGTCGTTCGCGCTTGATGAAGGTTTCTGCGACCTGCACCAGGATTCTTCCTCGTCTGTGCGGCACGCTGAGCGCCGCGACCCTGACGCGCTGGCCCTGGATGACGGTCTCGTAGTAGCCTTGGCTGGAGGCATCGGCGGCCAGGCTGGAAGGAGGAAGGGGAATGCGCGCATTTCCCGCTATGCGCTCGCCGTAGGGGCCGACGACCTGAAAATACATCCGGTCGACGCTGTCGACCCGCAGCGCGTCCAGCGCCACCTCCGGCAGGACGATCCGGATGATGTCGTCGTCCACCTGCAGGTGGCTGGCGATGGCGAGCGCCGGGTCGAGCAGCGCGCTGTCGTAGGCTTCCTGCCCCGCGCTGATGGCGGTGAGATACACCGGAATCCCACTGATAACGATGAGGCCGAGCAGCGGCCCGAGTAGCCAGCGGGAGAGTAGTCGTCGAAGGCTATCTGGCTGGGACATTCGGGTCTTCGACCATGTAGCCGAAGCCGCGTACCGTCCGGATCTTGACGCCTGCCTTCTGCAGCTTGCCGCGCAGCCGCGAGACGTATACCTCTATCGCATTGTAGGTCAGGGAGTCGTCCCAGCTGCACAGTGCCTGCAGCATCTGCTCCTTGCCGACCACCTGGCCCGTGTGTGCAAGCAGGTACTCGAGCACGCCCCATTCGCGCGGCGTCAGATCGAGATCTTCCCCGCTGATTTGTGCCCGGTGCGCCGTGAAGTCGATGGTCAGCGTACCCATGCGCAGCATCGGGCTGCGCTGGGCGTGGGCGCGGCGCACCAGCGCGCGCACCCGCGCTTCGAACTCAGGCAATGAAAACGGCTTGGTGACGTAGTCATCGGCACCCAAGTCCAGGCCGTGGACCCGATCGGATTCCGCGTCGTGCGCGGTGAGTACCAGAACGCTGCCGGTCTCGCGATTCTTGCGCAATTGCCGCAGCACCTCGAATCCGTCGATCCCGGGCAGGCTGATGTCGAGTACGATGAGGTCGTAGTGCACTTCCGTGCAGGCGCGCAGCGCCAGCTCCCCCGTACCCGCGTGGTCCACTGCATGGCGTGCGCGACGCAGGGTGCGCAACAGCCCGTCGGCAAGGGCCTTGTCGTCTTCTACAATGAGGATTCGCATCCCAACTAGCTGATCGTATTCAGGATTCAGCATATCATGCGACGCCGCATCCGGGGGGAGACGGGAGAGCGTGGAAAAAAGACGTGGGAGCATGACGCTCCCACGCTTCAAGAGAGGAAAAAAGAGACTACGAACGCATTCTATTGCGTAGAGCTTGCAGTTACCTGAGGGATCCCTGACTGGGGACTGACGTCCGGGGACGGACATCGGGCCCGGGCCCGGGGAGCGGGCGTGCCAGGCGCGCGCGGCATTCGGTGGGCGACAGAGGCGCAAATCCTTGATAAAATAGTAAGTTACGTATTTGCATTTCGCGTCCCCCTATCCCGGTTAGACGCGTATTCACTGGAGATGAAGCATGGCCGCAGAACAAACTCTGTCCATCATCAAGCCCGACGCCGTGGCAAAGAACGTGATCGGACAGATCTATTCGCGGTTCGAAGCTGCCGGACTCAAAGTCGTGGCGGCCCGGATGATGCAGCTCTCCCAACGGGAGGCTGAGGGGTTCTATGCGGTGCATCGCGAGCGCCCTTTCTTTCGCGATCTGGTGAAATTCATGCTATCGGGCCCGGTAATGGTCCAGGTGCTGGAAGGCGAGAACGCGATCGCAAAGAACCGCGATCTGATGGGGGCGACCGATCCGAGCAAGGCGGCCAAGGGCACGATCCGGGCGGATTTCGCCGCATCGATCGATGCCAATGCCGTTCACGGGTCCGACGGCCCGGATACGGCTCGCACCGAGATCGGGTATTTCTTCCCCAGCCTCGAGATTCATTCGCGCTAGAGTTCATCTCGATGACGGTCAATCTCCTCGGCCTCGATGAGCAGACACTCGCGGCTTTCATAGCGGAAATCGGCGAGAAGCCGTTTCGCGCGAAGCAGTTGATGCGCTGGGTGCATCGCTTCGGGGAGAGCCGTTTCTCCGACATGAGCGATCTGGCGAAGACGCTGCGCGAGAAGCTGGTTCAGTCCGCGGTGGTCGCGGCGCCGCGGGTCATCAGCGATGGCGTATCGGAGGACGGCACGCGCAAGTGGCTGCTGGACATGGGGCGCGGCAACGCGGTCGAGACCGTGTTCATCCCGGAGGCGGGCCGTGGAACGCTGTGCATTTCGACTCAGGCCGGCTGCACGCTCGCCTGCGAGTTCTGCTCCACGGGCAAGCAGGGTTTCAACCGCAATCTGGACGCGGCCGAGATCGTCGGGCAACTCTGGATGGCGAATCGTGCGCTGGGGGCCACGCACACGCATGAGCAAGGCGAGCGAGGCGAGCGCGGGGCCGATGACCTGGCCCTCGCCTGCGGCGAGCGCCAGCGCAATAGCGAACGCGGCGCCCGCGCTAACCGCGCAGTGAGCAACGTCGTGCTGATGGGCATGGGCGAACCGCTGCTCAATTTCGACAACGTCCTGCCGGCCCTGCGATTGATGCTGGACGACAATGCCTACGGGCTGTCGCGCCGGCGCGTCACCGTGTCCACCTCCGGCATCGTTCCTCTCATCGACCGGCTGCGCGAGGCCTGTCCGGTGGCGCTCGCGGTGTCGCTGCACGCGCCGAACGACGCGCTGCGCGATCGGTTGATGCCGATCAACCGCAAGTATCCTCTGCGCGAACTGATGGGCGCCTGCGTTCGCTATCTCGATCGAGCGCCGCGGGATTTCATCACTTTTGAATACGTGATGCTGTCCGGCGTGAACGACGGCGAGCAGCAGGCCAGGGAGTTGATCGCGCTGCTGGCCGACGTGCCGAGCAAGGTCAACTTGATTCCGTTCAATCCTTTCCCCGGGACGGAGTTTCAGCGTTCGCCGCGTGAAGTCATACGCCGTTTCAGCGACTCTCTGAATGCGGCCGGCATCGTTACGACGACGCGAAAGACCCGCGGCGACGACATCGATGCCGCGTGCGGGCAACTTGCAGGCCAGGTGCAGGATCGCACCCGCAGGGTGATCAGGATGGAGGCAGCATGAGCTATCGATGCGGATTCGTGTGGATTGCCGCAGCGGCCGCGCTGCTTGCGGGCTGCGCGGGCTCGCGGGGTCCCTCGGAAAGCATGGCCATGGAGACCGCGGCGAGCAGCGCGCCGGACTCGGGCGCCATCATCGGAGACGTGAGCCCGCCCCGCGAGCGCGCGCGCGTGCACACTGAACTGGCCGCCGCCTATTACGAGCGGGGGAGCATGGGCGTTGCGCTCGAGGAGCTGAGAATCGCGCTTGCGGCGGATTCCAGTTACGCGTCCGCCTACAACATACTCGGGCTGGTCCACATGGACCTGAAGGAGTATCCGGAGGCTCAGCAGAGCTTCGAGCGCGGGCTGCAAATCGCTCCGAACGATCCGGATATCAACCACAACTATGGCTGGTTCCTGTGCCAATCGGACCGGGAGCAACTGTCGTTGCGCTATTTCCTCGCAGCGATCAAGAACCCGCTCTATGCCACTCCGCAGAAATCCTATGCGCTGGCGGGCGCATGCGCGCTGCGCAAGGGCAATCACGCCGACGCGCGCGACTATTTCGAGCGGGCGCTGCGGTTCGATCCGAGCATTCCGCTGGCCCTGGTCAGCCTCGCCAAGATCAAGTACATGGCAGGGGAACTGGCGGAGGCGCGGCGGCTGATCGGCCGCTTCAACCAGGTCGTCGAGCCCACCGCCGAGTCGCTGTGGCTCGGTGTGCGCATCGAGCGCCGGCTTGGCGAACGCACCGCGGAGGCCAGACAGTCCGCGGAACTGCGGCGGCGGTTTCCCGGTTCGAAGGAGTACGAGGAGCTGGTCAAGGGCCGGTACGAATGAGCGAAGAGCAGGCGCCGCCGCTTGACGCGGATGATCTGGGCCCCGGCGCGATGCTGGCGCGAGCGCGAGCCGAGCACCAGCTCGGCATTCCGGAGATCGCGGAGCGCCTGAAATACGGCGCACGCCAGATCGAGGCGCTCGAGGCGGACGACTACGGCCGGCTGCCCGGGACCACCTTCGTGCGGGGAATGATCCGTGGCTATGCGAAGCTGGTCGGCGTGGATCCGGCGTCAGCCCTGAAGGCGCTCGAGCGGCGCCACATCCCCGCTCAGGCGAGCGTCGATCTGCGCACGCAGCGCGTTCCCTTCCCGGACGGTAACAGGCGCGCCACGCGCCTGTATGTCGTGCTGTCGGCCATCGCGCTTCTTGCCATCGCGGTGGTTCTCTATGAGCGGTACGTTGCGGGAGTGCCGACCGCACCGGTGACCGTCGCGGCGCCGCCTGCGCCGCGACCAGCGCCGGAGGCAGCGGTGGCGGCGTCGGATGCGACCGAAGCGGACCCCGCGGCCGAGTCCGGCGCGGCGACGACCAGCCGCGGCCGGCGCATTCAGTTCGAGTTCCTGAGGGAGTCCTGGGTCGAGGTCAAGGATCGCGATGGCAGCACGCTGCTGTCGCAACTCAATCCCGCGGGTACGCAGAAGGTGGTTGAAGGCGCGCCGCCGTTCTCCGTTATCATCGGCAATGCAGCAAACGTCCGCGTCACCTACAAGGACGCGCCTGTCGATCTCAGGCCCTACGTGAAGGTCGAGGTCGCACGGCTCACATTGGAATAGCATGGCAAGCAGCGAAATCCGGCGCCGCCCGACGCGCCAGGTCCGGGTCGGCGAGATCGTCATCGGCGGCGGCGCGCCCATCGTGGTGCAGTCGATGACCAACACCGATACGGCGGATGCTGTGGCGACGGCACGGCAGGTGCACGAACTCGCGGGGGCGGGGTCGGAACTCGTGCGCATCACCGTCAACACGGCAGAGGCGGCCGCCAAGGTGGCAGAGATCCGGGAGCGGCTCGACGCACTGGGCTGTGGCGTGCCGCTGGTCGGCGACTTCCACTTCAACGGGCACAAGCTGCTGGCCGATCACCCCGGGTGTGCACAGGCGCTGGCGAAATACCGCATCAACCCCGGCAACGTGGGGCGGGGGGCAAAGCGCGACGAGCAATTCGCGGCGATGATCGAGTTCGCGTGCCGCTACGGCAAGCCGGTGCGCATCGGGGTCAACTGGGGCAGCCTCGACCAGGAATTGCTCGCGCGGCTGATGGACGAAAACGGCAGACTCCCGCAGCCGCTCGATGGGCAGGCCGTCATGCGCGAGGCGCTGATCGCCTCGGCGCTGGAATCGGCCGCGCGCGCCGAAGAACTCGGCCTTGCCGGAGACCGCATCGTCTTGTCGTGCAAGGTGAGCGGCGTGCAGGATCTGGTGGTCGTCTACCGGGCGCTTTCGCGCCGCTGCGACTATCCGCTGCACCTGGGCCTCACCGAGGCCGGTATGGGCACCAAGGGCATCGTTGCCTCGACCGCGGCGATGTCGGTGCTGCTGCAGGAGGGGATTGGCGACACCATCCGCGTCTCGCTGACGCCGGAGCCCGGCGGGGACCGGACGCGGGAGGTGGTTGTGGCGCAGGAGATCCTGCAGACCATGGGGCTGCGGGCGTTTGCGCCGATGGTGATTTCCTGCCCGGGCTGCGGGCGCACGACCAGCACCTATTTCCAGGAACTGTCGGCGAAGATCCAGTCCTATCTGCGCTCGCAGATGCCCCGATGGCGGGAACGCTACCCGGGCGTGGAATACATGCACGTCGCGGTGATGGGATGTGTGGTCAACGGGCCGGGGGAGTCGCGCCAGGCGAACATCGGCATCAGCCTGCCCGGGTCCGGCGAGCGGCCGGTCGCGCCGGTCTATGTCGACGGCGAAAAGACGGTGACGCTCAAGGGCGAGGCGATTGCCGAAGAATTCCAGAAACTCGTGGAGAATTACGTCCGCACCCGCTACGGCGAGGGCGGGGCGCTGCGCCGGGCGCCCGCAGCCAGGAATAGGACAATACCCCTGAAGTCGGCCGTTTGAAGACCCGGCAGAAAAATATGAGCAATGCGATCCAGGCCGTACGCGGAATGAACGACATCCTGCCCGAGGAGGCTGAGCGCTGGGAGGGCCTGGAGGACGCGTTGCGTTCGTGGCTGCGCGGCTACGGTTACCGCAATATCCGCACGCCCATCCTGGAGCAGACCGGCCTGTTCCGGCGCGCCATCGGCGAGGCGACCGACATCGTCGAGAGGGAGATGTACAGCTTCGTCGACGAATTGAACGGCGAGCAGCTCACCCTGCGCCCCGAGGCGACCGCCTCCACCGTGCGCGCGGCGGTCCAGCACAGCCTGCTGTACAGCGGGCCCCAGCGGTACTACTACTTCGGTCCGATGTTTCGCCATGAGCGGCCGCAGAAGGGCCGCTTCCGCCAGTTCCATCAGGTTGGCGCCGAGGCGCTGGGCTTCCCCGGTCCGGACGTGGACGCGGAGATGCTGCTCATGTGCGCCCGGCTCTGGAACGACCTCGGGCTGGAGGGATTGCGCCTGGAACTGAATTCGCTCGGTTCGGCCGAAGAACGCGCGATCTACCGCGGCGTGCTGGTCGATTATCTGAAGGCGCGTGAGGGCGAACTCGACCAGGACTCCCTGCGGCGCATGCACACCAATCCGCTGCGCGTGCTCGACAGCAAGAACCCCGTGATGGCGGGGGTGATCGCCGACGCGCCGCAGATGCTCGATCACCTGGGCAGGGAGTCGCTCGCGCACTTCGAGGGCGTGCAGCGCATCCTCAAGGATTCCGGCATCGCCTACAGAATCAACCCGCGCCTGGTGCGGGGGCTGGACTATTACAACCTCACCGTGTTTGAATGGGTGACCGACAAGCTGGGCGCGCAGGGAACGGTCTGCGCGGGAGGACGGTACGATGGCTTGTTCGAGCAGATCGGCGGCAAGCGGCAGCCGGCCTGCGGCTGGGCCATGGGGATCGAGCGGCTGCTGTCGCTGCTCGAAGCCGATGTGATGTCGCCGCAGGCGCCGGACGTCTATCTGGTCAATCAGGGCGAGGAGGCCGCGCGGCTCGCTCACCGCGTAGCCGAGTCGCTGCGGGATTATGGATTCTCGGTAGTGCATCATTGCGGCGGCGGCAGCTTCAAGTCGCAGATGAAAAGAGCCGACGCCAGCGGTGCCGCGGTCGCGGTCATCGTAGGCGACGAGGAAGCGCGCGCGGGCGAGGCGAGCATCAAGCCGCTGCGCGAAGCGGTCGATCAGGCCAGGGTAAGGCTCGATGACCTTCCCGAAGCGGTTGCCGACATACTTTATTCAGAGGAAAGAGAAGTCTGATGGCTGCATACGATCTTGAAGAACAGGAACAGCTGGCCGAGTTGAAGGCGTGGTGGAAGCAGAACGGCAGTCTCGTGCTCGGCACGATCGCTTTGGTGCTGCTTTCGTATTCGGCCTGGAACGGATGGCGGTGGTACCAGCGTTCGCAGGCCCTGGAAGCCGCGGCGTTGTACGAGAATCTGCAGACCGCGGCACGCATGAGCGACGGCAAGGCCGTGCGCGATGCGGCAGGCAGCATCCTGGAGAAATACGCCGGCACGGCCTACGCGCCGCTGGCAGCGCTGGTGTCGGCCAAGGCGAACCATCAGGCGGGAGACCTGAAGACGGCGCGCGCGCAATTGCAGTGGGTGGTCGACAACGCACGACTGGAGGAGACGCGCGCGATCGCGCGCCTGCGCCTCGCGGCGGTGCTCATGGACGACAGCGCAAATGACGAGGCGCTGAGGGCGGTCGAGGGCAAGCCCGCCGAAGGGTTCGACGCCCTGTTCGCCTCGGTACGGGGGGATATCCTGTCGGCGCAGGGCAAGCGCGTCGATGCGCGCACGGCCTACAAGGCCGCCCTCGACAAGACGACGGATTCGGCGTTGCGCGAAACCCTGCGGCTGAAGCTCGACGCGCTCGGAGAATGACAATGAGGCTGATGCGACGCTTCCTGCCCGTGCTCGCGCTCGCGCTCTCGGGCTGCGCCGGGTTCAGTCTCAATCCGGTGGACTGGTTCGGCTCCAAGAGCACCGGGCCGAAGATGGCCGAGCTTCCGGTCCTGTCCGGCGCGATTGCGGTGCGCATGCTCTGGCAGGCGAACATCGGTGCGGCAGGCAGCGCGGTCTTTTCGCCCGCCGCTGCGGCCGGCGGCGTGTACGCTGCGTCGCAGGACGGGACCGTCGTGCGGCTGGAGGCAGCAAGCGGCAAGCTACTGTGGCGCGTGACCGCCGGCCAGCCGCTGTCAGGCGGGGTGGGTGCCGACGGCTCGCTCGCAGTGGTCGGGACTGCGCAGGGCGAGGTGATCGCGCTCGATGCGGCTGACGGCAGGGTGCGCTGGCGCGCACGGGCGTCGAGCGAGGTGCTGGCGCCACCGGCGCTGACCGGCGACCTTGTCATCGTGCGCAGCGCCGATTCACGCCTGTTCGCGTTCGATGCAAGGGACGGCAAGCGGCGCTGGGTCTACCAGCGCTCCGCGCCGACGCTCGCGGTGCGCAGTCCGGTGGGCATCGCCGCCGCCCGGGGCGTGGTGTTTGCCGGGTTTCCCGGGGGCAAACTGGTGGCGATCGTTCTGGCCAACGGTGCGCTGCGCTGGGAGGCGACCGTGTCCCTGCCGCGCGGAGCCACCGAACTGGAGCGGGTCACTGACGTCGTCGGCGTGCCGTGGCTCTCGGAACGCGAAGTCTGCGCGGTCGCCTACCAGGGGCGGGTCGCGTGTTTCGACTTCGGTACCGGCAACCCGCTGTGGGCGCGCCCCATGTCCAGCACTGCCGGGCTCGATGCCGATGCACGGTATGTGTTCGTTGCCGATGAAAAGGGCGCGGTGCATGCGATGGACCGCGCCGGCGGGGCGAGCGTCTGGACGCAGGACAAACTGTCCTGGCGCCGGCTGACGGCACCTCTGGCACTCGGTCGCGAGGTGGTGGTGGGCGACATCGAGGGCTACGTGCATTTCCTTTCCCGCGAGAGCGGCGGTTTCGTCGGCCGAACCGCGACCGACGGAGGCCCGATCGGTTCCGCCCCGGTTCGTGTGGACGGGGGATTTCTCGTACAGACGGCCAAGGGCGGACTGTACGCGTTCAGCGCGCAGTGACGCAGCGTCCGCGCGAGGGCGCGCGCCTCTTGCATCTCCCGTATCTCTCCCGGCAGGGCGCTCCGGCCCTGCTCCAGACCTGATCAAGGCAACCAGCGTTGAAACCCACCATGGTCCTCGTCGGACGTCCGAATGTCGGCAAGTCGACCCTGTTCAACCGGCTGACTCGCTCGCGCGATGCGCTGGTCGCCGATGTGCCTGGCCTCACGCGCGACCGGCACTACGGCGCAGGTCGCGTCGGCGACAAGCCGTTTCTGGTGGTGGATACCGGCGGCCTTGAGCCCGCCGCGACCGAGGGCGTGCTCGCCCAAATGGCACGGCAGACCAAGGCGGCGCTTGCCGAGGCCGACGCGGTGGTTTTCATCACCGACGGGCGCGAAGGCGTGACCGGGCAGGATCAGCGCATCGCCAAGGAGCTGCGGCGCCTGAACCGCCCGGTGCTGGTGGCCGTGAACAAGTCCGAGGGCAGGGATCCCGCACTGGTCACGGCGGAGTTCCACGAGTTGGGGTTGGGCGCGCCGCTGGCGATTTCGGCGGCGCATGGCGAGGGCGTTCACGATATGGTGGAGATCGCGCTTGCGCGCTTCCCGGTGCAGGCCGAAGCGCCGTCCACCGACCGCGATGTGCCGAAGATCGCGATCGTCGGGCGTCCGAACGTCGGCAAATCCACGTTGGTCAACACCCTGGTGGGGGAGGAGCGCGTTATCGCCTTCGACCAGCCGGGCACGACGCGCGACAGCATCTACGTCGAGTTCGCCTACCACGGGAAGCGCTACACGCTCATCGACACTGCGGGGCTGCGGCGCCGCGGCAAGGTATTCGAATCGATCGAGAAATTTTCGGTCGTCAAGACGCTGCAGGCGATCGACGACGCCAACGTGGTGATCCTTCTGCTGGACGCACGCCAGGACATCTCCGAGCAGGATGCGCACATCGCCGGCTTCATACTGGAGCGCGGGCGCGCGCTCGTGGTTGCGGTGAACAAATGGGATGGGCTGGAGGAAGACGCGCGCGAGCAGGTGAAGCGCGTGATAGCGAGAAAACTGAAATTCCTCGCTTTTGCCCGTTTTCACTATGTCTCCGCGCTCGCCGGCGAGGGTATCCGACCGCTGTTCGGTTCGGTGGATTCTGCCTTTCGCGCCGCGTTTGCGAAGCTTCCGACCCCGCGGCTCACGCGCGAACTGGAGGCGGCCATCGAGCAGCAGGCGCCGCCCCGCCGCGGCCTCATCCGCCCCAAGCTGCGCTACGCGCACCAGGGCGGGATGAACCCGCCGGTGATCGTCATCCACGGCAACGCGCTCGACGCCGTCCCGGAGAGCTACCGGCGGTATCTCGAGGCGCGGTTCCGGCACGCGTTCGAACTGGAAGGCACGCCGCTTCGCATCGAATTTCGCACCGGACGCAACCCGTACGTGAACAAGCGCGGCTGATGAATTGCGCGCTCGCGCACGCCAACCTCGATTCCTGCACGGATAAACGGCATCCGTGCGTAATCGACGATCCGCGCGGACGGCATTTCGTCCGCGCAACAGCGCTACCCTGCAACGACGGGGGCGATTTAGGTCGCCACGCATAAACCCAAATTCTTCGCCTCTTATGTCAACACTCCGGCGGAATATGAGCATATTGGCATCGCGCCGCGAATTCGATTACAGTATCGGCCTGAGAATAACAACTCGGGGGGTAACCCATGAGTACCAAAGGACAGTTACTACAAGATCCGTTCCTCAACACGCTTCGCAAGGAGCACGTGCCGGTTTCGATCTATCTGGTCAACGGCATCAAGCTCCAGGGGCAGATTGAATCGTTCGACCAGTACGTCGTGCTGCTGAAGAACACCGTCACCCAGATGGTCTACAAGCACGCGATTTCCACAGTTGTTCCCGCGCGCGCGGTGAACATCGCCTTCGAGCATCCCTCCGACACCTGATGTGCGTGGGTATTGCCCCCCGGGAGTTCACTGCGTGCGCGATTGCGCAATGAATTCCTGACCTGACGCGATGTTCGAACGTCCCTCGGGCCGCAGCAAGAGCAAGGCAGGCAGAATCAAGGCGGTGCTGGTGAGCTTCGACTTCGGTGAGCGCGACGCCGCCGAACGGCTCGAAGAACTCAAGCTGCTTGCGTCGAGCGCGGGCGTTGAATGCGGCGCGCTGGTGCGCGGCCGGCGCGACCGCCCCGACCCGAAACATTTCGCCGGCTCGGGCAAGGTCGAGGAGATCCGGGCGGCCGCGAGCGAAGCCGCAGCGGGTCTGGTCATTTTCAATCACGAACTCTCTCCAGCGCAGCAGCGCAACCTGGAGACCACGCTTGGCTGCCGGATTTTGGACCGCGTCAGTCTCATCCTGGAGATTTTCGGCCAGCGGGCAAGGAGCCACGAGGGCAAGCTGCAGGTCGAGCTGGCGCAGCTCGAGTATCTGGCGACGCGGCTGGTTCGCGGCTGGACGCACCTGGAGCGCCAGCGCGGCGGCCGCGGCACGCTGGGCGGAATGGGCGAGAAGCAGATCGAAGTCGACCGGCGGCTCATTGCAAGGCGCGTGAAGGCGCTCAAGGACCAGCTCGTGCGGCTGAAACGCCAGCGGCTGGTGCAGCGCCGGGCGCGTGTTCGCGGCCAGGTGTTGTCGGTGTCGCTGGTGGGCTACACCAACGCCGGCAAATCGTCGCTGTTCAATGCCCTTGCGCACGCAGGCGCCTACGCCGCCGACCAGCTTTTTGCCACGCTGGATACCACCACACGGCGCGTGTACGTGCCGGGCGCCGGCCGGCTGGTGGTGTCGGACACGGTCGGCTTTATCCGGGACCTGCCGCATACGCTGGTGGCGGCATTCCGGGCGACGCTGGAGGAAACCATCCACGCGGACCTGCTGCTGCACGTGGTGGACGCATCCAGCCCGAGCCGCGATGCCCAGATCGACGAGGTCAACAAGGTGCTGGGCGAGATCGGCGCCGCCGATATTCCGCAGATCCTCGTCTGGAACAAGATCGACCTGAATGGCCTCGAACCGGGCCTGGAGCGGGACGAATATGGTAAAATCTGCCGCGTTCGTCTCAGTGCGGCAACAGGCGAAGGCGTCGAACTCCTTCGACTTGCCCTGACCGAGGCCGCTACGGCGAAATCCGCGGCCAACCAGCCGGAACCGCAACAGGTTATCGAAACACAAAACTATGTCCCTTAATGATCCGCAATGGGGTAAGCGCCCCGGAGGTGGCGGCGGCGATGGTCCGCCCGACCTCGAAGAGCTCTGGCGCAATTTCAACCGGAAGCTGAACGCCATTTTCAACCGCGGTGGCGGTGGCGGAGCCGGAGGCGGAGGCGCCCCCGCCCAGATGCCAAGCTTCCGTCAACTGGGCGGCGGTGCCGGCCTGCTGGTCGGGCTCGTCCTGCTGGTCTGGCTCGTGAGTGGTTTCTATATCGTGGTGGAGGGCCAGCGCGGCGTGGTCCTCAGCTTCGGCAAGTTCTCCGAGGTGACCGGCGCGGGGCTGCACTGGCGGTTTCCCGCGCCCTTCCAGACGCACGAGATCGTCGATCTGTCGGGCGTGCGCACCGTGGAAATCGGCTACCGCAACAACGTCAAGACCAAGGTGCTGCGCGAATCTCTGATGCTGTCCGACGACGAGAACATCATCGACATCCAGTTCGCGGTCCAGTACATCCTCAAGGATCCGATGGATTATCTGTTCAACAACCGGCGGCCCGAGGACACGGTCATGCAGGCCGCGGAGACCGCGTTCCGCGAGATCGTCGGCAAGAGCAAGATGGACTTCGTGCTCTACGAGGGCCGCGAGCAGATCGCTGTGCAGTCGCAGAAGGCGATGCAGGAACTTCTTGACCGGTACAAGACCGGCATCCTTGTCAGCAAGGTGACGATGCAGAACGCGCAGCCGCCGGAGCAGGTGCAGGCGGCGTTCGACGATGCGGTGCGCGCCAAGCAGGACCTGGAACGGCAGAAGAACGAGGGTCAGGCGTACTACAACGACATCGTGCCCAAGGCGCGCGGTACCGCGTCGCGGCTTTTTGAAGAGGCGAACGGTTACGGCCAGCGCGTGGTCGCCAATGCCGAGGGCGAGGCCGCGCGCTTCAAGTCCATACTGGTCGAGTACAGCAAGGCGCCGGTCGTGACGCGCGAGCGCATGTATCTGGACACGGTGCAGCAGATCCTGTCATCGACTTCGAAGATCCTGATCGACGCCAAGGCCGGATCCAACCTGCTTTATCTGCCGCTGGACAAGATCATCCAGATGTCGGGGGCCGCGGCGCTGCCCGAAGCGGCCGCGGCGGCTCGCCCGCAGCAGAGCGACGTCGCCCCGGCGCCCGATCCCGGAGCGCGCTCGCGCGACACGCTGCGCCCGCGCGACAGGGAGGGCCGGCCATGAACAACCGTCTGGGCGTGGTGTTTGTTGCCGTCGCGGCGCTCATGCTGCTAGCGTGGACATCGCTGTTCACCGTCGACCAGCGCGAACGTGCGATCGTGTTCCAGCTCGGCGAGATCCGAGAGGTCATCGCCGACCCAGGGCTCAATTTCAAATGGCCGTTTATCCAGAACGTGCGCTTTTTCGATAACCGCATTCTGACGATGGACACGCCCGACACGGAGCGCTTCATCACCTCGGAAAAGAAGAATCTCCTGGTCGATTCGTTCGTGAAATGGCGAATTGTCGACGTCAAGCAGTATTACATCAGCGTGCAGGGTGACGAGGCGCGGGCCCAGACGAGGCTCGCCCAGACCATCAATTCGGCGCTGCGCGAGGAGTTCGGCAAGCGCACGGTACACGACGTGGTGTCCGGCGAGCGCGAGGAAATCATGCGCGTGGTGCGCGACAGCGTCGACGAAGATGCGAAGAAGATCGGCGTCGCCATCGTCGACGTGCGGCTGAAACGGGTCGAACTGCCGCAGGAAGTGAGCGAGGCGGTCTACCGGCGCATGGAGGCCGAGAGAAAGAGCGTCGCCGCGGAATTGCGCTCGGAGGGATTTTCCGCAGCCGAGAAGATCCGCGCGGAAGGCGAGCGCGCGCGCGAGGTGATCATCGCCGAGGCTTACCGCGACGCCCAGCGGGTCAAGGGCGATGGTGATCGCAAGGCCTCGGCCGTTTACGCGAAGGCATTCAGCGAGAATCCGGAGTTCTATTCCTTCTACCGCAGCCTGGAGGCTTATCGCGCCGGGTTCAAGAACAAGAGCGACGTGCTTGTGTTGGAGCCCAACGCGGACTTTTTCAAGTACCTGAAGAGCCCGGGCAAAGGCAGCAAGTAAGGCCGTGGCAACGATGTTCCTCATGGCCTTCGCGCTCATGCTGGTGATCGAAGGCGTGCTGCCTTTTCTCATTCCTTCGGTGTGGCGCGAGGCGTTCCGCCGCATTACCCAGTTTACGGACGGCCAGATCCGTTTCTTCGGACTGTCGTCGATGCTGCTGGGGCTGGTGCTGCTGTATTTCGCAAGCTAGGCATGCGCAACTGGCTTCTGCCCGAGCACATGGAGGACATCCTGCCGCCCGAGGCGCGGCGAGTGGAGCGGCTGCGCGGGACGCTGCTCGAACTGTTCCGTGTGCACGGCTACGAGTTGGTGATACCGCCGCTGCTCGAATACCTCGAGTCGCTGCTCACCGGCACCGGCCACGATCTGGACCTGCGCACCTTCAAGCTCGTCGACCAGCTCACCGGGCGCATGATGGGCGTGCGCGCCGACATCACGCCGCAGGTGGCGCGCATCGATGCGCACCTTCTGAACCGCGAAGGCGTCGCGCGCCTGTGCTATGCGGGAAGCGTGCTGCACACGCGGTCGCGGGGTCTCAATGCCACGCGCGAGCCGCTCCAGATCGGTGCCGAGATCTATGGCCACGCCGGCGTCGAAAGCGATCTCGAGATCCAGGGCTTGCTGCTGCGAGCGCTGTCTGCGTGCGAGATCCGGGGCGCGCGCCTGGATCTCGGCCATGTCGCCGTGTTCCGGGCGTTGTGCCAGCGAGGCGGCGTCGGCGCGGATCTGGAGGCGCAGCTGCACGAGGCGCTGGAGGCGAAGGATGTACCCGGTATCCAGGCGCTGACCGCGGGCCTGGACCGCGTTACGCGCCAGGCGCTGCGCTCGCTGCCCGGCCTCTACGGCGATGCCTCCGTTCTCGCGCTGGCGCGCGCGGCGCTGCCGGGTCACCCGGAGATTCTCGCCGCGCTCGATGATCTGGCGTGCCTCTCGCGTGACAACGGACTGCCGGTTTCCATCGATCTGGCGGACCTGCGCGGGTATCGCTACCACTCGGGCGTGGTGTTTTCCGCCTATGCACCCGGGTGGCCGAACGCGGTGGCGCTCGGCGGGCGCTATGATGAGGTGGGCAAGGCGTTCGGTCGCGCGCGGCCGGCAACGGGCTTTTCCATGGACTTGCGCGATTTGGCCCAGGTCGCCCCTGCGATGCCGGATCCCATGGGTATCCGCGCGCCGCATGCGGAGGATCCCGCCCTGGTCGCGCAAATCGAACGCCTGCGCGACGGGGGCGAGGTGGTCGTCGTCGAACTGCCCGGCCACGAAGGCTGCGGCGCGGGGGCATGCGACCGCGAACTGGCTCGGGTGGACGGAAAATGGCAGGTAAGGAAACTGGACTGAAATGGCCAAGAACGTAGTCGTAATCGGAACCCAGTGGGGCGACGAGGGCAAGGGCAAGATCGTCGACTGGCTCACCGACCATGCACAGGGCGTGGTGCGGTTCCAGGGCGGGCACAACGCCGGACACACGCTGGTGATCGCCGGCAGGAAGACGGTGCTGCACCTTGTGCCGGCGGGGATACTGCGCACCGGGGTGACCTGCTACATCGGCAACGGCGTGGTGCTGTCGCCGCAGGCGCTCATCGCGGAGATTGACGAGCTCGAGGCAGCCGGCGTGGACGTGAGGAGCAGGCTGCGGATATCGCAAGCCTGCACGCTGATCCTGCCCTACCACGCGGCAATCGACATCGCCCGCGAGGCGAGGAAGGGTTCGGACAAGATCGGCACTACCGGCCGCGGCATCGGACCGGCCTATGAAGACAAGGTCGCGCGGCGCGCAATCCGTCTGCAGGACCTGCTGGTGCCGGATCGTTTCGCGGCGAAGCTGCGCGAGCTGCTCGATTTCCACAACTTCGTTCTCACGAAGTATCTCGGAGCCCAGGCGGTCGATTTTCAGCGCACGCACGACGAGGCGCTGGCCCTGAAGGAGCGCCTGGCGCCGCTGGTCACCGACGTCTCGCGCGCGCTGTACGACGCGAGCAGCGCGGGAAAGAGCCTGCTGTTCGAAGGCGCGCAGGGTTCGCTGCTCGACGTGGATCACGGCACCTATCCGTTCGTGACCTCATCCAACTGCGTCGCCGGTGCGGCGGCGGCCGGTGCCGGCGTGGGCCCGGGCCTGCTGCATTACATACTGGGCATCACCAAGGCGTATACGACGCGCGTCGGCGGCGGGCCGTTCCCGACCGAACTGGTAGACAGCACCGGCGAGCTCTTGCGCGAGCGGGGCCAGGAGTACGGCGCCACCACGGGCAGGCCGCGGCGCTGCGGCTGGTTCGACGCGGCGGCGATGAAGCGCTCGATCCAGATAAACGGCGTATCCGGTTTTTGCGTGACCAAGCTGGACGTACTGGACGGCATGGAGGAGATCAAGGTCTGCGTGGGTTACCGCGTCAACGGGACGCTCACCGACATGCTGCCGTCCGGCGCGGAAGATGCCGCCTCCTGCGTGCCGGTGTACGAGAGCATGCCGGGATGGAGCGAAACAACCGTCGGCGTTAAGAGTTACGCGGATCTGCCGGCCAAAGCGCGCGCGTACCTGGAGCGCATCGAGGCGATCTGCGGGGTGCCGGTGGACATGATCTCCACGGGCGCCGACCGCGAGGAAACCATCGTCCGCAGGCATCCGTTCAACGTCCACGCCCACCGGCGGGCCGAGCACAGCGATTGACGATGGCACAACGCTTCCGGCGCGTCCGGGTGCGGCGTGCGGTTAGAGCCCGGCGGTCGCGCATGGGAACCCTGCTACGGATGATCGTGCAGTTCTTCGCGACTCATTTTGCAATCGCGAAGGATTTTCGCAAGTAGACCAGGACCAATGGTTTCGCCAGCGTGCAGGGCCACAACGGTAGTTCGACCATCAGCGTGCTGAAGAAAGTGGTGACTGCCCTTTATACGCACCACCTCAAACCCAGCCTTTTTCAGCGCGGCAATGAGGTCCTTGCCGGTAACGCTGGGTAGAACGGTCATGCCTCGACCGTCACCCGTTGAACGCCGACAAAATCCAGATCTTCTGGCGACTGCCCCTGAATCTCGAGGCAGAGCTCGATGGCCTCGCGGATCCGGGACATTAACTCGTCGAGCGACCTCGCCTGGGTATGGCACCCGGGAAGCGACGGAAC